>CAVZMS010000001.1:0-4608 GCA_963776085.1 uncultured delta proteobacterium
TTGAAGATCACGAAAAGGGTCACCCTCAGCCGGTTATTCAGACACTAGCCGGGGAGCCGGTCGGGGATGGATATGTACCTAAAACGAAAAGTATTGCCGATGATGCTATGGATATTGAAACCGCCGATAATAATCCGTTTTCAGGCATGTCAGGCAAGGATTCCGCATGATAAATTTACCCGCCTTCGCAGAAAGCCGCCAACTTCAGTTGGCGGATGAATGAGGAAAGGGTATCCGCCGAAGCTGTGTTAGTAATGCGGCGAATAGCCGCGTTTATTGCTAACATGATTAGCGTAGGCGGATGTGCTGCGGCGGGTTTCGCCGAAGCTGGAGCATTGGTGCCGCCGACTTCAGTCGGCGGGGCTCCACTGCATGCCCGGCCTCATCGGGCCTTGTTTGCTGAAAAAGCTCGCGTTATTTAAGAAACGGACTGAGCCTGTCCATAAAGAGATCTCTTATCTCTTGAAGGCGGTCCTCATCCCTGGCTTCAAAGCGAAGAACCAGTACGGGTTGCGTGTTTGAGGCCCTTATAAGCCCCCATCCTCCTTCAAAGAGGACCCTGGCCCCATCCACATCTATAACATCATATTCCTTTTTAAAACCTTCCGCAATAGCCGCGACTACACGAAACTTCTTATCGTCAGGGCAATCAATTCGTATTTCAGGGGTATTTACCATATGGGGTATCCCGGAGAGGAGTTCGCGTAAACTTTTTTCCGTTCTGGACATGATCTCCAGCAGCCTGGCTCCAGCGTAGATCGCGTCGTCATAACCGAAGTATCGGTCCGCGAAAAATAGATGTCCGCTCATCTCACCCGCAAAGATAGCCCCTTCCTCTTTCATCTTGCTCTTGATCAGGGAGTGCCCCGCCTTCCACATAATAGGAACGCCACCGTGCTTTTTGACATCGTCATACAGGACCTGAGAGCATTTCACCTCGCCAATGATCCTTGCTCCAGGGTTGCGCTCAAGGAGATCACGGGAAAATATAATCATCAACTGATCTCCCCAGAGGATATTTCCTTCATTGTCTATGACACCTATCCTGTCGGCGTCGCCGTCAAAGGCGATGCCCAGATCCGCGGACTTTGTTAAGACCTCTCTCTTGAGATGTTTCAGGTTTTCCGGTATCGTGGGATCAGGGTGATGATTGGGGAAGCATCCATCAGGCTCGCAGAACAGCTCCTCCACTTCAACTCCCATCTCTCTGTATATGTCGGGTGCTACCATGCCGGCAACACCATTACCGGCATCTATTACTACTTTCCTCCTGATATCTCCCGGGAGGATGTTTCTTTTCAGAAAAGAGAGATAGGGGGCAATGACCTCGGCATCTTCCAGCTTTCCACTGCCTTTTTTGAACCGCCCTTTATCATAGATCTCTCTGATTTTTTGAATCTCATCACCGTGGATAGTCATTTTGCCAAGACATATCTTGAATCCGTTATACTCCGGGGGATTGTGACTGCCGGTGATCTGGACCCCGCCATCCAACCCCAGATGAAAGATGGAGAAGTACAGGAGGGGTGTCGGAACCATTCCTATGTTCACCACCTTGATCCCCGATTCAACCAGACCCTTTATGAGCGCTTCCTGAAGTTCCGGGGAGCTTAAACGGCAGTCGCGGCCAATGGAAATTTTCTTCGCCCCATTGTTCCTGATAATATGTGCCTACAGACAGGCCAAGTCTGTAAACAGAGTCCTTATTGAGGTCATCAGGGAACCTCCCTCGGATATCATATTCTCTGAAAATGCGCCGAATTCACAGCAGGTCCTCCCTCTTGACCTTTTTTAACTGATCGACGATCTTGCGGATATCCTGAGACCTCCCCAGATCGGCCACAAGCAGGGCATCATCCGTATCCACGATAATGCAGTTTTTTATTCCGAGACAGGCTACAAGACGACCGCTCATATTGGTGACTAAACTGTTTTTACAATCGATAAGAATGGTTTCGCCTTCTGAGAGATTTCTCATTCCGTCATGATCCTTTGACCTCAATTCATGAAAGGACTCCCATGACCCGACATCGCTCCATCCGCAATCACAGGGAATGACAAACAGGGGAGATTCGGTCTTCTCCATAATCCCATAATCAAAAGATACGGATTCAAGCTCTTCATAGACCGCCTTTAATCTCTTTCCAAAGGAGCCGGTACCCAGTGCTCTTCTCCAGCGACGTCAGGCCCGTAAAAAGGTTTGGGAGATGCACCCTGATCTCATTTAAGATGGTCTCATGGGTGGCCACGAATATCCCGGCATTCCAAAAATAATCGCCGCTCGCAAGATATTCCCTCGCTTTTTCCAGGTCAGGCTTTTCCACAAAGGCGGAGACCTCAAAGACAGCGGAACCCGGAGAACCGGACATCGATCTTTTGATATATCCATACCCTGTCTCGGGTCGCGAGGGTATGATTCCGATAGTGACAATGCCTCCTGATTCGGCAACATTACCGGCCTGTTCAAGGGCGCGGATAAAGGCCGCAGGATTGCCTATGAAATGGTCCGCGGGCAGAAATGCCGTCGCTCCCTTGCAGCCCAGATGACGGGCGTATATGGCTCCAAGGCCGATGCATGGGGCGGTATTTCTACCGATGGGTTCGGCAAGGATATGGACCTTTCGATCATTTAAGAGTTCCCTTGCTTCCTCAAGATGATTTTCCCCAAGGACAATAATAATTTCCTCATCGCTGATAAGAGACCTCAGCCTGTCGCATGTCTCCACCAGCATTGGTTTGTTACCGACCATCTTGAGTAACTGCTTAGGCCTGTTATTTCGACTGTAAGGCCAGAAGCGGGTTCCTGATCCGCCCGCCATAATCACGGCATGCATTGATAACCTCCTTTATTAATAAGTTTCTTCTCAGACTGAATATAGAATATTTGTCCTGATTATGAATGTTGAATTGAGGAATTTTCTGTTTCTTATTAAACTTCATCATTGGAAATTCTATTCAACATTCAATATTTTCAGTCTCCCCCCAGACCAAGGATGCGGAAAGTCAGCATGATCCTTGATTCCTCATCGAATTTTTCCACTGTAAGCCTGGCCCCCCAGCATTGGGCCATGTATTCAAGCCAGTAACTGTTTTGGATATTATGCCCGAGATCCATATCCCTCTGAAGAGAACTCCCAGCTGAGAAGCCGTGAGCTATGTTTACATTTAGATAGTAGCTCAGTCCCTTGTTCCCTTCATTCAGATTGACGTAATCGATCTCATAAGTGTCTTTTCTATCTCCTGACCTGTCGATATTGAACTTAAGGGAGACATCCGCGGAAGAGATCTCATCTTTATAGTGGGCCCAGTGGAACTCGGCGTCAAGTTTCAGCGCAGGGAAGGGCATGAGAGTAAAGGTTCCTGTCAAGGGGGCAAGACGCGACTCATCCAGATTATATCCCTGAGTAATGTTCATGTCGGCCCATTGAGAGTAGGTAATATTCCCTTTTGAGTCCTGATTTTTGGCATCCATAAAATTTTCGATGGACAGGGTTATCCTGTTAATCTTTCCGACCGCATCTATAGGATCGAACCATGGCTGATATCCCTTTTCGTCCTTATCGGACCGGTATTCGTATAAAAGGGATGGCACGAGTTTATGTTTTAACCTTGTTGTTTGATTCCACTCAACATCAAAGATCCGTTCCATGATAGTGGATAGCCTTGCCTGAAACTGATAGACATTCTCGGAAAGGTAATCATTGCTATAAGGGTCGTCGCTTATCCATCGCATATTTCTTGTAACGCTTATCGACGGTTCAAATTCCAGATAAGGGCCGAACCTTGCGGGGTAGGTCAACATGGGGGTAATTGAGAAGCTATGACCTTTTTGTCCAAGGTCACGCCATATATAATTAAAGTCCGTATCCAGTGAGAATGCCAAGGGGAGCTTAAACAGGGGACGGGGCAGAATAGCGAAGTCGATTCCGGCCAGGGGCTGCGCCGTTGGGTCATCCACAAAACGTTCAGGCCGCTGGTAATAGGATGCCAGGGCCTGAAGGCTGTAGTCGTCTTTGTCACGGCTTAATCTTAATGCCGATCTTCTGAAAGGTGAGGTGATCTCGTCAACCGGACGGCCTGACACCTTGGCCAGATCCGATCTTGCTTCAAGACCGAAGAGACCGTCACCGAACTCCTTCAGATAGTCCTGATCGCTCACGACATCCGTATCCAGACGGGCCTCAATTCCCTCGGGCAATTGCTGATCCGTCCTGCTCCTTAGCCAGTACCGGGTCCTGTTTGTCCGGGCGAATGGACCGAGGTCCGTCTGTTCCGGGTTGTTCATGTCCTTTTCCTTTATCCTGTCCGGGAGTATATCAAACATGTATGTCCCCTCTGAATTGCCCTCGGATACATAGCGAAACTCGGCCCCCTGCATTAGGCCCCGCCGGGATATTAAGCGTTCATAAAATGTGGCATCCATCTGATCGGATATGGCCCAGAAGAAAGGTATTTCCAGTCTCCATGCCGTTTCGATCAGAGTAACCCGTGCCAGGCAGGAGGAGACCGGTCTGTCGCTTTGTTTTGACAGGAAAGATCATATAAGGCAGATATATGAACGGTATTTCACGCACCCTGAATGCTGCGCCCTTAATCTTGCCATAACCC
>CAVZMS010000002.1:0-12316 GCA_963776085.1 uncultured delta proteobacterium
ATGGATTGAGGGAGGATCAATCGGGGAGAGAAGAAGCATCATGATCCTGAAATAACGATTTGAATCCCGATCCTGTATGCCTGCCTTACCGATTCCAGGGCCACAATGGGTTGAGAAAGGGCCTTTATCCTCACATGGGGAATGGCCACGTCGTCGCCGACAAAGGTTCCCCCTTGCCGTTCACGCACCATAAGTGCATCCCATGCGGAATCTTTCAGGATTTTTGTTATTATTCAAGCAAGCATCCAATAATTGCATCATAGCCTCTTCCTTATCTATAACCTCATCCCATAGGAGGATAGCTTCCTTTGAGAAAAGAGTCTCTTTATTAAGAAGAGGTGCTTCTTTTGTCTGAATACCTGAGCGAGATTCCTCGTAAACGGGTGTTATGGGCCCTGTCTGCTCCACATCAGTCATTGTCTTGGTATCGAGGACGACGATAGTATGCCCTTTACTCTCTTTAATAAGCCGTTCGACAACGCCTTCCTCACCCATCAATCTTCGCCAGAACTTTATTTTTTCCCTGGGGCGCCGAGGATAATATGACCTACACGATACTCCTTGGCGAACTGCAGGATGGTCTTAACGATATCATCGCCCTTATAGGTAAAAACAGTCGCGCCCAATTGCTTGGCAAGGGTCATATTATTGGAAAGTATGCGCTGTGTTGCCGCGTCGATGACGGCCGGATTTTCCTGCGATATCTGCACATAAACGGCATACCAGTTTCGGTTTAACCGGCCGGCAAGCCTGGATGCATAGCGAAGAAGGGCCTCGGTGTTGGGTCCGCCTGAACTTAAGCATACCATGACCTGATCGGGATTTGACGGAATATCCTCTGCTGATGGATCGCGTCTGCGAGAATCGATATGGGCGGCCAACTCCCTCAGGGTCAATTCGCGGAGCTGTTCCAGGTTTGCCGGTTTAAAGAAATGTTCCAGCGCGGTTCCTCATAATCTCTTTGGTATAGACCTTTCCCTCCTGGCAACCTGCGTTGTAGGTCTTCCGTGGTGATATCCACATTGACTATCTGATCGGCCTCAGCCAGAATGCGATCTGGGACACGCTCGCGAACCTTGACGCCTGTAACGCCTTCGACTGTTTCATATAGGCTTTCCAGGTGCTGGACATTCATGGTGGAGATGACATGGATGCCTGATGGCAAGGATTTCCTCCACATCCTCATATCTCTTGTCGTTTTTGCTTCCGGGCACGTTGGTATGGGCCAGTTCGTCAATGAGCACAACTTCGGGTCTCAGCGACAATATAGCATCCGGATCCATTTCCTCGATCTCTATCCCGCGATAGGTAATCTTCTTTCTCGGAATTACATCAAGCCCGTTCAATAACAATTCCGTTTCCACCCTCCATGGGTCTCGACAACGCCTACCATCACCTTAATGCCATCCTCCTTGAGACGGCGGGCCTCAAGCAGCATCTGATATGTCTTGCCGACGCCGGCGGCATAGCCCAGATATATCTTGAGCTTGCCTCGCTGGGACCGGCGGATCATCCGCAGAAATTCATCAGCTCTTTCATTAGTCATAACGATTCACCATTTGAAAACTGATTAGCAATATATTATACCTCCTCATAAGATTCGGTTAAATATTATCCTTGAATGTTGTCATACATAGGCTCAATGCTGATTATCAAGGTCCAGATTCAGCATGAGAACATTCACCCTCGGTTCGCCGAAGATTCCCAGATAACGGCCTTCAGTGCGTGAAATGATCATCTACCGGACCGTCTCCTCCCTAAGGCCTCGGGTCCTTGCCACACGCCCTGCCTGCAACAAGGCATTTTTCACACTGATATGGGATCCAGGCCGCTGCCTGAGGCCGTTACTGCGTCCGCTGGAATTAATACCCCCGGCGCCAGATTATTTTCTGCACGGTAGGCAGAGATGCGCTCTTTAACCGCATCGATCAGTTTCTGTGATGTAGGCCCCAGATTGCTGCCGCCGGAATTGGCGGCGTCATAACCGTTTCCCGCTGCCGAAGGACGGGGATGAAAGTACCCCGGACCGTCAAACCGTTGGGCCAACAGGGATGAGCCTATAACCTGACCCTTCACCGAGACCAATGAGCCGTTGGCCTGATCAGGGAATATGCCTTGGGCGACCAGCCAGACAATGGCCGGATAGATGCCGCACAGCAGAATTGCCAAACATAACGTCGCAATAAATGAAATACGTAATTCATTTATAATGTTTTTTAACATAGGTGTTTCTCCTTATCCCCAGGGCAAGATGCCCATCAGCATATCGATGAGCTTGATGCCCACAAATGGAGCAACAAGTCCGCCCAGCCCATAGATTAAAAGGTTTCGTCGCAGAAGGACGGCAGCGCCCAAAGCTCGGAATTTCACTCCGCGCAGGGCCAATGGGATCAACAGTACAATAATGACAGCATTGAAAATTACGGCGCGAGAGAATAGCGCTTTGTGGGGATCTTAGTCCCATTATGTTCAAAGGGGCAATCTCCGGAAAGAGGCTGATCAACATCGCCGGAATGATGGCAAAATATTTCGCCACGTCATTGGCGATGCTGAAGGTGGTGAGAGCCCCCCGCGTTATAAGCATCTGCTTGCCGATTTCCACGATCTCGATAAGTTTCGTGGGATTGGAATCCAGATCAACCATATTGCCTGCTTCCTTCGCCGCCTGGGTTCCCGTATTCATGGCCACGCCCACATCGGCCTGGGCCAGGGCCGGCGCGTCATTTGTGCCGTCGCCCGTCATGGCAACAAGATGGCCGGCTGACTGTTCCTTCCGGATCAATGCAAGCTTGTCTTCAGGCCGCGCCTCTGCAAGATAATCGTCCATGCCGGCCTCGTTCGCAATGGCCTCCGCTGTGAGATTGTTATCGCCTGTGATCATCACCGTCTTGATGCCCATGGCCCGGAAACGGGTGAAGCGGTCTTTAAGCCCGCCCTTGACAATATCTTTAAGGTGGATAACGCCTAACACCCGGTCCTTTTCAGCAACCACCAGGGACGTCCCGCCGGAACGGGAAATAGTTTCTACTCGCCTCGGTTACGGCCGTGGGAAATCCTGTCCGATAAATTTTTGAACGGCATCAGGGGCGCCTTTACGAATCTGCCTGCCATCGATATCCACGCCACTCATGCGGGTTTGCGCCGTGAAATTGATAAAAGCGGCATGAGGCATCTCTGTAATAGAGCGGCCTCTCAAGCCGTACTGCTTGGCCAGGACAACGATGCTTCGTCCTTCAGGTGTTTCGTCGGCCAAAGACGCCAGTTGCGCGGCATCAGCCAGCTCTTCAGGCGTCAAACCTGGTGCCGGGATAAATTCTGTGGCCTGGCGGTTCCCGAGAGTTATAGTTCCGGTTTTATCCATCAGAAGCACGTCAATATCTCCCGCTGCTTCTACCGCCCGTCCGCTCATGGCAAGGACATTTTTTTGAACCAGACGGTCAATGCCCGCAATCCCAATGGCGCTTAAGAGCCCGCCGATGGTAGTGGGAATCAGGCAGACCAGAAGCGCGACCAGGACAGTAATGGTAAAGGAAATGCCGGAATAGAGACCGAAACATTTCAGTGTCAGGATCACGATCAGAAAAATGATCGTCAGGGCGGAAAGGAGAATGATCAGGGCAATCTCATTTGGAGTCTTCTGACGCTGCGCCCCCTCCACAAGGCCGATCATCCGGTCCATGAAGCTTTCCCCTGAGTTGGCGGTAACGACTACCTTGATTTGATCGGATAGCACACGGGTGCCGCCAGTGACGGCACTGCGGTCGCCGCCGGATTCACGGATGACCGGCGCCGATTCTCCGGTAATTGCAGACTCGTCCACCGAGGCCACTCCTTCGATGACCTCGCCGTCCGCAGGAATCATCTCTCCTGCGGAGATGATGACCACATCCCCTTTGCGCAACATCTCTGCTGAAACCTGTTCTGTAGCGCCGGAGGCCATGTATGCGATTGGCGATAGTATGGGTCCGCGTCTTACGCAATGCGTCGGCCTGGGCCTTGCCGCGCCCCTCAGCCATAGCCTCGGCGAAGTTGGCAAAAAGAACGGTAAACCACAGCCAGATTGACACCTGAACGCCGAAGCCGACAGACTCGCCGGGAGCACTGAAAAAAAGGCTGAATGTGGTGATCAAGGCACCCACTTCGGTTACAAACATGACGGGATTTTTCATCATGGTTAGAGGATGCAGTTTCTTAAAAGACGCGCCTAGTGCCCCAGCAATAATATGTCGATCAAAAAGCGAAAGTTTTTTAGCAGCCATAATATCGGATCCTTATTGTCTCAGAATAGTTTTCCCGATCCCATCATGATGAAATGCTCCACAATGGGACTCAATGCCAGGGCAGGGAAAAAGGTTAACGCGCCTACAATCAGCACCGTGCCGATCAGCAAAATGATGAAGGTCAGGCCCGAAACAGGGAAACTGCCTGTGCTTTCAGGCACGAGCTTCTTTTTGGCCATGCTTCCCGCAAGGGCCAGAACGGGCACGATGAAAAGAAACCGTCCACACAACATAGCAATCCCCAGGGTTGTATTCAGCCAGGGCGTGTTGGCGCTTAACCCGGCAAAGGCGCTGCCGTTATTGCCGACGGCCGACGAATAGGCATAGAGGATCTCCGACAGACCATGCGGTCCCGTATTATTAAGCCCGGCAATGCCCCAGGGCCGTATGGCCGCCCATGCCGCAAAACCGAGGATGCTGAAACAGAGGACAAGAAGGGCCATGACGCTGACCTTGACATCATAGGCCTCGATTTTTTTCCCGAGATATTCCGGCGTACGCCCTACCATCAGGCCGGCCAGAAATACCGTCAGTATTACAAAAACCAGCATGCCGTAGAGACCGGCGCCCACCCCGCCGAAAACTACTTCGCCCAGTTGCATGTTGACCAAGGGTACGAGTCCCCCAATGGGGTAAATGAGTCATGCATCGAGTTTACCGCTCCGCAGGAGGCGTCAGTGGTAATAGTTGCAAAAAGGGCGGAATTGAAGATCCCGAAACGCATCTCCTTCCCCTCCATATTGCCTCCGGCGCTATCAATGCCCAGGGCTGTCAAACGGGTATTGCCGGTTGACTCGGCCGACCAGCAGATAAGGACACCGGCCAGAAAAAGGACAGCCATGGCCCCCCAGACAGCCCAACCGTGCCGGCGGTTCTTGACCATACGGCCTAGATAGTAAGTGAGGCCGCTCGGAATCAGAAAAATAGACAGCATCTGAATGAAATTCGAGAGCGGTGTCGGATTCTCATAGGGATGGGCGGCATTGGCGTTTACGAAACCGCCGCCATTGGTGCCCAGCATCTTGATCGCCACCTGCGAGGCCATAGGACCCTGGGCGATTGTCTGGGTGTCAACCATGCGCTCCTCCGTGACTGCTTTGCCGTTCACATCTTTCAGTTCCTGTCCGTTGGCGTCCTTCTTGGCGACTTGAACAGCGTAAGGTTCAACTAATTTCACCGTATCATAGGCCTTGAAATTCTGGATCATCCCCTGGGATACCAGGAAGACGGCATAGACGAGACATATCGGCAAAAGCAGATAGAGGTTCACCCGCACCACATCCACCCAGAAGTGGCCGATGGTTCTGGCGGCATGTCGTACAATACCACGCACTAGGGCTGCGGCGATTGCGATCCCTACTGCTGCGGAAATAAAGTTATGAAACGCCAGTCCCACCATCTGCGAAAAGTATGACATGGTGGATTCCCCGCCATAATTTTGCCAGTTGGTGTTGGTGGTAAAACTGGCCGCTGTATTGAAGGCCAGATCGGGGCTGAGCGGCCCAAGGTTTTGAGGGTTCAAAGGCAGCAGGTGTTGAATCCTGAGGATTATATATGTAAAAATTAGGCCGATCAGGCTGAAGATAAGTAGAGAAATCGAATATTGTCTCCAGTCCTGTTCCTGTTTTCGATCCACCCAAAGAGCCGGTAAAACAGCAATTCCATTGGTTTCAGGATGGGATCAAGAAAAGTGTGTCCTTCGCTGTCCAGAACGCGAAGCAGATAAAGCCCCATTGGCTTGGTAAGGAGCAGGAGCAGACCGACAAAGGCTATGAGTTGCAGCCATCCATACATGTTCATTTCGCGACACTTCCGTTAAAATAATTCAGGCCGAATCACGGTAACCAGAAGATAAATAATCAAAATAACGCCGATTAGACCGACGATGATGTCTAACATGGCTTATAACCTCCTGCAGGCCTCGGCAAACAAAATGCAAAGTCCAAAGAATATTATGGTGACAATAAAATAAACAATATCCGCCAACATAGTTTACATTCCATTAAATAAATTGTTTCTTCATCAACGGAAGACTGAAGTGAAAGGTCGAACCCTTGCCTGGTTCACTTTTAACTCCGACATCCCCGCCATGAGCCTGGACAATCTCTTTTACGATCGCCAGCCCTAGGCCTATGCCTGACTTGTCATCCTGGCCCGGTACGCGATAGAATTGCTCGAACAAGCGGCTCAGATGTTCGGCTTCAATGCCCGTTCCCGTATCTTCGATAGAGAAGCGTACATGTTCAGGTTCCAATGCAGCCCGGACAGTAATCGACCCACCCGGCCCAGTAAATCTAAGGGCGTTGGAAAACAGATTCATAAAAACATGGTGTATCTTTTGCCGATCAGCCAATACTTCAGGCAAATCTTCTTGAACTTCGTTCAGTATAACAACGCCTTTGTCCCTTGCCTCAATGAGGAACGGCTCAATGGCGTCCCTCGCAAAGGCGTGCGGGAAGACTTGTTCAGGAGACAGATTGGATTTTCCCGACTCGATGCGATTCAGATCAAGCAAATCATTAAGGATGCCTACAAGTTTATCGCTGTCATCCCTTGCAGCCATGAGAAGTTCTACCTGTTTCTCATTTAGAGTTCCCACCCTCTCCTCCAACAGCAGATAAACGGACATGCGGAGCGAGGTCAACGGCGTCTTAAGCTGGTGTGAAACCGTGGCCACCACGCCACGTTTTAATTCCTCCTGTTCGTGGACCTGGGTCATGTCTTTCAGAATGAGCGCCAGACCGGCCATCTCACCTGGCTCAGACCCTGTTGGGATCGGTATAACCATAGGCTGGAAAAAATATTCACGGTTATTAATGAAGTGTTGTATGTAACCTTCTTTAATATCACGTTCTATAATGCGATTCTCATCCAAGGCCTTTCGAATCATCGGGGAAAGCCATTCATAACCAAGACTGGTTGTAAAGAACTCCAGGTTTGAGACCGAATTGCTTGATGGCAGTTTCTGTCGAGACCTCAACACGACCATCCAGGTCAAGGATTGCGATAGCGGTTGGAAGGGACTTAAAGACCTCTTCAACGGCCCGACGCGTCCTCAGGAGGTTGATTCTGTCCACGTTTCGCACTTGTCTTAAGGTAGATATCATTTCATTAAAGGACTCTGAAAGCTTTCCGATCTCATCCTTCGATCCCTTTTCCAATACAAGATCCAGGTTTCCGGTCCGGATTTCATTTGTCGATTCGATCAACCTGTTAATCGGGTGTAAGATCCACCTATGAGCCAGATAGCTGTATAGTACCGCGAGGAAAGCGGATATAATGATGGCAATCAGCATGTTCCGATGTGCTGAATCGGCCCTGCGTCTGGCTGCATCGTTGGCCTCGCTCATGTTCTTTTGATTCATAGTCAGGATATCCTGGGCTGTTTCTTTGATATCCAGGAATATCGGCTGCACAGTAGAGAAATATGCTGCCTGCCGTTCCTGCAAGGAACTCTGTGTCTGTGTGACAAGAGGGATTGCCTTAAGATACTCGTCAAAAAGCGTCTTGATACGCTGTGACATCTCTCTTTCATCAGGAAGCGTGATATTGCCGAGTTCCACATCAAGAGCGGCTCGGAACTTGGATGTGTATTTCCGTGATTAATCTATTCCCTTCCGTCCTCATTACCTGCGAGGGTGAACAGAATCCCACTGTCGATCCTCTCCAGGGATTCCTTCATCTCCTGACAGGCTACCACACTGCGATAGTTTTCCTTAAGGATGACATCTATTGCCTGTCCAAGATCGTTGATCTGCAACATGGTAAGAAACCGATAACGGCTACAATCGCAAGCAGACCGCCGAATCCCAGCATGAGCTTTTGTCTGATACCGATCATTGACTTACCCTCCGATATCTATACAAGCACATAGTGTGCCAAGGAGCTATTTAGAGCTATATCAATAAGATATAATATAGAGTGATACGCATTAACCTTGTAATAGACAAGGCTAATCCTAAAAGTGACCTTGCATAATGCAAGCCGAAGACCAGGAAGAAGACTGGTCAGATGCCGTATTCTTTTCGTTTACGCCAGAGGGTGGCTTGGTCGATGCCTAAAATATCGGCCGCCTCCTGGAGGGACTTGGTAGAGGCGATGACACGACGGATATGATTTTCTTCTATAACCTCCAGGGATACTGGAGAACCCAATTCAACAGGAGGAGTGCGTGGGATGATCGAATCCGGCAGATGTTCAATGCCCAGAACTTCTCCTGTGCTGAGAATGGCCGACCTCTCTATTACATTGCGCAGCTCACGGATATTGCCGGGCCAGGAGTAGTTTCGCAAGGCCAGGATGGCGTCTTCACTGAATCCTGTAAAGACCTTATGATTTTGCGCCCCGAAGAAGCTCAACATCTCCTTGGCCAGGAGTTCCACGTCATCGGGACGTTCGGAGAGCGGAGGTAGGTCTATTTGAATTACATTCAGCCGATAATACAGGTCTTCACGAAATCGGCCTTCCCTGACCCCATTTTCGAGATCAGTATTGGTGGCAGCAATGATGCGGACGTCAGCCTTTCTTGTCTGCTGCTCGCCGATACGTTCGTATTCATGGTCCTGTAGGAAACGAAGAAGTTTGGGCTGGATAGACAACGGGAGATCGCCGATCTCATCCAGAAACAGGGTCCCGCCCTCACAGGCTGCCACCCGGCCTGCATAGTCACGCAAGGCGCCTGTGAATGAGCCTTTTGCATGACCGAAGAGTTCACTTTCAAGAAGCTCCAGGTTAAGGGTAGGACAGGAAATGATCCCGAAAGGTTTTGCAGCTCTGAGGCTCCATGAATGAATAGCACGGGCCAAAACGGTTTTTCCTGTGCCGCTGGGGCCCCTAAGCAGTATAACTGCCTCTGAAGGAGATGCTTGCCTGGCAAGCTCTATAGCTCGTTGCATTCCCGGATGACGGGATGTGAATATCGCTTGGGGATACAATCTTTCCAGATCCTCTTTTAGGACGGCAATGCGCTGCTCCATGGTTCGTATAGAAGCTATGCGGCCGGTAACCAACTCCACATGTTCAGGCGTGAAAGGCTTGGCGATATAATCCGTGGCACCAAGTTGCATGGCCTGCACGGCACTGTCCACAGAGGCATAGGCTGTAATGATGACTATTTTAAGCCATGGACATAAGGCAAGCAGGGCAGGCACCAGTTCAAGGCCGTCGGATGTCCCTAATCTCAGATCCACAAAGGCCAGGTCGAAATACCTGTCGATCCACTTCAGAAAGGGCATCAGTGGCGTTGCTTACAGCAATAACCCTATGCCCACGTGATTCCAGGCATACTGAAAGGGTCTTGCGGATATTGATCTCATCGTCCACAATGAGAATATTGAGCTTATTGTTTTTATCATCATTAATTTTCATATTGTACTATTTTCTCCATTGCCAATAAGAGTCAATATCCCCATATTGCACTTTCCATATATTATCTTATTTAATAAGATTATATCGATTTAATTCAATCTTTCCAGGGCAAGCTATTTTTTTAACTGATACAAAATAGATGCAAATCTTGCCGGAACTGTCTGAAAAATTATAACTGAGATAAATATAGATTACAAATTCAAATGGAATGAAAAACAGGCATGCAAGATTTAACCGGCCACTTACGTCTTTCAAAAGATCTCTTTAGAATTATTCTTTAAACAATATTGTATACATAAAAATATTTATCTTCAAATTTGTATCTCTTTATGACTGATCAATTAATAATTTTTCTTCTAACCTATTAATTTTTATATAAAAATATATCTCATGTGATGGCAAGGTATTTGCATATCTAATACATTAATGAATATTATTACACGGTTGATCCGTAAAATCACAAGGAGGTGTACTATGTCAAGAAATTGGGGGCCGCATTATATTGTTCCTACCGAGGTATTTGAAAAATATTCTGGTGTTGTTATGCTTCGAGAGGAGTTTGATGAAGAACTCCTGCATAAGGAACTGGAGGAGTTAGATATATCGGGACATATAGCGTATATAACTAATCCCTGGTATTATCGCAGGAAGAGCACGGACACATGGATTAAGATCGGTGAATCTGGTGAGATAGAAATGAATTTCCCAATAAAGTGGGACACTACTAAGTTGGAAAACGGTAGATATGAAATAATGGGATTGATGCATGCCTATGTGAAAAAGGGCCGTGAGGAAAAAGGAATAGCTCGTCAAAATATAGTTGAAGTTACTGTTGAGAATTGAAACTACTATAGTAATTGCTTGTGTGCAAATAGTTTCTTATATCTTGCCATAGTTCAATAAAACGATGGTCTTGCTTTATTTGACACTAGATTTTTTAATCTAGGATTTTCATTATTTTAATAATGCCTAAATTAATCAGAAATGCCAGGGAAAATCTGGAAGCATTATAATGATTTGCAAGATCAGCCAGTTATTACAATTAAGTTATCAGTTTAATTGTCATGTTCAAAGATCAAATCATAGAAAATATAATTCGATCCAGGAAAAAGCTGGGGCAGGGTTTACCTGAAAAACCCCTTTATGAGACTGAGGCGGAGGGTGGCTGCGGGGTAACAGGTTTTGCATGCAGTATTCCTGTGAGAGGAAAACATATATTTGAGCCTTCAAAACAGATGCATAACCGGGGTAATGGCCGCGGAGGCGGGATTGCGGCCATGGGCTTTGATCACAGGATGCTCGGGGTATCAAAAGAGATCCTGGAAGAGGCATATATCCTCCAGGTGGCTGTCCTTGAGGAGGGTGTGATTGAGGATCTGGAAGATCGATTCATTAAACCCTTTTTCAACGTGGATTTATCGGAAAGGATTCCGCGTATTGATGATTATCGTGATATCATGGGTCTTGATGTGCGCCCTCCTGATGTATGGCGCTATTTCGTAAGGGTCAAGCCCGAGGTGCTCAAAGATTTCATTATAAAGAATCATCTGGAAACCCTTTCTGAGCGTCAGGCTGAGGACGAGTTTGTATATCAGAACAGCATTAAGATAAATAGTAGATACTATGACGCCTTAGGCAAGCAGCAGGCGTTTATCCTTTCCCATGGTCGCAATTTCTTTATCCTGAAGGTCGTGGGTTACGCGGAGGATGTAGTCAGGTATTATAAGCTGGATAACTTCAAGGCCCATATCTGGATCGCACACCAACGCTATCCCACCAAGGGAAAGATATGGCACCCTGCCGGGGCGCATCCATTCATAGGCATGAATGAGGCCCTTGTGCATAACGGTGATTTTGCCAACTATCACTCCGTCGCGGAATATCTCCAGCAACGGAATATCTATCCCCGCTTTTTGACGGACACCGAGCTTTCAGCGCTCCTTTTTGACCTCTATATCAGGACCTATAGTTATCCTCTGGAATATGTTATCGAGGCCCTTGCTCCGACCATGGAGAGAGACTTTAATCGATTGTCTCCTGATAAACAAAAGGTCTATCGGGCAATACAGGCCGCCCATATTCACGGGTCGCCCGATGGCCCGTGGTTTTTCATTATTGCCCGCAACGACACTGAAAACAAGAGGCTTCAGTTAATCGGGATCACGGATACATCTATGTTGAGACCACAGGTATTCGCCCTGCATGACGGCCATATCCAGGTGGGATTGATATGTTCGGAACAGCAGGCCATCGACGCCACCCTGAAAAGTCTCTCTGATGAAGATCCCAGGATCGGGAACAGGGCTGACCTATATTGGAACGCCCGTGGAGGAAGTTATACGGATGGAGGTTCCTTCATCTTTAACCTTGACGGAAACGGAGCAGGATCACCGGACCTTCGACTAACATGTGTTGATAAATTCGGCAGGGAAATAAAGGCGCCACAGGATCAGATTTCCTACCTGCCGGGGCGGGTATACTACGTCATGGAGGAGAATGACAGGAAAAGATTCGAGATATCCGAGTTTTTCGAACTTCAGCGCCCGGATCTTCTCTTTGAATATGTTAAGGAAGGAATAGTCAGGTGGGACTATGCCGATATTATGGAATGCCTGCGTGAGATAAAGGGTTGGGCTATTAAAGGAGATGCCCATTTTAAGATTGTTCTA
>CAVZMS010000003.1:0-4023 GCA_963776085.1 uncultured delta proteobacterium
ACTGTTGGACAGTTGAAAAACTCGGAGTCCCTACCGCCCCCATCAGCACTATCCGATTTAAGGATCTCGTAACAAGCTATGCCTATAAAAAGGGTATGCCCAATGAGCGTTTCACCTTTGTCCCGCATCCTATCGCGGGCACCTCTGCGGCGGTATGCCGGAAATACCTGGAAGGCAATGATCCGGCTACCGGCAAGCCCGTCCTGCAGGAAATCATTGATGCCTTGACTGTTCCGCTAAGCAGTGAAGACAAAAGAACCGGATTCATTGAAAGACCCACCCCGCGCCTGGTGGAACCGGACACGGAGGATAATTTGCACCGCCTGTTTCTGGAAAATGGGTGGACGGACGGGCTTCCTATCGTGCTTCCCACGGAAGCCAGAGTTGCCGAGATGCTCAAAGGGACCAGTCATGAAGCGGATGAAGAAGTCGGCAAGATGCAGCCGTCTTCCCCACATGAATTGTGGAGCTATACGGTGGAAAAAGTCGCCGTCAATGCCGTAATGGCGGGGGCAAGGCCTGAGCACTTCCCGGTAATCCTGGCGCTGGCATCGACCGGCATGACTGCGCTTTCCACCTCCACAACCTCTTTCGCATGCATGGTGGTTGTGAACGGTCCGGTGCGGAACGAAATCAACATGAATTCCGGAATCGGAGCACTGGGGCCTTTCAGCCATGCAAATGCTGTCATAGGGAGGGCATGGACCCTTATGTCCATCAACCTGGGCGCTTCAGGAAAAGTCGGCGAGACCTACATGGGCAGCCAGGGAAACAATTATAACTATAACAACCTCTGCATAGCTGAAAACGAAGAGGAACTGCCGCCGGGATGGAAACCTCTGCACGTGCAAAAGGGTTTTAAGCCGGAGGAAAGCACGGTAAGCATATTTATAGGCTGGGGATTTACCCATCCGGATCAGAGCATGGAAAAGGATTTCCATCCCCAGATTCCCTTCTGGTTGAAATTTGTCAGTCCCTTTTCTTCCGTAACTCTTCTTTTGGATCCAACCATTATCCACCAGCTGAAAAATAATGAGGGATTCGATTCCAAGGAACAGCTGATTGAGTGGATTCACAAGAACACGACGGTCACGGTTGGGGATTGGATGGACAACTTTTATGCCGTGCAGAATTTTGTTCTTCCCATGGGCCGGATGGGGCAGGAACCCATTGCATCATGGATGAAGCTTCCGAAAGATGCGGAGATCCCGCAATTTTCAAGCCCCTCCAGGATTACCATCCTGTCCCTGGGCGGCGGGACGAATCTATTCTGGCAGGCAGGGGATTTCAGCTATTTTGTCGAGTGCCTCCGTAGACAAGTGGAGATAAGAAAACTCCAGTTTCAATCATGATTCCGGAGGACGGGCACTCCGATTCAGCAACAGAGCTTCTATCTGGAAGCAGGGAGGCACGCGGGGAAGAGAGAAAAAAGGAGAGGGTGATTGATGTCTGAATCAAAGTATGGAAAATATGTAGTAACCGATCTTGTAGTTCCAGAAGAGAAGAAAAAGATCGAAGCCGATTACTCCAAATATGCCAGAAGAATTTTGTGGATGGATGAGAATGTCGTCGAAGGCGCATTCCATATGAATACGGCATGGTATCTGAAAGAGGCCGCCACACTGGAGGATAAGCCCCACGTTCACGATGCGGACGAGATCATCGGATTCTTCGGCAACGATCCCGGGAATCCCCACGATCTGGGCGGTGAAATAGAAATATGGCTTGAAGATGAGAAGCAGGTGATTACAAAAAGCGCCCTATTGTTCGTGCCTGCCGGGATGAAGCACTGCCCGTTGATATTGAAGCGGGTTGACCGGCCAATATTCCATTTCACAACTGTGCCCGGCGGGCGGTACGTTAAAGACGAGAATACGAAGTAGTGTCCACCAAGCCTGCAAACTTGACAGAGATCGGCAGCCATAATATTATTTGATGCCAGTGTCATTCAGACATTTGAATTTGTCATTTTATTTTTTAAGTTGACACATAAAATTTAATTTTCTATATCTCATCCCCCCATAATTAAGAGTTTTTATTAAAATTTATAAGCACAAAAACAGGAGGATTGAAATGAAATTAAACAGGATTTTATTATTTTCTTTGCTGATCTGTTTTGTTTTTCCGAGTATTATCACATGCTGATCAGCTTGAAGACGCTAAAGCAGCAATTGAGAATGAAGATTTTGAAAAGGCCTACGAATTACTTCTGCCCTTTGGCTGAAGGGAGCAATGCAGAGGCTCAAACCATTCTGGGAACCCTGTATATCAACGGACAGGGAGTCGAAAAGGATGTCACCAAAGGTTTGTCATTGATAATGAAGGCCGGAACTCAGGGATATGAGGCGGCCAGGAGTGCGTGCGCTCAATTTGTGTTTGGAACTGGGAAAACAGGGCGATGCGACGGCAATATATAATGTGGGATATATGTGCCTGAACGGCTGGGGAGGAGAACAGGATCCCAATGACTGTATACAATGGCTGGAAACTGCCGCAAAACTTGGCCATATACGATCAGCAACCGTGCTTTCCCCGATATATACAAAAGGTTCGTTCGGTATAACTCCTGATAAAGAGAAGGCATCCTACTGGAGCGATATGGCGGCAGCCTTTGCTGCCGGCATTGATGGCACATGGACAGGAACATTTTCCAGGAATGGGCGGCCAACCCATGACAATTACCTACAATTTCAAAAGGGATGGAGATACTCTGACAGGGACTACTAGCGGGGCGCCAGGTCAGTGGACCCCGATAAGGGACGGCAAAATCAACGGCACTAATATCTCCTTTGCAGTTGATGCAGAGTTCAACAAAATGAAAATGACTATTAATTACACCGGCGTCTTATTAGGAAATGAGCTTAAACTCTCTTATAAAGACGATATGCGGCGTGGCGGTTTTGGCGGCCCCCGGTGGCGGAGCTCCTCACCAACGACATTCATTGCCAAGCGTGTTAATTAAGCATAGATTCTTCATGCGGACCTGAAACAGATATTTCCATCCGGCAAGGGCGGCAGGATAAGATTTCTGATAATTTCCATTTACCCACAAGTCGCACCAGGGCGGGCAAGTCCTGGAATACGGAAAAATGGATTTTGCAAAGGTCTCTCGTTTTGTCTTGACACACAAGTTTTATCTTCCTATGCTTCTTCCCCGAAAAAGCAAGTTTTTATCATTAAAAAATGGAGTAAAAAATAACAATGATAATTATTGCTGAAAAAATTAACGGATCTATTCCTTCAGTAGCAAAGGCAATTGGTGAAAAAGACGCGGATTTTATTAGAAATCTCGCGAAAGCTCAATCAGAGGCAGGCGCTGATTTCATTGATGTATGCGCTTCAGTCGACACGGCTATCGAAGTGGAAACAATGAAGTGGCTGATAGACCTGGTTCAGGAGGTTACAGACACACCCATAGCGGTCGACAGCCCCAGTGCCAGTGTATGCGCGGAAGCTTTAAAATTCTGTAAAAAACCCGGCCTGGTCAATTCGGTATCATTGGAGGGAGATAAAATAGATATCATTTTTCCCGTGATAGCCGATACCAAATGGGAATGCGCCGCCCTATTGTGTGATGACACGGGAATTCCCAAAAGCTCGGGAAAGCGCTTGGAAGTATTTGCGGGTATTATGGAAAAGGCAAAGGAATACAGTATCGATCCATCCCGGTTACATATAGATCCTCTAGTGGAAATGCTTTGCACATCGGAAAACGGGATTAATATCATTGTTGATGTAATGTTAAAAATAAAAGCGCAATATCCTGCAATTCATGTGACAGGCGCTGCGAGTAATATTTCGTTTAACCTGCCTGCCCGTAAGATGGTAAACCAGGCCTTTGTGGTCCTCGCGATGAACGCAGGAATGGATAGTGTAATTCTTGATCCCCTAAACAGAGATATAATGGGAATGATATATGCTACAGAAGCATTGTTGGGTAATGACGAGTATTGTATAGAATACATAAACGCATACAGAGAAGGGGTATTCGGCACAAAAAAATAGGCACTTGCATTAATCTTT
>CAVZMS010000004.1:0-25440 GCA_963776085.1 uncultured delta proteobacterium
TTATACACAACGTATAATCGTAAAGGCATTTTGGTCAATTAATCAAGCTCTCAAACATGTTCAGAAAGTAAATGATCAAATGAACAGGAACAAGGAGATAGAGCTTGTTGAAAATAATAAGGGTAAAGCTGTTGTCAGATTACATTGGAAGAATAATATGAGTTCAAGTAAAGATATATGCCTGTATAATCAAGGGGTCTATAGCCATATGCCATGCATTTGGGGAGCAAGGCCCTTGAATCTTGAAGAAAAGTGTTGTTATTTTGATGGGGCTCCATATTGCGAATATCATTTAAAATGGACTGCACAGAACAGATTCCATGAGATCTATTCGAGGTTTTTTACCTCAAAATCAGTAGTTATTGAAACAATAAGAGAGATGGAGAAGGATAAAAAAGTAATAGAGCAGAAATATGAAGAGGTAAACCTTCTGAATTTAGAATTAAATCAAAAGATCAAACAGCTCCAAGCGATACAAGAAACGGGGAAGGCTATTCTTTCGGTATTGGATCTGGAGAAACTTTTAAGCGTCATTATGAACACATTGTCAAATGTGTGCAGTATAAGTCGCGCAATAATCATGGTAGTGAATGAAAAGGAAGGATGTCTGGAATATCTTTATGCCACAGGTTTTAACGATGATATTCCTGATGAGATTCTAAAATATAAGGTCCCTCTGCATCGAGTAAACAACATCCTCGTAAGGGTAACGAATACAGGCAGGTCTGAGTATGTCAATGATGTGGAAGCTTCCAGCCTCAGAAAAGAGAATATTGTATTGGCCTATGGGAAACCCAAGTCTGTTTATGTGGTTCCTTTGATCACCAGATCCAGGGTTATCGGAGTAATTGCCACTGACGCTGTTGATGGCGCAGGCGTCCCAAAAGAAACCAGAGAGACACTTGAAATCTTTTCATCCCAGATAGCAATAGCCATTGAGAACGCGAGATTATATCAACAGTTACAGAAACAGATGCTTGAACTTCAAAACTCCTACGCCCTTTTAGGCAGGGCTGAAAAGTTATCATTTCTGGGCAATGTGGCCGCGAGACTGGCCCATGAGATTAAAAACCCCATGACAGCAATAGGCACATTTATTCAGATGCTCCCCTATAAATTTGACGATGAAGAATACAGGGGTAAATTTCATAAAATAGCTGTTGAAGAGACAAACAGGGTCAATAATCTACTCGCAGAACTTATGGATCTGGTCAGGATAAAGGAATCCAGATTTGAGTTAAATGACATACATGAGTTGATAGATAAGATGGTCCTTCTTGTTTCAGCGCAGACCAAACCTAAAAAGATAAAAGTTGATTGCCAATTCGATCCTGACATAGGGAAAGTATGGTTGGATTCTGAAAAAATGAAACAGGTTATCCTGAATCTCCTTTCCAATGCCGTAGATTTTACACCTGAGCAGGGAAGGATCGAAATTTTAACTAAGCACAATAATAAAAAAGGGAAAGATGAAAGGATTCAGATTTATATTAAAGACAACGGCGAAGGAATACCAGCAGCAAATATTGATAAAATATTTGAACCCTATTTCACTACCAAGCATAAAAGCAATATGCACAAAGGCACCGGACTTGGCCTCTTTGTTTCTCATCAAAACATGCAGGCTCATGGCGGGACAATCGAGGTTAAAAGCAAGGTTAACGAAGGCACGACATTTATTTTACCTTACCTTGTAATCCTTCAGAAGAACTTATACAAGATAAAAAATCAGAAAACACTGAATAGATAATTCTATGGTTTAAATATTTTTCTTTAAATCGGGCCAATTGATAAAGCCGATAATGTTCGGAATTCTTGAAGGCCTTTCGGTAGGAGATATTGATTTTATAGGCAATAAAAGTGGAGGTTATGCTTTTTGTGGCAAGGAGAGTATAAGAATATTCTTTTTATTGTCTCCCAAAGGCTGTAATATTTTTTCGTAAATAAGTAAAACCTTCATATACCTCTTCTATGGACATCTGTGCTGGTTTGAAAACCAGCCTTGAAAGACGATATTCGTCCCAAGCTTCAGGGAAGTTTTGATTTAGAATTCTACCTTTCTTTTGCATTAACTCCCAAAGTTGTGTGCCAGGCAAAGGAGTAGGCTTTGTAGTTGGAGAGCATCTATATGTGAAGATTTTACAAATTCCAGAGTGCGATGAAACACCGAACGATCATCCTCATCGCTTCCCAGTACAAAGCCGCCAATAAAAACGATACCCTCTTTACGGATCCGTTCCAATCAGTTCTTTATATCGACCATGTTGAAGACGTTCTAAATTTATTCCTTTTTGGAAGCCCTGAAGGGTTTCTGGATTGATGGACTCTATCCCTATAAAGACAACCTTTAATCCGGCCCTGGCAGCAAGCCTGATAAGTTCACGGTCTTCCCCAAAAAGGATGGATGCCTGTGCAAAAAAAGATTTTTTAATGCCTTTTTCCAGTATTCTGGAAAAAAAAGAATAGGTCCATTCCAGGTCTTTCTTACCATAACCTATAATATTATCGTCTGTCAGCATCACCAAATTCTGGGGTATCTGTTCGAGTTCCTCAATGACAGAATCGAGATGGACGTCTGCGAAATCTTCGGCCATTAAAGGCGGTAACAGAACAGAATGAGCAATTCATCGGGCATCCGCGGGAGGTCTGGATGCTTCCCCAACGATAATAGGGATTCTGGAGGATATCACGTCGCGGTATCGGCAGGGTCTCCAGGTCTGCCCATGAACCTCTGTATTGTTTTTGTAACTTGCCGGCCTCGAAATCCTCCAGTACCTTGGGCCAGATATTTTCGGCCTCTCCAATGACAACCGAATCACAATAGCGCTGGGCTTCATCCGGCATCATGGATACATGGATGCCGCCCATAATAGTCGGTATGCCTTTTTCGCGATAGATTTGGGCAATTTGATAGGCATGAAAAACCGAAGATGTTAGAGCCGTAATGCCAACGATATCAGCTTCCCGGTATTTAAAAGGTTCGACATTCTCATCAATTACCTCTATCTGATAATGACTTGGAGTTACTGCTGCCAAGTATGGCAGGTTTAATGGAGGCCAAGCAGTTGCCCTGATATTACCAAGTGCTTTATTGGTAATGGATGGATTGATCAGCAGTAAACGTGGCATATTATTTACTCCTAATCCTTGATAATGTGAGGCAGTATATGTTAGATATCAACTATAATGGAGGTTTCTTGCTTACGTATAATGATATAAAAGAAAAGGAAAGTACAGTCTTTTAGTACAATCTGATGAAAAAAGGGAAAAACAATTTCAGTTAAAAGGCTTTAATCCTCGTTCAAGGGAGAATTATTGTGAGAATTAATGAGATCAATATTTATAAATTATTGCTTCCGTTTTCAAATGAGTTTGCTCACTCTCTTAGAAAAAGAAATTCTGTTAAAAACATCATTGTTGAGATCATCGCTGATCAAGGAGAAATAATAGGATATGGAGAGGGCGCTCCAAGATCGTATGTTACAGGCGAGACACAGGAAAGTGCGGCAGATAGGATAAAGTATCTAATAGAGAAATACCATTTTCCATGGGATTTGAATGATGTGACTCAAATTTGGGACTTTGTGGATAGCCTGCCAGATGAAAAGGGATATAATTCTGCAATCTGCGCCCTAGAGATGGCACTTTTAGATGCATTAACAAAAAAGCAGAATAGACCTGTCGTGGAATATTTCCCTCAAGATTTCTATGTAAATACAATTTATTATGGTGCTGCAATTCCCCTTGGTTCTCAAAAGACAGTAATGGGGATATGCCAATCAATAAATGAGATGGGATTTAAAAAAATAAAACTCAAAATGGGAAAAGATGTCGAGCAAAATCGAATTGCACTTAACACACTGGCCATAATTTTTAAGGATGATTACGATCTTAAAGTTGATATCAACGGGGTCTGGGATGATAAAATTGCGTTTGAACATATACCTATGCTTAGAGAATATGATGTAAGAGTAGTAGAACAGCCCATGGCGCCTGATGATCCCGGAATAGCCAAATTTGCCCGAAGCATTAAAGAAGATGGTATCATCCTTATGGCAGATGAATCAGCCTGTTCTCTGGAAGATGTGAAAAGACTTGCTGAAGACGGTCATTATAATATGATAAACGTGAGGCTATCCAAATGTGGTGGGTTTAGAAGGTCACTGCAGATGATTAATTATTTACGAGATAAGGGTGTTTCTTTTCAAATTGGCTGTCAACTGGGAGAAACAGGTCTTCTCTCCGCGGCGGGTAGGGCGTTAAGCCTTCTTTGCGGGGATGCGCTTTATTATGATGGTTCTTATGATGAATTCCTATTAAAGGAAAATATCACACTTGAAAACGTTTCTTTTGGACCGGCCGGTGAGGCTGGGCCTTTGAAAGGACCCGGTCTTGGCGTTGAAGTGAGTAAACAAAAACTTGATCGCTTAAGCGATCTTCCTTCAAAGATAACAATAACAAGACCCAATTAAATAACTTATATCCTGATATTGAGTGTGGTTATGCTATTGAAACTTAATCCATTAAAATCTTTTCATGGGCGAAAAGGTCCTCTTCTCTTGATAATTATGGATGGCATCGGGATTGGCCGCGAGGATGAAAGCAATGCTGTTTATATGGCCAGAACTCCCACGCTTGATCGTTTATTCGGATCAAAGCTCTATACCCAACTCAAGGCCCATGGAACTGCGGTGGGATTGCCAAGTGATATAGATATGGGAAACAGCGAGGTCGGGCACAATGCCCTTGGAGCAGGCAGGGTATTTGAACAAGGAGCCAGCCTGGTAAACAAGGCCCTTGAGACGGGTCAGGTTTTCCAGTCAGAGACATGGCAAGATATTGTTCGACGAGCGGAAAAAGGAGGGACAATCCATTTCATAGGGTTGCTCTCCGATGGGAATGTCCATTCACACATTGATCAGCTATATATATTTTTAGGTAAATGCGCCGAGACAGGCATTAAAAAAGTAAGGGTCCATCCACTGCTTGACGGACGGGACGTTGGTGAGAGGACCGCCCTAGATTATATTATTCCTACACAGGATAGGCTGATGAAAATATCCGAGGAAAAAGGCCTGGATTATTGCATAGCATCCGGAGGCGGTCGCATGAAGGTGACTATGGATAGATATAATGCCGACTGGAATATTGTCAAAAGGGGCTGGGATGCCCATGTGCTTGGAAAAGGTCGGCGTTTCAGGTCCGCCATTGAAGCTGTGAAGACATTCTATGATGAAGACCCCAAAATTACAGATCAATACCTGGACCCTTTTGTCATAGTGGACGATTTAGATCGGCCCATAGGACCGATTCTCGATGGAGATGCAGTGATTTTTTTCAATTTTAGAGGGGACCGGGCCATCGAAATATCTCGCGCCTTCACGGAAAAGGATTTTTCCGAGTTCGACAGGGGCCCTTTGCCGGATATAATATATGCCGGTATGATGGAATATGACGGTGATACCCACATGCCTCCAAATTTTCTGGTACAGCCTCCTGCTATTGAGCGCACTATAAGTGAATACCTTTGTATTGAAAAGATTAAGATGTTCGCCGTATCTGAGACCCAAAAATATGGACACGTAACCTATTTTTGGAACGGCAAT
This sequence comes from uncultured delta proteobacterium, assembly GCA_963776085.1. Taxonomy (GTDB): domain Bacteria; phylum Desulfobacterota; class DSM-4660; order Desulfatiglandales; family HGW-15; genus CAVZMS01. The sequence continues at coordinate 5,607 of CAVZMS010000004.1, forward strand.
AGATCAGGCTACATCGATGAATCACTTGAGACATATATAGAGATTCCCTCCGATAGAATCCAATTTGACAAGGCGCCGAAAATGAAGGCAGAGGAGATCAAGAATTGCGTTATTGATCTGTTACGGAAAGGCCAATATCGATTCGGACGATTGAATTTTGCGAATGGAGATATGGTTGGTCATACCGGTGTTATGGAGGCGGCAATTGTTGCCGTTGAGACAGTGGATCGATGCGTGGGAGAATTGTTAGAGATTATTAAAGAAATTGAAGGTATAGCAGTCGTTACAGCAGATCACGGCAACGCGGACGAGATGTTTACAATGGACAAAAAAGGCGTAAAAATGATAAAAACAGCTCATACCCTCAATCCTGTTCCTTTTGTTATCTATGATCCTGCATATAAAGGGGAGTATGAGATGGCCAATATCCAAAAAAAGGGCATCTCAAATGTAGCTTCCACTTTGTTGAATCTATTAGGTTATGAAAAAGTGGAGGATTATGATCCATCATTAATAAAGATTATTAATGTCTGAAAAGCTTAAAATATTGAGTACTTTTCGCAGAAAATTAAAGGAAATTCAGAAATAAAATAATCATCTAAAGTTTGAGGACGTAACTCCAAGTTATGTTATTAAGGACTGCCGGGACGAGTTTCCCTTGAAACATATTCAGCCCCTCTTATCAAGCCTTTTCGATTCAGCTCTATTGAGTCAACTTTTTTACCTTTCAAAACTTCAGCCAGACCATTCATTATGGAGTCATGGGTTATTATGCCCGTTTTTGCTACGAATGCCCCGAGCATGATTATGTTGAGGATTCGTTCGTTTCCCAATTCAATGGCTATATTATTAGCAGGGATCTTCACTATATCAATATCATCTCTAGCCGGGTCAGAATCAATAAGGGAAGAGTTGATAATCATAATACCTCCGCTTTTCATTACCCACTGGTATTTCAACATGGAGGGCTTGTTCATGACTACAACGAAATCAGGAGAAGATGCCACAGGAGAAGCGATCTCTTCATCGGAGATTGAAACCGTGCAATTGGCGGTTCCACCCCGCACTTCAGCTCCATATGAAGGAAGATAGGTGACATGTTTGCCGTCCCTCATCGCCGATAAGGAGAGGATATAACCCATCATTAGAACACCCTGTCCCCCGGTTCCTGCAAAAGCTGTTTTTGTCATCATAATCAATCTTTCCTTTTTGATCAGATTTTACCTACTTCATCTTTAATCACTTTAAGTGGGAATACATCCATCATAATCTCTTCCACCCATTTACAGGCATTAACGGGAGTCATCTTCCAGTTCGTAGGGCAGGGGGAAAGTATTTCTACCAGTGAAAAGCCCAGGTTTGCCATCTGGACCTTAAATGCCTTTTTAATAGCCTTCTTGGTATGCATGATATTCTTTGGTGAATTCACAGCAGTGCGCTCTATATAGACAGCGCCTTTTAACAAGCCAAGCATTTCACTGAGGTCCAAGGGCCATCCGTCCCGTTTTATTTCTCGTCCACCAGGTGTAGTCGTGGTATTCTGACCAAGGATGGTTGTAGGTGCCATCTGTCCCCCGGTCATGCCGTATACGCTGTTATTAATAAACAATGTCGTTATTCTTTCACCCCTGTTGGCGGCGTGAATTGTTTCCGCAGTTCCGATCGCCGAAATATCCCCATCACCCTGGTAGGTAAATACTATTCGATCGGGCAGTACCCTCTTTATGCCGGTTGCAACAGCGGCGCCCCTACCATGTGCAGCTTCTGCAATATCCACATCGAAATAGTCATATGCCAGGACAGCACATCCTGCCGGAGGGACACCGATTATTCTTGTCCCGATATCAAGCTCTTCAATGACCTCAGCCACAAGTCGGTGAACAATGCTATGACCACATCCAGGGCAGTAGTGAAAAACGGCTTTTTTTAAATATCTTGGCCTTGAAAAAATCTTTTTAGCCATTTCAATTCCTTTTTCCTATTTAATATTGACAGATCTCTAATTGTTCTTTCACTCAACTTATTTTTTTGTAGACTTCCTTAATCTTTTCGGCAATCTCATGGGGTGTTGAAATGATACCCCCAGGTCTGCCATAAAAGTGTATATTTCTGCTTCCCTCGATAGAAAGTCTCACATCTTCCACCATTTGTCCGGTGCTCATTTCAAAAATGAGCAGATTGTGTGCGTTCTTCCTTAAATTCATCAGTAAGCGCTTGGGAAAGGGATACAATGTAATGGGCCGGAAAAGGCCCACCTTATAACCTAAATCCCGAACACGGTTAACAGCACCCTTGGCAATCCTTGCTGCTGTTCCATATGCAATCACGACCAGGCGGGCATCAGAGGTCATATATGTTTCAGCATCCTGTATCTTATTAGTAATATCTTCATATTTACTTGCCAGCTTCCAGTTAAGCGCTTCTTCCACATCCGGATCGAGCAACAACGACTTGATAATGCGTCTGGGTCTTCCGTTAGCACCGTCCAGTATCCATGACTTAGCAGGGAGTTTTTTCAGGTCAATAGGCTCAGGGAATATGACAGGCTCCATCATCTGACCCATCATGCCATCCTGCAGTATCATTACAGGTGTCCGATATTCATCGGCATAATCAAAGGCCTTTATGGTCAAATCAACAAGTTCCTGGCCGGAAGCGGGGGCCAGGACGATAGTGCGATAATCTCCGTGACCGCCGCCCCTGGTTGCCTGGAAATAGTCGCCCTGGGATGGAGCGATATTCCCCAGACCCGGGCCGCCACGCATGCAATTAACAATGACCGCCGGGAGTTCCTGGGCTGCCAGAAATGAAATACCCTCCTGTTTCAGGCTAATGCCGGGACTTGAAGAACTGGTCATAGCCCTGCTACCGGCAATTGAAGCCCCAATTACCATATTTATTGCAGCAATCTCGCTTTCAGCCTGGATAAATGTGCCATCTTCCAGCCTGGCCATGGCGCTTGCCATATATTCTGTCAATTCATTCTGGGGTGTTATAGGGTAACCCGCATAGAACCTGCATCCCGCCCGGACCGCAGCCTCGCCGATTACATGGTTGCCACTCATTAATACCTTCTCACTCACGATAAACCTCGATAGCAATATCAGGGCATATTGTCGCGCACATGGCGCATGCGATACATCCTTTGTTGTTCTTATTATTTATTTGAAATTCAACGGGATAATAACCTTGCTGGTTTAATCGATCCGAGATGAAGATCATTTCATTGGGACAGACCGATATGCAAAGGTAGCATCCCTTGCAGATCTCCTTGTCAATGGTTACTCTCCCTTTTTTTATCTTTTTTATCATAATCTGTTCCATATAATAGAATTTAAATTACTCAATCACTGAATGACATCCTCGGATATTAAAAGGAATATTACTTAAAAGCGCCCAAAATTCTCATATGGCTGAAATGGCAGCCTTTTTAAAAAAATGACGAGATCGAGCGTTAAATGGACCTTTAGAATACCATGAGGCTTTCAGGGATGATATATGCGATGATTTGGACTATCGCGAATATTAGCGTATTAGATTTATTCATATTTTTTCATTTTGTCAATTTCTTTTGAAAAAAATTTTTTACTATTATAATGTTATGATAAAATAGCTTTATTGCCTGATTTTTATCCGGTAATAACAAATTTTCAACTGTTGCCTTGATGGGATCGATTAAAGAACTTGCAGATTAATGGTAACGTGTTATCATCTTTAAAAGGGGTTAAGTATAATTAACTAAAGAACGGACTTTAATATAAAGGTGAGAGGAAGATAAGATGAATGACATCCAATACGCCGTCGGGGCGCTGAGCGAGATCAGGAAAGACTCCCTTTTGCTATCAATCGCTAGGGAGTATCTTTGTGAAGATATATTTTTGATTAAAATAGGCAAAGATATTGAACTTAATATCCTTAGACTCAAAGATGATATAATTTCTCTTAAAAAGAAATTTCCCGGCAAATTTGCCACTGAAGTGGAAACTGACAGCATTCTGGAAAAGATAAACGCTACCGCCCTAGCGTTAATTGAACCGGGTATTGAAATAAAAGAAAATTGCAGATCAGGAGAACTGGGCCGTAAATTGGAATCTGATAGTCAAGTCAATAGCCGATGCTGTCAATCTAATCAGGGTACAGGTTCAAGGGAAAGCATGTTTCCTATACACGCAAGGATGCTATCTTAAATAACTTTTCCGGATTAAAAGATATCGGAAGTTCAGTCGGCAAGACGTTGATTCTGGGAATAAAGATCCTTTTTTGCATTATTATTAATTGCGGAGTGGCCTTTCTTTACCTTTATTATACCATGGAGAATGAAGAGGCTTTATTAAAAGAGATAGCAAACGAGCCGGGCATTATAAGCGAACGGCAGAGCAGCCTTTCTCAGATGGAATTAAGAAAAGAAGAGATATCCAAGGAGATAAAATCTCTGAAAAAGAAGAGATATGTTCAGGGGTGAGAAGATTGCCATAATGGATCTGGAGGTAGAGATGCAAAAAATTAATCAAGACCGCAACAACTTTGAGGCCGAAATAATCGCCCGTGAGAAGGAGATAACCGATAAACTGAAAAAGATTGAGGAAATCAAAAAGACCCCCTTTATTAAAAGACTTTTAAGGCAGTAATTCCCTAGAGCATGTATTCCCTGAATTCTTTCTTATCCCTGATTTTCACCGTCAGTTTCTTATATTGTCCTTTTTCCCTTAAGCATATTTCAGCTTCTCCGTCATTTGCATCACTATAGGAAGCGGTCATAGCTGCCGCCGTCTCAACAGAAAAAGGTGTCTTCTCTCCAATGACCAGGACGGTCGGTCCTGGGATTGATACCGTATATATAAGGAGATCATCATCCTTTGCCAGCAAGCTAATGTAATTATTTTCAGTCATGTTTCTTCCAACAATAATCTTCGTTTTAGGTCCGATACGAAAGTGGCGGCCATATTTCAATAATTCAATTTCACTCAGTGCAATGAGGCTATCAGATGAGAATAGATCTGCTAATCGCTTTGAAAATGTATTATCGGTTAAAAGGCAACCACCGGCAGGTGCCGGGTATTTTTTAATATTCAGTTTTTTTGCCAGGGCCATCTGCGGCTTCCGGCCCCTGCCTGAATAATCCAGCATTTTACCCCTGTTGATCCAGCCGATAATTTCAGGCATGGTAGGGGGGAGTAGCTTTGCGGACAGCGGCCGAAGAATAATCCCTTCGAGCCCGCTTTCAGTATCTATTATAGACAACGCCTTCTTGTTCTGAGACATGGGTCTCTGTCCCAGAACATCACCAGTGACAATAAAATCCGCCCCCTCATCTGGCATCATCTCACCTGCTATGCGGAGCATCAATGCATGGCAGTCAATGCAGGGGTTCATGTTTTTTCCGTAGCCATATTTTGGCTTTTTGACCACATCCAGATGTCTTTCAGTAATATTAATCACTTTTATTGGCAGGCTAATGGATTCGGCGGATTCCCTTGCCTTTTCAGCGGAAAAAAATGGTGTTTCAAAAAAAAGGCCCTGGACTTCAATGCCCAGAGCCCTTATTAATTCCGAGGCTAGCATACTATCCAGACCTCCTGAAAAAACAGATAAGGCCTTCATATTATAATCCCGCCTCGCTAATCTTTTGTATCAACTCTTCCTGTTTCTTAGTCAGTTTCTTGGGTATGGATATATTAATTATTACATAAGCATCCCCGCGACCCTTTCCGTTCATATGGGGCATGCCGTATCCCTTTAATCTGAATTTGGCATTATCCTGGGTACCTGGGGGTATTTTCAGACGCAGTCTTTTTGTATCGATAGTTGGCACCTCGATTTCAGTGCCAAGGACGGCCTCTGAATATTTAATTTCCTTGTTGAGCAGGAGATCATCCAGTTCTCTTTTAAACTGGGGATGCTCGAGGAGTTTAATCAGTATAAAAAGATCTCCATTCGGACCATGGTTTAATCCGGGATTTCCTTTGCCCTGAAGCCTCAATTTTTTACCGTTAGATATCCCAGCGGGTATTTTAACAGATACATTTTCCTGTTTGTTGTTGCTAGTCTTATAAGAGATGATTTTTTCGTTGTTTTCAAAGGCCTCTTCCAGTGTTAAAGAGAGCTCATAAACAATATCCTTGCCTTTTAAGGGTTGGGACATGCCTCCATGAGCGCCGAAAGGGGAATTAAAATATGAACTGCCGCCTTTAAAGTTCTTCTGCCCCATACCACTGAATATTTGACTGAAGATATTATGTCCACGGCCCCCACCTTCAAAGCCAAATTCCCTGAATATACTTCCAAAATCAAAGTCCCGGAATATATCCTCCTGACTATAACGGTTCTGGAACCCTTCGGAACCGAACATGTCATACTGTTTTCTCTTTTCTTTATCGCTCAGGACCGCATAGGCCTCGCTGATATCCTTAAATTTGGCCTCTGCAGTCTTATCGCCTTTGTTACGGTCCGGGTGATATTTCATGGCCAGTTTACGATATGCCTTCTTAATCTCATCAGCGGACGATGTTTTTGATACCCCCAGTATCTTATAATAATCTTTTCCTGCCACATTATCCTTAAAATTAAAGTCTATTATTTAGAAAATATGAGAATTAATTTAATCACCATGTTGGTCTAGTCAAGTGTATATGAATCAGGCATTTTCATATAATCACCATGGCCCCTTTATGCCGCATTCGTATAATCTTGAACGTAAGATGTATTGAGACTCTTATTTTTCGGAAGTAAGACGGTAATCAAATGAGGCCTTTATATTCAACCTTTTCACTGTGATTGATTCGGGAAAGGGGGGAATGGGGCCGCGCTATTTATTGCACGAATTACTTCCTGATCAAGTATCTCATATCCTGAAGCCTTGGTAATACTGATAGAAGTCATTTTGCCGTCACTTGTCAGGCTGAAAATAACTGTCAGATTGCCCTCAATAAGATTTGCCAGTGCATCAACAGGGTATCTCCAGCAAGTTAAAATCTCTTTTTTTATTAGACTTACATATGAGGCATATCTTTTATCTTTTGTATCAAGGGAAATAGTGTCCTGATAACTATCTGTAATAGGAGATTCATTTTCCTTGATATCATCAATAAGATCTTCAGGACTTTCTCCCGTATCAATATCTTCAATCGGGGGTCTGATAATGTCAACCCTGTATGTCTTAAGTTCTGCCGTATTCGGATAAAAGGGGAGGACGTTTTGAAAAAACAATAATAAGGTTATATGGAAGATAAAAGAGATAAGCAGGCTGGCCTTCATTGCAGCCGATGGGCCGATGAAGGAGACGATATTATTTAGACTTTTGTTTATTTGCAGGGCCATTTACCCAAAGATCCATCTTTTTATCAAACCACCAGTTTGTACTGTCTGTTTTTAATATCTCCCGGGCCATTGTTTTGGCATTTTCGGTAACAATCCTTTTTAATGCATAATGCAGCCAATCATCCGCATATCTATTGCCTAAATCATTCTGCGCCTTGAGTTCCATAATTAGGTCAATCTGATCCGCGTCCCTTGATATACGGGCTTCCAAGGACTCTCCGGCGTTGAATTCATTCGTCAATAAGATTAGCTCATCGCCGAAGGGTGTCTTGCCTGCGAGGTCCTTTACCGCGCTTTCCTCATCCACACTTACATATCTTTTATTAACATAGTTATGGTCCCCGGTTCTGGCCTCGTGGAGGTCATGGAATAGGCACATAAGCGTGGTTTTTCGAGAGTCTGCCCCAGGCTCCTGTTGGGCGAGTATATAACCTATGATGGCGGTGCGAAATGAATGTTCCGCCACAGATTCATGCCCTGATCCGAGAAACTGATAACCTGTTCGGGGTGTTTTTTTCAACATCCCTACTTCAAAAAGAAAATTTATTATATCTTTCATGATAATATCTCAATAGGTGTAAGGTGCTAAAAAGTCAAGTAAGTTTTATTCGAGCTAAAACTTGATTTATTTAATCTTAAGATTTAATATTTTAGCAAAATAAATATCTAATATTGAGGAAGTCACAACAGATTCATTATTTATCTTAATAAGGAATGATAGGGCGGGCCGAATAATTATTTGAAGGATAATAAATGTCATCAAGGGTAAGGGTAAGAAATGCAGGAATATTTGAAGATATACACATATCCTGATCCAATATTAAGGAAGAAATCCAGTGTTGTTGAAAACATTGATGGGAATACACAAATATTAATTGAGAACATGGCAAAAACCATGTACTCGGCACCGGGCATCGGCCTCGCGGCTATACAGGTAGGTGAGCCTATAAGGCTAATCGTTTACGATGTGGCCCGATGGGATGAGGTCAGAAAACCATCTGTATTGATCAATCCGGAGATCATCATGGCAGAAGGTGATATCACATATGAAGAGGCATGCCTGAGTGTTCTTGATTTTTCCGCGGAGGTCAAGAGGAGCGCAAAGATAAAGGTGAAGGGAGTGGATGGAAATGGTGATCCCGTTGATATTGAAGCGGAAGATCTCCTTGCAATATGCCTGCAACATGAGATTGACCATCTGAATGGTGTACTTTTTATCGATCACATCAGCAGACTTAAGAGGTCGCTTTATAAAAAGAGATTAAAAAAGGGTTTGAAACAGTGAATTTCCCTATCGTATTTCTTTTGTCGATTAGTATCCAGCTATCAATATCAGGTATCACTCGCTATTTTATGTAATTCACACGATCTTAAATTTGCTACTCAGTAGTTAAGATATTAATTGATACAAATACAGATATGACAACTACTCCCGAAGAAAAATTTGCCAAGAGACCAAGGATTATATTTATGGGGACACCCAAATTTGCCGTCCCATCCTTGAAGTCTCTTATTAATGAAGGGCACAAGATATTAGCGGTCGTCACACAACCTGACAGACCCATGGGCAGGGGTAAAAAGATGGCCGTTTCTCCGATTAAAAGATTGGCCCTTGAACACAATTTGGATATATTACAACCTGAAAAGGTGTCTGAGAACAATTTTTGCGATCTGATAAGAAATAGTTCGCCGGATCTGATCATTGTCGTAGCCTTCGGACAGATTCTAAGTAAAGGGCTGTTGATGATCCCAAAATGGGGCGCCATTAATATCCATGCCTCCCTTTTACCTAAATACAGGGGGGCGGCCCCGATACAGAGGTCCATCCTGAATAATGAATCCTTGACCGGTTTAACTATTATGCGTATGGACGAGGGGCTGGATACAGGCCCCATCCTATATCAGGAAGCGGTTCCAATCAGAAAGGATGAGACCGCAGGTCAATTACATGACAGGCTGTCCATAAAGGCCGGCGATCTCCTGATAAGGGTCTTGAAGATCATGTCCGAAGGCCGGTTAAAGGAGATACCTCAGGACCATTCCTATGCTACTTACGCCCCAAAGATTGACAAAAGCATGTCCATGATTGAATGGGGTCTTGATGCAGTAAGGATTTCATCCCTGATCAGGGCACTTGATCCAAGTCCCGGCGCATGCACGACTGTAAGGGGCAAAATGATCAAGCTTTTTTCTCCCAGGATTCTGGATGAGGAATGTCCGGATACTGTCCCAGGCAGGGTAGTAAGAAAAAGCAAGGGAAGCCTATCAGTAGAGACTGGTAAAGGGATAATCGAGATCGGGGAGGTGCAGTATCCCGGGAAAAAGAGACTTTTTTCAAAGGATTTTTTAATGGGATTTCCCGTGCCTGAAGGAACTATTTTGGGAGGATAACTGCTGCTGTCCAAATAAAAAAACAGATGGTCATTTAAATATCAGGGAATAAGGATTGAATATACTGGACTAAACAAGACAATAAGAGTTAAAGATATGAATAATATCACATTTTTCAAACATGAAAACAGAGAGCCCTAGAGACCTTGCCCTTAAAATATTGAACAGGCTGGTTCATAAAAGAGACAGTCCTGATAATTACCTGAATGATCTCTTTGAACATGCACCACACCTTGATGAGAGGGACCGTGCCTTTATCAGTCAGCTTGTACAGGGTGTTTCCCGATGGCGATTAAGACTTGACTGGATGATAGGACAATTTACGGAATTTCCATTAAAAAAAATGGAAATTCCGATACTTAATATTCTCAGACTCGCCCTCTACCAGATATTTTATCTCGACAGGGTTCCTGAATCTTCCGCTGTTAATGAAGCGGTCAACCAGGTCAAGTCGATTAAAAGTCCACGCTATATCACATCTTTTGTGAATGGACTCCTAAGAAATATATGTCGACATAAGGACAGGATCTCGTTCCCGGACCAGGTTCGTGAACCAGTCGGCTATCTGAGCGTCTTCTATTCCTATCCTCCATGGTTGGTAGAAAAATGGATAAGAGAGTTTGGCAAGGAGTTTACGGAGGGTCTTCTTTGCTCCCAGAATAATTTGCCCCAACTGAATATCAGGACAAACACCCTGTTGGTCAGCAGGGGTAAGCTTATTGAATATCTTGATGAGGAAGGGGTAACAGGGAGGCCTGCACCCTATGCGCCAGAGGGAATGATACTGGAAGGATTTAAGGGCAGGGTAACCGAACTAAAGGCTTTCAAAAGAGGCCTGTTTCAGGTCCAGGATCAGGCGGCAATTATAACATCACACCTTATTGCTCCCCGGCCAGGCGATACCGTGCTGGATATCTGCTCTGGTCTCGGAGGAAAATCAACTCATATGGCAGCGCTTATGGGAGGAAGTGGAAATATCCTTGCCCTGGATATAAACAGAAAGAGGCTGGCAACTCTGGTTTATAACGCACACAGACTAGGCATTGATAATATCCGGCCAGTCGTGGCGGATGCTTCAAAGTCGCTCTCATCGACTTTTAGCTTTAAATTCGATAAAGTTATGGTAGATGCACCATGTTCCGGCTTAGGTATCATATCCAGACATCCGGACATTAAATGGAATAGGGATGAAAAAGATATAATACGATTGTCTTTTTTACAAAAAACCATTATGAATGAAACTGCTTCCGTGATCAAGAAGGGCGGCAGGATACTCTTTGTGACATGCACTATTTCGAAGGAAGAAAATGAGGAGATTGTTAAGGATTTTCTGAATAGAAACAGTGATATGTCCCTTGAAAATCTGAAAAAACATGTCCCTGATTGGGGCCTTGACCTGATTGATAATCAGGGGTTTTTTAGGACTTTTCCCCATATTCATCATATGGATGGTTTCTTTGCTGCTCTTTTTAGGAAGAATTAATAATTATACTACGCCAGAATATTTAATATTTTTTATCCAGATCAATAGTGTAAAGTCCCATAAAGGAAATAATATTTAGGAGAAAAATATGGGGAAAATAGCGCCGTCGATTCTATCAGCTGATTTTACAAGGCTTGGGGATGAAGTTCGAGATGTTGAACATGCAGGTGCAGATTATATCCATATTGATGTCATGGATGGACATTTTGTTCCGAATATCACTATAGGATCGATGATAGTCGAGGCGGTAAAAAGGGCTACAAAATTACCGCTTGACGTCCATCTGATGATATCGAATCCTGATCAATACGTGGATGATTTCCGTCAGGCCGGGGCGGATATAATAACTGTCCATGCCGAGGCGGTGAATGATTTATACAGATCCATTCAGCTCATCAGAGAGGCGGGAGCCAGAACCGGTGTGTCCTTGAATCCAGCAACTCCCCTGCAGGTAATAGAGTATGTCCTTGATAAACTGGATATGGTCCTGCTTATGACAGTGAACCCGGGATTTGGAGGCCAGAAGTTTATTCCTGAGGTAATACCGAAGATAGAGAGGCTGAGGGAGATGATAAAAGAGAGGGGATTAAATACAGAAATAGAAGTTGATGGCGGCATTAATCTTGATACGATTAGTCTCGTCTCATCGGCAGGCGCGGAGATATTTGTAGCGGGATCAACTATCTTTCACAGTAAAAACTATTCTGAAACCATACAAATGATGAGGGATAGAATGGTAGATTAGCTTTGAAAAGAGAGATTTTAGAGGATATAAACACATTTTCTGTTTTTTAATACTTGATATATTTTACATTTGATATTAAATTTTTTTAAACTTACTAATGGCCATGGAGGGATGGCCGAGTGGTCTATGGCGGCGGTCTTGAAAACCGTTGAGCGAAAGCTCCGTGGGTTCGAATCCTACTCCCTCCGCCAGGAAGTTATCAAACTATATACAGAATAGAATTTAATTTTGTTCATCCTATCGATAAAACAATCATTCGGAGAGATGGCCGAGTTGGCTGAAGGCGCTCGCCTGCTAAGCGAGTGTAGGGGGTAAACCTCTACCGAGGGTTCGAATCCCTCTCTCTCCGCCACTTTAATAACCTGGATTATTAAGCACGGAAAGTAAAGAGAAAGAATATTTTTCATCTAGTGCGTTTAGCGGGCTATCGTCCTAAGAGGTGACAATCATGTTAAAATACTTTTTCTTACACCATAGGCCTTTAATTTTCTTGGGCATATTTTCAGTGATCTATCTTTCCATCCTATCCGGTTGTGCCACAAACCCTGTTACCGGGCGCTCGGAGCTTATGCTCGTCTCTGAAGAGAAAGAGTTTCAAGTCGGCCAGGAGGTGGATAAAAAGGTTCGGGATGAGATGGGACTTTATCTGGAGCTGCCGGAACTCCGCGCCAAAGTCAAAGAGGTAACGGAAAATATCGGTCGACACAGTGATCGACCGGATCTTATCTATCGTGTAGAGATCGTTGATACACCGGACTTCAACGCCTTTGCTGTGCCGGGGGGGTTCGTGTATATCCATAGGGGCCTTCTTGAACGAATTAACTCTGTTGACGAACTGGCCTCGGTAATAGGACACGAAATAGGCCATGTGTCAGCCAGACATTCGGCATCCCAGATTTCCAAGGCGCAGATCCTCAATATTGGATTACTGGCTGTTGATATTGCCACCCACGGAGCGGTTCAGGATTACGGAACATTGGTCGATCTGGGATCGATCCTTGCTTTTAGCAAGTTCTCCCGTGATGATGAGAGGGAGGCGGATTTCTTAGGTATCCGCTACATGACCAAGGCGGGTTATAATCCGAAGGCCTCTATTGATGTCATGAAACAGATACAGGGTCTTCAGGATCATGAGCCTGCCTCCCTCGAGATATGGTTTATGACCCATCCGGCCACAAGTGAGAGATTAGGACTTTTGAACAAGGAGTTGGATACAGTATCTTCTCAGTATCCGGACATTTTAAAGAAAAATATCCAACGAAATGACTTTATCCGCCTTCTGAATGGAATGGCCGTGGGAGAATGGAACGGTAGAGAACTTGTAAGCGGAGATCGGTATTTCAATAAGGAGTTTCTTCTCAGCATCCCCATTCCTGAGGGGTGGCAGGTACAGATAAACAATAATGATTACACCGCGGTTTTTTTTGACGCCAAGAAGGAATCCTTTGTCTATTTTGATATCCAGGCATTACAAAGACAAAAAGCAACAGAGACTTATTTTAATGAACTTTCGGATCTACTGATAAAGCAGGGGCTAAAAAAGACGACAAAGTCTTCTGAAGCCAAAAGTCTTTCCCATGGGGCCATTACCGGCTTATATCAGGGACAAAGCCGCAATTTGGGCGATGTTAAGGCTCAGCTCCTTGCCTTCACCAAAGAGAATAACGGTTTTTCCATGTTTGGCATAGGGAAAGAGGAATCATTTGAGAAACTGCAACCTCTGTTCGAATCCATGATGAATGGCCTGAATTTTATTTCAACTCAGGAAGCATCTAAGATTGATCCTCCACGTATGCGCGTGCACGAGGTGTCTGCGGGTGAGACCTGGGATAAAATTGCGATTCGCTACTTCAAATCATCAAACGAGAAAACGAAGCTCGCTGAATATAACGGTCTTGATATAGATATTGAACCTGCCCCCGGCACCCTGCTCAAGATCCCTCCGTCCATGAGATTTTAGTAACTCCGCAAAGGAGCCGGAAGTCTTTATCAACTCCTTCCAAGATTACCGGCAGAATTGGCACCGGACATGTACACCATCATCGTCATGGTAACCGGCTCAGGGACAACCGGTTTAAGCTTATCGCGACATTTATGATCTTGGCACTGCTCTTGGGATGCAAAAAATAATACTTGAAATCCTATCTTAAGTGGTCTAATTTGATGTCACTTTTTTAATTCCTTAAATATATGGATTTTTTGAGCCAAAGGAGACATTTTCATTCATGTACATTAGATTGTTAAACCTTTTAGATTCCCCCTGAAAGCTACGGGGAGATGCCTATTGGATTATCTAATAGGTTATGGAGGCTAGATATGAAATCAATACATTCGATAAATAAGATATTTTTTACGTTCTTCCTCTCAATTATTATTGCAGTTGGTCTTGCCTGGGCACAGTCTGAGAAGAGTTCACCCCTAAAGTCGGGCAGGGAGGTAAGGATGTGGTATGGGTACCTACCCCGCAGGCTTTAGTAGATAAGATGCTCGACATGGCAAAAGTCACGCCCAAAGATTACATAATTGACCTCGGCTCTGGGGATGGGCGAATTGTAATAACTGCCGCTAAGCGAGGCGTTCGTGCACATGGCATCGAATATAACCCGGATATGGTCAAGCTCTCAAAGCGCAATGCAGCCAATGAAGGGGTCAGTGACAAAGCTACTTTTGCCGAAGCTGACATATTCGAGAGCGATTTCTCTCAGGCCACGGTGATAACCATGTTCCTTCTCCCTGATCTCAACATGCGACTGCGCCCTAAGATCCTCAATCTGAAGCCCGGGACGCGCATTGTCTCGAATACATTTGATATGCGAGAATGGGAGGCTGACGAGATCGCCACGGCAGATGAGGACTGCACCAATTACTGCACCGCCTATTTATGGATCGTGCCCGCTAACGTGGGAGGTATATGGAAAATATCGAAAGGAGATCTGACTCTCGAACAATCCTTCCAGATGATTACCGGCACTCTCAGATCCGGTAACATGAGTACGCCTGTAAACGGCAAGCTGACCGGTAATCAGATCAGTTTCACTGCAGGCGGTAAAGTATACACCGGCCTCGTGAACGGCAACTCTATGAATGGGGACTGAAAGGCGGAAGCAGTGAGAAATGGAGTGCGACCCGTATGCAACAGTAAAGGCATTTCCAAAACAACTGTTTCTTCATCCCTGACTGATTCTCATGCAGGTGTTGTTTCCACAGATTGGGAATATATATATGAAGAAAATGTATATTGTCTTACTGCCGGGTCTTGACGGAACAGGAGAACTTTTCGAACCTCTTATAAACTGCATTCCTGAAGAAATCACACCAATCGTGATCTCATATCCGAGAGACAGGCAATGTAGCTATAAAGACCTCAAAACGATCGTGATGGATGCATTGCCAAGAGGAACTGACTTTTTCATTTTAGGGGAGTCGTTCTCAGGTCCATTGGCAATAATGATAGCCAGCGAGAGGCCGGAAGGGCTTAAAGGGCTTATACTCTGCGCCACTTTTATCGGAAATCCTTTTCGATTTATTCCTTCGTGGATAAGTATTATCACTGTCAGTCCAATATATCGGCTATGGCCCTTATTAATCAGGATAAGGGCAATGTATGGCGGGGATAAAATTAATGGATTAGCGAGAATGGCGATAAAGGCGATTAAAACAGTTAAACCGGATGTCATAGAGGGACGTGTAAAATCGATTTTAAAAGTGAATGTGGAGAAAGAACTTAGATCATTCGATGTCCCGATCCTCTATATTATGGGCGCCGAAGATCATTTAATCAAGAAACATAACTTCGACAAGATTAAAAAAGTCAGACATGATATCCTTTTGAAAGAGATAAAGACTCGCCATTTTATCCTCCAACTTGAACCCATGAAGGCGTCTAAGGAATTAGTTGAATTCATGGATAAAGCAGTGAAAACAAGGTGACAAGATCCTAATATCAGACTCGAACCTGAGCGGTAGTTTCTTTACTGTCCTGAATCAGCATGGAGCGATGAGAGGCCTTTCATCCCTTCCAGCACATCGCTCCCTTTGCCTGCCATCTTTCGAAGGTGATCAAGCATATTTTCGACGGAATTCCCATCCTCCATCATTGTTTCCTCAAATAGTTTAAAATAACGGTTATAGAGACCGATTGACATGAGGTATGCGTTGTTCAAGCCGGATTCGCCGAAGCCTTTAAAACGATCAGTCTTGAAATTTACCTGAATATCGGCGAACTCCTTAAGTGATTTTGTAAAGATTTTTTCCCTCTCAACCAATTTTTCCTTATAGGAAATATCGGATTTGTAGAGGAGATCGAGCTTTTCAAGTAGAGATGCTAAAAAAGAAGAGAATAGGCGCTCATCCATGAGAATATTTTCCGCCTCAATTGTAAAAGGATGAGTATCACCGTAAGTTTTTCTCATAAAAGATAAGGCACCAACCTTTCCCACCAGGTTAGCAAGGCCTTCGTTAAATTCGCCCTGACCCTTTATATACATGGTATTATGCGTCATCTCATGTAATATTATCTCCGTCAGTTCAACCGTCGATCTTTCAAGGAGGTTGAGGGTAACCGGATCCTCAAACCATCCCAGGGTGCTGTATGCATCAGCCACTCCTATACTGACGTCCAACTCCTTCTTGATCAGCCGGTCTTTTTCCTTTCTCGCTCCTTCAAGATCAAAAAAACCAAGGTATGGCATATCTCCTACAATTGGAAACCACCATGAGATTCTGGCCAGACGATCCTTAGGAGAAGCGGATAGGATATAGATAGTCGGTTGATCGGATTCAAGGTAAATGGCCTGATAGTTTTGGGTCCTTTTAAGTCCGAGTTCCTTCTCACCGAATTCTTTGATTGTGGCGACAAGCCTGAGACGTGTCCGATGATCGGATTCGATGAGGTCACCTTTTAATGCTTCTTCCACCTTAACCGAATCATGGATCAGATGATACTGGTGGGACGCGGCATGGAGGATATATCTAAATTGGCATCCTGAACAGGACAGGGCCAGGGTCAGGGTGATTATACATATATCTTCTGTACCAGTGCTGAAATACGATAAGATTCCAAAGATGCCATGATGTATCCCTGCGGTTCCCCATATGATTCTTTATCAGCTCGTCGATTATATTAAAATTAAAAAGACCCTGCTTTTTGATAAGATCCTTGTCGAGGTACTCGTCGATAAGAAACTTCAGTTCATTTCTCAGCCATGCCCCGATAGGCATCTCAAAGCCGTATTTAGGCCTGTTGTGAATGGCAGGAGGAAGGATATGCCTTAAAGGTTTCCATCAGGATATACTTCCCTGTCTTTCCTCTGAGCTTAATATCGCCTTTTAAGCGGAATGCGTATTCTACAAAGGTATAGTCCAGAAATGGAACCCTCACCTCAAGGGAGTTTGCCATGCTCATCCTGTCGACCTTTGTCAGCATATCGCCAGGCAGGAGTCCCTTAACGTCCATATACAGCATCAGATTGACATTATCATCGGGAAAACGGTCCTTTTCCATTTCCACCGTATTACGTATTAGATCAAGCCAAAGATTCTTATTCAGCGGTTCAATTAACAATCCTTGTCTCATTGAATATGGGAATATCTCACGCCAGTTATAAAATCGTTCTGAAAAGGAATTGCTCATGCCTTTTACAAACTTCTTAAGTATCCTTGCCATTTCAAGACCCCGTTTATCCCTTGCGTCAGGCAGGATGTTGATAAGTGGGGCTATAAGCCTGTTTCTAAAAAATAAAGGGATCAGACCGTAGTATCGTGACCAGCGTTCTCCCTGATACATCCTGTATCCCGCGAAAAGCTCATCCCCGCCGTCTCCGGAAAGGGCCACAGTGACATGGTTTCGTGTCTTCTGAGAGACAATAAAAGTTGGGACAGCGGATGAGTCGGCGAAGGGTTCATCCAGATTTCCAAGGACCTCGGGAAATATCTCCAGGACGTCCCGATAGTCGAGTTTAAACTCCTGATGATCCGTATTGTTGAATCTTGCCACTTCCAGTCGCATAGCCGGTTTCATCAAAGGAGGGGATATCTTTATATCCTATTGAGAAGGTCTTCACAGGGCGGGATGAATTTCTGGCCATAAGCCCGACGATGATGCTGGAATCTATGCCGCCGCTCAGAAAGGCGCCGAGCGGTACATCGGATATAAGCCTCCGTGTTACCGCCTCTTCCAGCAGACGATACAGATGTCGCTTATATTCATCTATCTCTCTTCCATTATCCGATAAGGGTATCGGAGAACCTGTAACCGGAGGGATATCCCAATAAGGTTCGACATTTATACCGTCTTTATTCGCCAGGAGATAATTGCCCGGTAAAAGCTTTCGTATATTTTTAAATATAGTCCAGGGCGCAGGGATATAATTTAGTGTCAGGTAGAGATCAAGTGCCTCATAGTCTATCTCTCTTGGCACATCGGGATCACATAAAATGGCCTTTATCTCCGATGCGAAAATCAATTTTTTATTGTCCCAGTAATAGTGCAGCGGCTTTTATCCCCAGGCGGTCCCGTACTAACCACAATTGCCGGTTCCGGCTATCCCATAGGGCAAGGGCGAACATCCCATTGAGGTGATCAAGACAACTTATTCCGAGTTCTTCATAGAGGTGTATGATTATCTCGCAATCGGTTTGGCTTTTCAGATGGTGCCCTTTTGATTGTGAGCCGTAAACGGTGTTCTTGGAAGTCATATATCTCGCCGTTAAATACAAGCCATATGGATTCATCTTCATTGCTCATGGGCTGGTGTCCGGCAGGGGAAAGATCGATGATGCTTAATCTTCGATGCCCCAGCCCGATGGGGAGGGAAATATAGATACCTTCGTCATCCGGCCCCCGATAAGCAAAGGAACCGGTCATCTTTTTCAGGAGATCCTCGCTTATATCTTTTCCGTAAAAATCGAGTTTTCCACAGATTCCGCACATTTATTATGAATCCCTTAATTTTTAATGTTTATTAAGGCCTTTGACCTAAAGAATAGATTAATGGTCATTGGAAATTTCTTGTTCGACCTGCCCGCTTATGCCTTTTGGCGATAAAGGCTCTATCCCTTGCAAGTTATGCTGCAGAAACAAATAGACAGCATCACTGAAATAGGGCTGTGGCAGGCGGGTATCCGTGATTCGCAGACCATCCTTTATTAAGAGGCTTTCATCATACCCTGTCCTATGGGCAAGATCACTGATTAAACCAAATCCGGTAATTCAATGTTAAATGATATAAGGTTCATGGATCATAAATATAGGGTTAGAGACGAGATGTTCATTTTGATCCACAAGACGATAGTATGTCTTTTCCCCCGGAGGGGGTTCATTGTCCGGATATTCGATCTCCATGGGTGTTGTACCAGTGAAGGTCTGAACAAGCTCCCCGCCACGGATAAGGTATATGGTAATTGCCTTTGATATCCCATTATTATAAGAGACCTTAAACTTTATTACAGGGTGATTATCAATAGCCAGCGTATCACCCATGAAGGCCATTCTACCATCTTTCCCGGACACATTAAAGTAGTCCAGCCGGGGCCATACCTTTCCGTCGCCTCTGGAACAGTACATGCGCCCATTTTTAATAGACTCAAGTATGCCCTCTTTTGTAAATTCCTTTATTATGAATATGGTGGGATAAGACCCAAGCGCCTGATTAAGACGGCCTTCTTCATGAAAGTCGGCGGATGATATGCCCCATGGAGGTATATCGCGTTTACCTTTGCAATATTCATTTAAGACTTTGTCCCACTCTCCTCCCGGAGCGGTGACTGTGGTATATTCCCCGTATATGGCGGAAAAGCCCGTGTAACCACGGATTCATGCAGCACATGGGGGTATTGCGGGGTCATGAAATTTATAGGGCCATGAATCCTTATTCCCGACTTCTGTTCCGGGTAATTCC
>CAVZMS010000005.1:0-9647 GCA_963776085.1 uncultured delta proteobacterium
GGGGTCATGGCCCTTATCGTAGTCCTTTCAGTGATGAACGGTTTCAGGGCGGATCTGATGTCCAAGATCCTGGGAGTAAACGCCCACATCCTTGTGAGAAACTATGGTGGTGTTTTCAATAACTACGAAAAGATCTTAAAGGATATTAACATGGTGGACGGGGTCATAGCCACAACACCCTTTGTCTACAGCGAGGTCATGGTCAATAATAAAGGTGCCGTTCTCTGGGGGCTTGACACTACCGGTGCAGGAAAGGTAATAGATATCGAACCTATGATAACGCAAGGTTCATTATCTTCTCTGGATAATATCCAAGATGGATTACCCGCCATAATAATTGGGAGTGAGCTGGCCAAACTGATAGGTGTTATGCCGGGAGATATCCTGAGCGTGATCTCTCCACAGGGTAAATTGACGCCTCTGGGAAGGACCCCCAACAGCCGTAAGTACAGGGTTACCGGTCTCTTCAATTCCGGGATGTATGAGTATGATCTATCCATGACCTTTGTGTCCATGAAAGAGGCCCAGGATTTTTTAAGTATGGGAGACAGCGTGACCGGGATCGAGATAAAGGTGAAGGATGCATATCAGTCTGACCGTATTGGTGAATCCATAACAAAAATATTAGATTATCCCTACTGGATTCAAGATTGGAAGGCCAGGAACAGGAGCCTTTTATCTGCCTTGAAACTGGAAAAGATAACCATGTTCATCATACTGACCATGATTGTGCTGGTAGGGGCGTTGAATATTATAAGCGCCCTTGTGATGGTGGTTATGGAAAAGACAAGGGATGTAGCCATCCTGAGGGCAATGGGGGCCACGAAAAAAAGCATTATGAATATATTTATGTTTCAGGGTTTGCTTGTCGGTATTGTAGGGACCTTAGCCGGGCTGATATCAGGGCTATGTATCTGCCATCTCTTGTCAAAATATAAATTTATTGAGTTGCCGTCGGATATCTACTATATCTCAACACTGCCCGTCAGGGTAGAAATGATGGATCTGATCCTTGTGACCCTTGCCGCCATTGTAATATCTTTTCTGGCGACCATCTATCCATCCTGGCATGCCTCCAGGGTGAATCCGGTTGAGGCCTTGAGATATGAATAAGACTGGAAATACTTTAATGGGTGTGTAAAGGGATTTAAATGCTGGAACTCAGGAATATCCATAAATCCTTTCAACACAGCGGAACGACCATAAATGTGTTAAATGGTATTGACGTCCTTATTAAAACCGGAGAAAGCGTGGCCGTTATTGGGGCCTCCGGGGTAGGAAAATCCACCTTGCTGAATATCATGGGTACCCTGGAACCTCCGACAGAAGGCACTGTGAGATTTGAGGCCCGGGATGTCAACACGATGGATGAATCCGCTCTTTGTCGTTTAAGAAACCGTGAAATTGGATTCGTTTTTCAATTTCACCATCTGCTCCCGGAGTTTAATGCCCTGGAAAATACCATTATGCCCGCCCTTATAGCGCGGTCGGATCAAAACGAATCGAAGAAAGAGGCAAAGGAGATACTGACGGACTTGGGGCTTGAAAAAAGGCTCAATCACAGGGTAGGAGAGCTTTCGGGCGGTGAGCAGCAGCGTGTCGCCATTGCCAGGGCATTGTTAATGAAACCAAAGCTGTTACTGGCCGATGAACCGACAGGAAATCTTGATAGAGTGACAGGCGAGGAGATAATAGATCTTCTTCTTCGCATTATAGAGGAACGAGGATTAAGCATGGTTATTGCAACTCATAATCATCGATTAGCTGAAAAGATGTCAAAGGTGATGGAGATTGTCGATGGACGGATTCAGTAGAACCCTTACGCATAGGTTTGGTAAAGAACTCTATATAGGCCTTTTAATTATCCTATTATGTCTGCTGATACCCGTGAGGGTTCAGGCCCAGGACAAAGGAAGAGTGGCTGTTTTGCCGTTCATGGTACAATCCCTTGAGCCCCTGGATGATTTCAAGGTGGGACTACAGCAGATGCTTGCCTCGCTTATGGCCGAGAAAGGATATCGCGTTATCAGTCCCAATACGGTTAATGAACATCCTAGCGCCTCTTCAGCCTCTTTAGAAACAAGGGACATTATAGCCCTTGGAACGGAGCTTGAAGCGGACTGGATCATCCGTGGAAGCCTTACTCAAGTAGGAGAGAAGATAAGCATTGATCTCAATATAACGGATGTCAGCGCGGCGAATGCCCCTTTTTCAATATTTATGATAGAAGATGATATAGACAGGTTGGATGATGCCTTGGAAAGTTCCGCTGCCGGCATAGATAATCGGATTTCCGGGGTTATGCGGATTGCTACGATCCAGGTTAAGGGCAATAGACGTGTCGAGGCCGACGCTGTTCTTGCGATAATTGGGAGCAAAAAGGGAGACACCCTCGATCAGGATCAGCTTGACAGGGATCTTCACTCGGTTTACGGGATGGGATATTTTTCGGACGTGAATATAGAAGCGGAAGACGGGCCCGATGGAAAGATCATAACCTTCAATGTCACGGAAAAGCCTATTATTATCATGATCTCATTTGTGGGCAATAAAAAGTATAAGGCAGACAAATTAAGCGAGGAGTTAGGGATAAAGAAATACTCCACATACAATCAGAGCGATGTGAAACAGAGCATCAACAGGCTTAAAGAGTTTTACAGAAAAAAGGGATATTATAATGCGAAAATTACGGATAAGATCGAGGAGCTTCCCAATAATGAAGTCTCTCTAATCTATGTGCTGGATGAAGGGAGAAAGGCCTATATTGACAAGATAGAATTTATTGGGAATGAAAATATTTAGCAATAAGGCTCTTAAGAAAATCATGCTGACCAATGAAAAGGGCTTTTTCTCCTTGTTTACCAGCTCCGGGATATTGGACAGTAATAAGCTGGAGTACGATATCATGCAGATAACATCTTTCTATAATAATAATGGCTACATAGCTGCACGAGTGGGAGAGCCTGAAATTAAGTATAATGAAGAGAAAATGGAATTGACTATCACTATTTCGATCATCGAAGGCGATCAGTACAAGGTCAATAATGTGCGGATCGAAGGCGACCTTATCAAGCCCGAAAGCGAACTTCTGGATTATGTCAAGGTCAATAAAGAGAAGGTATTTAACCGGGAGGTTATGTACAATGACATCCAGAAGCTAAAAGATGTTTACACGAATGAGGGATATGCCTATACGGATATAACTACCCCTAAGAAACAGGATGATGAAAATCATCTTATTGATATCACATATAAGATCGATAAAAAGAAAAGGGTTCGTATAGAGAGGATCAATATAAGCGGCAATTCCATCACCAGGGATAAGGTGATAAGGCGCGAACTCAAGATCGTGGAAGGCGATTTTTTTAGCGGGACAAACCTAAATAAAAGCACAGAGAACCTTAAAAGGCTGGACTATTTCAAGGATATTGAGGCCAACACCAGGAATGGAAGCCAGGATGATCTGATGGTCGTGGATATAAATGTAGAAGAACAGCCCACCGGGGCCTTCACTGTAGGAGCAGGGTATAGTTCATTTGAGAAGGTCATGTTGATGCTTCAGATATCGCAGAATAACCTTTTTGGAAGGGGGCAGGTACTGAATCTCCAGGCATCCATAGGGAGTCGCACAACCGAGTTTAATCTGACGTTTACGGAGCCATGGCTTTATAATAAGAACATTTCCTCAAGTATTAATCTATATAACTGGGAAACCCAATACGATGAATTTACAAGGGATAGTAAGGGAGGTTCGCTTGGATTTGGATTCCCTTTAGGCATCGATGATTACACACGGGGGTCGATAAGATACTCCTATGATAATGCCAGGATCAAGGATGTATATTCAAACGCCGCCCTGGCTATCCAGAATATGATCGGCTGCGAACGTTACAAGCGGTGTGACAGTGGGCATAGGCAGGGATTCCACGGATCAGCCCTGGAATACAACGAAAGGTTCTATCAACAGCCTATCAGCGGAGTACACTGGGGGCATTTTAGGGGGGGATTCCTCTTATACTAAATATACAGGGTTATCAGCCTGGTATTTCCCTGTGTGGAGGGGTACTGTCTTGATGACAAAGACAAGCGCGGGATATGTTGTCCAGAGGGCCGGGGGATGGCTGCCTGTTTATGAAAAATTTAGGCTCGGAGGCGTTG
The DNA here is from genome assembly GCA_963776085.1 of uncultured delta proteobacterium. Taxonomy (GTDB): domain Bacteria; phylum Desulfobacterota; class DSM-4660; order Desulfatiglandales; family HGW-15; genus CAVZMS01. The sequence goes on from CAVZMS010000005.1 coordinate 4,159, forward strand.
ATTCTGTAAGGGGATATCAATGGGGAGATATTGTACCGGTTGACCCCCGCACGGGTGGCGATATAGGCGGTGACAAGATGTGGCTCTGGAATCTTGAATATCGATTCCCTTTGCAACAAAAAGAGGGGGTGTGGGGGTTTGCCTTTTTTGACGCGGGCAACGCCTTTAAAAAAGAAGATAGCTGGAAATCCGGGGCCAGAAGGTCTGTAGGTTTTGGTATACGATGGCGTTCTCCCATGGGGCCGCTTCGGCTGGAATACGGCATCAAGCTTGACAAAAAGCCGGGAGATACCGCAGGAGAATTCGAGTTTAATGTGGGGCGAAATTTTTAATCAGGGCAATGAAAGGGGGAGATATGAAGAGGTTACTTGGATCGATTTTTATAATGTCAGCAGTCTTTCTGTTCCAGCATAACGCGCTGGCTGCCGGGGCACCAAAGATCGGCGTTTTAAATATCCAGAGATGCATCAATGAATCCAATGAGGGCAAGAGGATCTCCGAGTCTCTGAAAAAGGAGATTGATGCAATGCAACAAAGGTATGATAAGGCCCAAAAAGAGTTGGCAGAGCTACAGAAAGAGATTGAGAAACAGAGTCTTATGCTAAGTCTGGATGCTAAAGAAAATAAACAGAAGGAATATAGCAAGAAGAGTCGCGAGCTTAACTACCTTAATGAGGACCTGAGCGATGAGGCAGGCAAGGCGGAGCAGAATGCGAGGCTTAGGGTATTACAGGTGCTGGACGTGATAATCAGAAACATGGTGAAGCAAGATAATTATGATCTAATAATTGAGAAATCCAGTTCAGGAGTCCTTTTTTCCTCGGATGCCATAGACATCACCGATCAGGTGATTAAGGAACTTAATAAAACCAAGCCTTGAGGGGGCCGATTTGAAAATAATTCTCAGGGAGATCGCCGACCTTGTCAGGGGAGAGATTGTTGGAGATAATCAAGTCTTCATTTCCGGTATAAATTCCCTCGATATGGCCTCCCATGGAGAGATATCCTTCTTTTTTGACAGTCGTTACAGGGATCTGGTTAAGGACACAAAGGCCTCCGCCCTTATCGTTTCACAAACGATTGATATCTTTAAAGGGCCCCAGGTCGTGGTTCGGGATCCCAGGCTGGCCTATGCCAGGGTGGCTGCGCTCTTTGTCCCTCCTGTCTCCAGATTTTCAGGCATAAGCAAAGATGCTGCTATAGATGAAACAAGTTCATTAGGCAAGGATGTGTCCATTTACCCGATGGTTTATGTGGGGAAAGATGCAGTTATCGGCGATAACGTTACAATCTTTCCGGGGACTTTCATAGGCGACAGGGTCAGGATCGGCAATGGAACACTCCTGTATCCGAATGTTACGGTCTTGCAGGACTGCATTATCGGAAGCAAGGTAATTATCCACGCAGGTTGTGTTATAGGGAGTGATGGCTTCGGTTTTGTGCGTGATGGTGCAAAGAATGTCAAGATGCCGCAATTAGGAATTGTCCAGATTGATGATAATGTTGAGATAGGCGCCAATAGCACTATCGATAGGGCCACCCATGGAAAGACTTGGATCAAGATGGGAGTGAAAACCGACAACATGGTTCAGATCGCGCATAATGTGGTTGTAGGCGAGGATACTATAATAGTTGCCTTGACAGGTATTTCAGGGAGCGTGGAAATTGGTCGGGAGGTGGTTATAGGCGGACAGGTAGGCATTAAAGATCACGTGAAGATAGGAGACAGGGCTATGATCGGGTCCGCGGCAGGGGTCCATAAATCTATTTCATCGGGAGAGGCGGTTTTAGGTAATCCAACAATGTCTCCTCGCCTCTGGTTGAGGACAAGAGGTCTGATCGCACGGCTGCCGCAGATCAATGACCACATCCGGAATCTTGAAAAAAGACTGGAAAACCTGGAAAAGGTGTTGAAGGGGGATGTGTGATGAAGCTGCCAATTATGTATGAAGATATTGTAAAGCTGCTGCCTCATCGGTATCCTTTTTTACTGGTAGACAGGATTACTGAACTGGAACCTGGTAAAAGGGCGGTAGGGCTAAAAAATGTAACCTGCAATGAACACTTTTTTCAGGGGCATTTCCCAGGCAATCCTATCATGCCGGGGGTCTTGATCATAGAGGCCATGGCCCAGGTCGGGGGAGTGTTAGCCCGTCATTCGATACAGGACAGCCTGGAGAAGGGTGACAAATCGTCAATATATTTCATGGCAATAGACAAGGTAAAATTCCGCAGACCTGTGGTTCCGGGCGATCAGATTGTCTTTGAGGTGATACCGCTTAGAACGGGTTCCAAGATCTGGAAGGTAGAGGGAAAGGCCTTTGTTGATAACTGCCTGGTAGCTGAGGCGGAATTGATGGCACAGATAGGTTGAAAAGGCATTATAAATGGAGATTCATCCTTCAGCGGTTGTCAGCCCTAAGGCGGAACTGGGCCCGGGAGTCAAGATCGGCCCATTCAGCATAATCGGAGACCATGTTACAATCGGTCGCGACACGGTTGTCGGGCCCCATGTGGTAATTGAAGGAAATACAAGGATTGGGGAACGAAACAACATATACCCTTTTGTATCTATCGGATTACCTCCCCAGGATATTAGTTATAAAGGCGAGGAAACTCGCGTTGTTATCGGGGACGATAATATTATCAGGGAATATGCCACTATAAACAGGGCGAGTGCGAAACAGGAATGGGTGACAGTAGTGGGCAATAAAAATTATCTAATGGCCTACGCCCATGTTGCCCATGACTGCATACTGGGTAACAATATAATCATGTCGAATGTGGCGACCCTGGGAGGCCATACAACGGTCGGGGATCATGTCACCCTGGGCGGACTGATGGCCTCGCACCAGTTTGTCAGGATAGGCACCTATGCCTTTATCAGCGGTATTACAGGTCTCCCCCAGGACATCCCGCCTTACATGATTGCGGCGGGGCCAAGGGCACAACTTTACGGGCCCAACCTGGTTGGGTTAAGACGCCATGGATTTTCCAGAGAGGTCATCGATGGTCTTAGAAAGGCCTATAGGATTATATGGCGTGAGAGCGGGAGATTCGATGAGGGTATAGCCAGGGTCAGAAAAGAGATAGAACCTTTCCCGGAGCTGAATATACTACTGGATTTTTTCAGAGATTCAAAAAGAGGAGTAACTCGTAAGGCTTCGAGGAATATTGTAAGAGGTGGAAGGAGAGAAAGAGATGCCCGAGGAGAGAGAAAGCATAGGCCTTATAGCCGGGGGAGGCAGGTTCCCCTTTATGGTGGCGTGTTCCGCCAGGAAGCGGGGGATTCGTGTTGTGGCCGTTGCCCATCTTGGAGACACGGACCCGGCCCTGGCAGACAGTGTTGACAAGATAACATGGATTAAACTCGGGCAACTGGGAAAACTGATCAGCTCTTTTAAAAAAGACGGGGTGCGTAAGGCCCTGATGGCAGGTACTATCACTAAAACCCGCATGTTCGGCAAGGTGAGGCCGGACATTAAGGGTTTGTCTTTATTATCCAGGATAGCCGTCCTTCATGATGACGGGATATTAAGGGCGTTAGCCACCGAACTGGATAAAGAGGGGATAGAGATAGTCAGTTCCATACAGTTACCTGCCCGAGCTGTTGATCCCTAAGGGATGTCTCACCAAGAAAAGACCCGGCAGGAAACAGGAAGCGGACATCCGGTTCGGTTGGAAGGTTGCAAAAGAACTGGGACGTCTGGATATAGGCCAGTGTGTGGTAGTAAGGGACAAGACGGTCCTTGCCCTTGAAGCGATCGACGGCACGGACGAGACTATTAAAAGGGGTGGAAGGATCGCTGGAAAGGATGCCGTTATAGTCAAGGTAAGCAAACCCGACCAGGATCTGCGCTTTGACGTGCCTTCCGTGGGACTTGAAACCATAAAGGTCATGTCAGAGGTCAAGGCGTCCGTTTTGGCAGTGGAGGCGGGAAAGACACTGATATTTGACAAACCGGAGATGTTAAAATACGCGGACAGCCTAGGGATATCTGTTGTGGCTTATTAGATAATAAGGGGTCAAGGATTCGAGGGTTCAAGGATTCAAGTGTTTCTTTTCTAATGATTTTTAACTAGTTAGCTCAATCCCTTGAACCCTTGACCACTAGTCTATGGAGATATGAAAAGTGAAAAAGGATAAAATCAGGGTTTCTGTAATAGGAGTTGGCCATCTTGGAGAATACCATGTCCAAAAATATAAGGCGCACCCGGCAGTGGACCTGATAGGCATCGTGGACACCAATCCGGACCGCGCAAATGAGATAGGACAGCGTTATAATGTCAAGGTCTTTGGGAATCATAAAGAGGTTCTGCGCAAGGTTGACGCGGTGAGTCTTGCAGTACCTACCGAGTCACATTTTGATGTTGCCAAGGATATCCTTTCAGAAGGGGTTCATCTGCTTATAGAAAAACCGATAACCTACATGCTTGAACCTGCCGACACCCTGATCAGGATGGCAGGTGAAAAGGGAGTGATTTTCCAGGTGGGGCTTGTTGAGCGTTATAATCCTGCTATTGTCAGAATGGAATCAATGCTGAATCAACCCCTCTTTATCGAGGCCCTTCGCATGAACAAGTTTACCATCAGGGGAACGGATGTCGATGTTGTGCTTGACCTGATGATACATGACCTGGACATCATCCTTCATATAGTACAATCGGAGGTTAAAGAAATCCACGCGGTAGGGATGTCCGTTATCACGGGGAAAACGGATATTGCCAATGTAAGGCTGATCTTTGAGAACGGGACGGTCGCTAACCTGACCGCAAGCAGGGTTTCTGAAAAGATCATCAGGAAGATTCGGGTCTTTCAACCTAACGCCTATCTTAATGCGGATTGTTACAAAAGGGAGTTTACCATAACCAGACTTGACAAGGGAGCCGGAGATCTCTCTAATCTCCCTGATCTTAAAACCGAGAAGGAGACATTTCCAGGCAGTGACCCTCTTGCGGATCAGATAGGTTTTTTTGTAAAGTCCGTAATGAATGGCGCTGGGCCGGTCATAAGGGAGAGGGATGAAAGGAAGGCCCTCAAGATTGCGCTTGAGGTCATTGATCTTATCCAGGAAGGATGTAAAAGATTTCATCCAACGAATAACTGATACCGGTTAATCAATATCTCATAAGCCTGATGTGTCAAGCATAACAACTAAAAATGTATTGATGGTCGCAGGGGAGGCATCCGGAGACCTACACGGTGCCAACCTTGTGAGCGCCATGAAAGGGCTGAACCCCGATATTGCCGTGGCCGGGATCGGCGGCAAGAAGATGGAGGAGGCCGGGGTCGAGATCCTCGTCCCATGCGCGGATATGGCCGTGGTCGGGGTGACCGAGGTTTTTTCAAGGCTGACCACTATTGTAAAGGCACATCTAACTCTGCGATCTCTCCTGAAGAACAGCCCTCCCGACCTCCTTATACTTATCGACTATCCGGATTTTAATATCAATCTGGCGCGTACAGCCAAACATTACGGAGTTCCGGT
>CAVZMS010000006.1:0-45040 GCA_963776085.1 uncultured delta proteobacterium
TCTTCTTTTAACAAGGTACTTTGCGGGGCCCAGGGCCTTGATATCTGCCGTAACGCCCTTTGCCACCTCAACAAACTTGGTTGCCTCCGCTGAGGATATCCATGAGAAATTCAGCCTCCCGGGTTCAATCCCGATATGTTCCAGAAGCCCCTTAAGCATTGCGAATTTTCTTCTCGCGTAGTAATTACCTTCCAGGTAATGGCAGTCTCCAGGGTGTCATCCGGATACCCAGACGCCGTCGGCACCGTGGCGTAAGGCGGCCAGGATAAACTTGGGGCTTACGCGAGCGGAACAGGGGACCCTGATGATCCTGAAATTGTGGGGATACTGAAGACGGCTCACCCCTGCAAGGTCAGCCGCGCCGTAACTGCACCAGTGGCACAGAAAGGCTGTAATCTTGGGTTCCCAGTCGTTCATGATCGACTCCTGATTATGATTCGGAATAAAGGTCTTTTATATGCTATTAAATTTGTATAAATTCAAGAAGAAATGTCATACCTTATGCAAAAACTTACAACTTGCCCGATTGACACAAAAGAATTTAGATTGTTATTTTTAAATATTGTAACCTTTTAATAGCAAGCTTAGACTTTATAAAGTTGAGTATTGGTATATACTTTTAAAAAAGATTATCATGGGGCATAGCCACATTTTTAAATGGATCTCTCCATTGAAAGGAGTTTTTCATGAGTACGGGTCCCAGAAAAGAACTCTCTCTTTTTGATTCGATATGTATAATTGTAGGGATCATCATAGGGGCCGGTATCTACGAGATTACCCCTACAGTGGCAGGATGCATGGGGGGATGGAAGGGGATCCTCGGCATATGGCTGGGAGGCGGTCTCATCGCCTTTACAGGGGCGTTATGTTACGCAGAGCTTGCCACCGCATACCCGCATCAGGGGGGAGACTATGTGTATCAGGGCAGGGCCTATGGAACTTGGGCAGGATATATGTTCGGGTGGTCTCAGATGGTTATTATTAGACCAGGCGATATTGCCCTGATGGCCTTTGTATTTGCCAGGTATGCCGCAACCATTTATGCGCCCTATAAGGACATGCTTCCGGTATATGCGGCCGCAGCCGTTGTCCTTCTGACGGTCATTAATATCCTTGGAGTGAAAGAAGGCAAGTGGACTCAGAACCTCCTTACGGTGATCAAGTCCATGGGAATCCTGGCCATTATAACTGCGGGTCTTTTCGCTCCAACACAGTATCCGGCGCCTGCCGAGACATCGGGGATTACGCTGGACGGTTTCAAACTTGCCCTTATCCTCGTCCTGTTTACCTTCGGCGGCTGGCACGAGATGGCCTATGTAGCCGCGGAGATCAAACAGCCGAGACGTAATATTGTTCGTTCCCTTGTGATAGGGACGACCCTGGTTACTGTACTCTATGTACTGATCAACGGCTCATTCCTTTACGCGCTGGGCCGGGAAAAGATGATCTCTTCACAGGCGATCGCAGTGGATACGCTTGCGACCATAGCCCCGGGGGTGGCTGCAAGGGTGATCAGTATCATTATATGCATCTCTGCGCTGGGCGCGGTCAACGGCCTTATTTTTACAGGCGCCCGCATCTCCTACGCGATGGGTGCTGAACACAAATCTTTCCGTGGTCTGGGGAGATGGAGCCCGCGTTTCGGCACACCAATCTGGTCCCTTATTGTACAAGGTATCCTGAGCCTCGCGATCCTCCTCTTTGCAGGGTCTTTTATAGACACTATCCTGTACACCGCCCCGGTGGCGTGGTTGTTCTTTCTGGCAACCGGTATCTCCGTGTTCGTGCTCAGACATAAGGAACCGCAGACCGAGCGTCCTTATAAGATATCTTGGTTTCCAGCGCCCGCGATCATGTTCTGCGCCGCCTGTATCTTCATGCTCTACGGCTCGGTGACATATGCCCTTGCCATGAAGCCTATAGGCCTGATCACCGTGGTATCTATCCTCATCTCCGGTATATTTGTCTACTGGTTCACAGATATCCGTGGCAGGGCAAAAGGAAGTTCGCCGCCCGCCTGACGATATCCTTATGCTGATTCCATGCAAATTATATTTTCGCCTCTGAAAAAAGACCAATGCCGGACATCCGTATGCCTGCTTTCAAAAATATGGCTGCTTATTTATGACGTTCACTATAGGTCTCAGGGATGGGATGATCATGGGCACATTCCTGGCATATGCCTCGTACTCCTCCCCGAAAAGCCTCTGAGCTCCTGCTCTTCGAATCGTATCACCACCATGGTGAACCACAGGAAGAAGAGGAAGGCCATGAATAGCAGAAAGGTGTAGTCGAGTAAGAGCCACCACCCAAGCCAAAGTAGTACAACTGTGAAGTACAGGGGGTGCCTGACATAGCGGTGCGGGCCATGGATAACCAGACGGTTCTGATCCTTAATGGCAACTCATGACCTGCTGATCCCCTGATGGCCTTTTTCATTGTCAGGTATGTGGATGTGAGGATATCGACGGGTCTCCGGTATTTAAATATCCATCCCATGAAGAAGAACCCGAAGGCAAGCACCGCCAGACCGGCAAAGCGCATTATAATAGGTGTATGGAGGCGAAAGCGGAAGGCCGAATGCCCATAGTGCTAAGCACCCCAAAAGGGCGAATATGACACTAATGGCCCCGATTATCAGGGGAACCACTATCAGGGCCTGCCCCCTCGTTCCCATACCTTTCTCTCTCTTGAGGTTGTCTTTATCCGCCTTCGCAGAAGATCATGGACTTTCTCATTCATGTGTCTATTCTCCTTCTCCGTCGTTTATGAGATGAAGAATTTTATTAAGCAATTCTAAGATATTTTCCTAGCAATAACAGCCCTGTCCTTTTGACTGTAATCCTTGGCGCACCTGTGTTCTCCATAGCTGTGGTTTTGTTCGATCATATTAAAGGCCTTTAATGTCTGCCCGGGATCCATCTCGATCAATAACCAGCCCCCCGGATTCAGGTAAACAGGGGCTTCCATGATGATCTTTTCGATAAAAAAGAGACCCCCCTCGTGGCCGTTAAGGGCCAGCCGCGGCTCGTAATCCTTCACCTCCGGTGGGAGAGAGTCATAATCTTCCGAGGGGATATATGGAGGGTTGGAGACGATGATATCAAATTTGAGCGGTTTCCCGGTAAAGGGTTCAAAAAGATCACCTTGAACAAGATGGATACGGCTGTTCACAGCATGTTTTTCGGAGTTAATCCTGGCAAGATCCAGGGCTAGGGCGGAGATGTCGCTTGCCCATATGGTCGCCCCTTGAAGCTCCTTGGCAAGAGAAACAGCAATAGCGCCGCTACCGGTCCCTAGGTCCAGCATGAATGGGCCTTGTTCTTTATTAGATTTGTCATCCTTCAAAATCGATAAAACCTGCTCCACAAGGATCTCCGTCTCAGGCCTTGGGATAAGGGCCTGAGGACCCACCAAGAACTCCAGTGACCAGAATTCCTGTACCCCGGTGATATACTGTGCAGGTTCCCTGTCAACACGTCTCTTTATCATTGAACGATAACTGTCAATATCCTTTTCGTTAAGGGGATGATCCAAGGTAAGATAAAGTTTTATCCTGCTGCTGTTCAACTGGTAGGCCAGGAGTGTTTCGGCGCACAGGCGTGGATTATCTATCTTTTTGTCTCTAAGGTAATCGGTGGTTACCTCTAAAAGGTCTTTTATTATCCATCTTTTTGTGCTCACGCTTTCCCTTTGAGGGCTTCGGCCTGAAAATGGTTGTTAAGCGGATCAATGATCATATCAAATTGTCCCTGAAGGATATTTTCCAGCTTGTACAGGGTCAGACCGATCCTGTGATCGGTTACTCTGCCCTGTGGATAATTATAGGTGCGTATCCTCTCGCTCCTGTCGCCTGTTCCAACTAAATTCCTGCGCTCTTCCGAGATCTTTGATTGCTGCTCCTCCTGTTGAAGGTTCAAGAGCCTGGATCTCAAGACCTTCATTGCCTTCGCCTTGTTTTTATGCTGGGACTTTTCATCCTGGCAGGTGACGACAAGTCCTGTCGGGAGGTGGGTTATGCGCACGGCGGAATCCGTCACATTAACGTGCTGCCCGCCATGTCCTGAAGAACGGAAGGTATCGATGCGGAGATCCTCGGTATTTATCTCTACATCCACCTCCTCCGCTTCGGGAAGCACCGCGACTGTGACGGTTGATGTATGGATGCGTCCCTGGGCCTCAGTCTCCGGGACCCTCTGTACACGATGCACGCCGCTTTCATACTTGAGGCGAGAGTAAACATCCTGCCCCTCGATCAGCACGATGATCTCTTTGAATCCTCCTATTCCGGTAATGCTGCGGCTCAGGATATCCGTTTTCCATCTTTTTACTTCAGCGTATTTCAGGTAGCCCCTTAAAAGATCCGCCGCAAACAGGGCGGCCTCTTCGCCTCCTGTTCCGGCTCTTATCTCAAGGATGATGTTCTTCTCATCATAGGGGTCCTTGGGCAGGAGCAGCACCCTGATATCCTCTTCTATTCCAATGATCTCGGATTTCAATATCTCGATACCGTCTCGGGCAAGCTTTCTAATCTCCTGATCATGATCATCAAGGAGGGACTTGTTGTTTTCGATCTCTTGCTGAATTGCCGTATATTTTCGGAATGAATCTACTATTGGAGACAGGCGGCTGTGTTCTTTAGAATATTTCTGATAGGTCTTTTGATCCCTAATGATCTCAGGGCGGGCCAGTTCCCTTTCCAACTGCTTTCAAAACGATCTTCAATTTCTATTTATCTTTTCAAACATAGTCAGGGTCTTTTACTTAATTATCTTCTTTTTTTACCCTGGATTTTTTACCTTACCTTATCGAAATTCGCATATTTATTCTTGAATCGCTCTACCCGCCCTGCCGTATCAATCAGCTTATGTTTCCCGGTGAAAAAGGGATGGCATTGTGAGCATATTTCCACCTTAATCTCCTTTAGGGTGGATCCTGTCTCAAATTCGTGGCCGCAGGCACAATGTACAAGGGCTTTATGATATTCCGGATGAATCTCTTTTTTCATTTTATATCCTCTCTTTATTGACTCATAGAGTCTAAAAATTCGATATTATTCTTCGTTCCTTTGATTTTGTCCAGTAAAAATTCCATGCTGTCCACCGGCGTCAGCGGGGCCAAGAGTTTGCGCAGTATCCAGATCCGATTAAGATCCGATTCTTTAATCAACAACTCCTCCTTTCTTGTCCCCGAACGGTTTATGTCTATGGATGGGAAGACCCTTCTGTCGGTCAGTTTTCTGTCAAGGAGTATCTCCATGTTTCCGGTTCCTTTGAATTCTTCAAATATAACCTCATCCATCCTGCTTCCGGTATCGACCAAGGCGGTCGCAATAATTGTAAGACTTCCTCCTTCTTCAATATTCCTGGCTGCTCCGAAAAACCGTTTCGGCTTATGCAGGGCATTGGAATCAAGGCCGCCGGAGAGTATCTTGCCGCTGGGAGGGATGGTTGCGTTATAGGCACGGGCCAATCTGGTAATACTGTCCAACAGGATAAGGACGTCACGTTTATGTTCCACAAGTCTTTTTGCCTTTTCAATAACCATTTCAGCGACCTGGACGTGCCTCTGTTGCGGTTCATCAAAGGTTGAACTGATTACCTCGGCGTCCACGGATCGCTGCATATCTGTGACTTCCTCAGGCCTTTCGTCTATAAGAAGGACTATTTTATGAATGCTTTTATCGTTGGCCGTAACGCTGTTGGCGATGTTCTGGAGGAGCATGGTCTTGCCAGTCCTTGGAGGGGCGACGATAAGACCGCGTTGCCCTTTTCCTATTGGGGTCAGAAGATCCATGATCCTGGATGAATAATTATCGGATTTGGTTTCAAGGTTTATTCTCTCGTTGGGATATAACGGGATAAGATTGTCAAAGAGGATCTTCTCGCGGGAGATCTCAGGGTCATCTTGGTTGACCTGCTCGACCTTTAAAAGGGCGAAATATCTCTCTGAATCCTTGGGCGGTCTGATCTGACCTGAAACGGTATCCCCGGTCCTCAGATTAAAACGTCGAATCTGTGATGGCGAGATATATATATCATCAGGCCCCGGCAGGTAATTGGCATCAGGGGCCCTTAAAAATCCGAATCCGTCCGGCAGGGTTTCCAGGACGCCTTCGCCGTATATCAGGCCGTTACGTTCGGAGTGGGCCTGAAGCAGTGTAAAGATGAGTTCCTGTTTCGGCATGCCCGAGGCCCCCTCTATATTGCAATCCCTCGCCATCCTGTTCAGCTCATTAATTTTCATTTTCTTTAATTCCACAAGGTTCATAATGAAATCTCCATTCCTTATTGGGTTTATAATGACAAATAATTATATGTCTGTTTGGTCATCGGGAGATGAGAATGCTATCCCTCCAAGGCAGTTAATCACCCTGACCAATGTAAGGCCTGTTTTTTGTGCCGGAATTGTTTCTAGGGATTTCCATTAGTTATGAAACTTAAGCTGTACCCTGCAAAGAGACTTTCAGATCAGATTCGGAATCCATTTTTATATGAATTAAATAAGATGGTACAGCAGATTGCCCTTGAAGTATATTATGATATCCGGTCTATGCCGAATCCTCCATGAGGAAAGATGTTTATCATATATAAACATAAAAATCTTTCATGTCAAGATATATTATCCTTATTATACTAATGAAAAAATCGATGTCAGGGTTTTTATTATCTGTTCTATATCGTCAGGCAAGGGGGAGGTGAACTCACGATAAGTTCCCGAATCCGGATGAATAAACCCCAGCAATTCGGCATGAAGCACCTGTCTTTTTATTTGCGGCACGATATCAATCGCCTGTGGGCAATGGATTTTCCACCAGTTTTTTTTGTGTCCATAGACCGGATCACCCACAATCGGGTGCCCAAGATGTGAGAGGTGGATCCTTATCTGATGAGTCCTTCCTGTTTTCAGAGTTACGGATAATAATGTGAATCTATCTCCTATCTCCTGTTTTTTCCGCCAAAGAGTCAATGCCCTTTTGCCCTTTGACGGTATCACCGCCATTTCTTTTCTCCTCCTGGGGTGACGGGAGATAGGCAGGTCAATCTCTCCGTCCTTTCCTTTTAATATTCCATGAACAAGGGCCAGATATCTCTTATTTACCGCGCCTTTCTTAAACTGGCTGCTCAGAAAGCCGTGAGCATAATCACTTTTAGCAACTACCATGAGACCGGAAGTATCTTTATCCAACCGGTGTACGATGCCGGGCCTTAATATCCCGCCGATGCCTGAAAGATCCCTGCAGTGGTGAAGCAGGCCATGCACCAGGGTTCCGTTGGGATGTCCGGGGGCAGGGTGAATGACCAGACCGGGAGGTTTATTCAGTATAATAATGGATGAGTCTTCATGGACAATAGAAAGATCCATCCTTTCCGGTTCCAATCGGCACGGCGCGACAGGAGGAATAAAAAGACTGACATGATCTCCTGTCTTTAATCGATAACTTGCCTTAACCGGGAGGTCGTTGACCTTTACATGTCCGTCTTTGATCAGTGATTGACCTCTGGATCGTGTTAGATCTTTTACCTGAGAGGCAAGAAATGTGTCGATTCTTTTATTTTCATCGTCTACCGTAATTGAGTAGAAAGATGTCCTCGCTGACTCATTATCCACGGTAATAGATTTTAATGTCGGATTAAGGGTTATGGAATTACCTCATTTCAATAAAGCGTTGTTCGGTTAGTATTTTGCATAAAAAAAGTCTATGCGTGTAAATGTCCCATGGGGGTCTCTTTTCAGAGGCGAAATATTTATGAGCAAGGAATTAGCGTAAGGAAGCTTTGGAGCGATTTTTAGCCCTGCTTAGCCCAGGACAGGATCGCGGAATGCAAGGTCAAATAGGCATAGTGGAAAACATCTTATCCAGATCATTTTCTATCTGTTCTTCCGCCACTTTTTTAGCGAGTGAAATCTCTTTTACGAGAAGAGTCCTCGCGGTATCCAGCATCTTCCTTTCGCCGAAGGAGAGATCTTTTTCCTCCTTCAGCCTTAGAAGGTCACGGTAGACTTCGGCCACTTCAAAGACTGACCCGGTCTTGATCTTATCCGTGTATTCCCGGTACCGTCTGTTCCATGTCTGATTATCAATGACAATATCTTTCTTTTTTAGGATAGAATATAGCTTTGAAACCTCTTTTTGGCCGATTATTTCCCTCAAACCCACATTATCGACATTTTGTGTGGGAACCATAATCTTCATGTTATTATCGAGGATCCTTATTATATAAAAATCCTGACGATAACCGGATATCTCCTGGCTCTCTATTGTCTCTATAATCCCAACTCCATGTGCCGGATAAACTGCTAGATCACCTTTTTTAAACATCTATATCTCCCATGAATACAAAATATCGAAACTCTAATATTCAGCGTGCGAATCCGTCATCCCTAACTATAAAAGCTCCAACAGGTAGAATTATGATTCAATGCATAACATATCAAAAATCATTTGTCGAGGACGTCCCTTTTAATCCTTATGGATCAAGATAGTCGGGCCGTCCTTGAGATTAAATCCCCTTTACCCCTTTTGTTGCCAGCGGGAATTCTCATATTTTTAAAATGTAACCCACAGCAGGAAGAATTGGAGCGATAACCAGGGAGACAACGGATATAAGCTTGATAACGATATTTATGGCCGGCCCCGAGGTATCCTTAAAAGGGTCGCCAACTGTATCTCCTACTATCGCCGCCTTGTGATTATCCGAGCCTTTTCCGCCCAAATGGCCTTTCTCGATGTACTTTTTAGCATTATCCCAGGTAGTTCCGCTATTGGTCATAAAAAGGGCAAGAAACGCGCCCATAACCGTGGCGCCCAGGAGCATACCACCCAGGGGCTCCGTGCCCAGAAGAAATCCAACTGCCACCGGTGTCAGAACTGCTACCAGACCGGGCGCTAACATTTCTTTGAGGGCCGAGGTGGTAGCAATAGAAACGCATTTCTTTGGATCCGGTTTGGCGCCTTCTTTTCCCTCGAGCAACCCGGGGATTTCCCTGAATTGACGCCGGATCTCCTCAACGATAATAAAAGCTACCTTGCCCATTGATGTCATTGTAAGGGCGGCGCACATAATAGGTACGATGCCACCGATAAATACCCCGATCACGACCAGTGGTTTCTTGATATCGATAATCTCCAGTCCTGCGGCTTGTATAAATGCCGCAAAGAGGGCGAGGGCTGTCAGTGTCGCGGAGCCTATGGCGAAACCTTTGCCTATTGCTGACGTTGTATCCCCAATGGTGTCCAGGTTGTCCGTGATCTTCCTGGTTTCAGGATCTAAACCTGACTTCTCAGATATGCTTGCCGCGGTTTTGGCTATTGGGCCGTAGGCGTAAACAGTCATTGTAGCGCCCACCGTCGAAAGCATGCCGACTGCTAGAAGACCTATGCCGTAAATACCGGCGGTCTGGTATCCCACAAAAGTGGCTACGCATATAACCAGGATGGGAAGGTATGTAGACCGCATGCCTACGGCCAGACCCGCAATGATAACCGTGGCCGGACCCATTTTACTCTCTTCCGCGATTCTGCGGATGGCAGGGCCGGAGGTGTAATATTCTGTAAGCATGCCGATCGCGATTCCACATAGGAGCCCGAAAAATAGCGCCCAGAAGGCGCCCCAGGGCATGCCCATATTGTAGGTAATAATCGCAATAAGGATTATAAACACGCCGGCGGCTACGAAGCTGGTATACCTCGGAGCCCAGGTGGGGTTTCCATTCCGAAATATTTTAATGGAAAATACTCCGATAAAGGAGCTCAACATACCGGCCATGATAACCAGAATCGGCATAGCCATGTACATAAGCCTTATATTCGTCGGTTCAATATCCTTTAGCATAGGGAACTTGGCAAGAAACTCGGGTGTGATTGTTAATGTAGCACCGATCGCGATAGTAGCAATAACCGAACCAACGAAAGACTCAAATATATCTGCGCCCATACCGGCTATATCACCCACATTATCACCGACATTAACGGCGATAACACCTGGATTCCTTGGGTTGTCCTCTGGTATCCCTGCCTCCATTTGCCTGCCAGGCCTGCTCCGAAATAAGCGGCCTTATTATACACACCCCCAACAACGCGGGCAAAAAGGGCAATGAAGCTTGCGCCCATAACAAAACCGTTAATATATTTGGCTGTGGTCGGATCGCCTCCGTGATAGCGGAACCAGAAACCTATTCCAAGGAGGCCCAGGCCGGAGACCGCAAGTCCCATAACAGAACCGGAAAAATAGGATACATCCAGCGCTTTCGCCTTTCCTGATCTGTTTGCCGCTTCCGCGGTCCTGGAATTGCCCCTGGTTGCCGCGGTCATGCCGAACAAACCGGCCATAATGGAACATAAAGCGCCTGTTAGAAAGGCAATGGATGTGTTCCATTCATGCAGGAATAATCCTAAAAGAATAAATACCGTTATTAAAAAAATAACAAGGATAGAATATTCCCTCTTAAGAAATGCCATAGCGCCTTCATGAATCATTTCTTCGAGTTCTTGCATCGCCCTGGTTCCATTAGGTTGCTTTTTGACATAAAGATAAATGAAACATGCGACGATCAAGCTCAATATCCCCAAAAAAGGGGAAAATTTAGTTAATCCTTGCATAGGAATTTTCTTTTCTTGAATCCTAATTTATCTGGTTCATTGCAGGGTCTAATCCATCCAAAACGAACAACCGGCAAGAGCGGGCCGCAAGTGGAATTACCTTTTCAATAATATCCTTCTGGTCATTATAGAAGGGTGAAAGGACATAATCCTCAATATCTTCTCCATATAGCGGGCGCCCTATACCGATCTTGACCCTGGGGAAAAGCGTGCTGCCCAAACAATCAATAACGGATTGCACGCCTTTATGCCCCCCTGCGCCTCCTTGTCTGACAATCTTGATCTTTCCGACCGGCAAGTCGAGGTCGTCATGGATGATCAGGATGTTTTCCAATTTGATTTTGTAAAAATCGGCGCAGGCCTTAACGGATTTTCCGCTTAGATTCATAAAGGTCTTCGGGCGAAGCAGTATGATATCTTTTCCATGTAATTCAGTCAGGGCATTTATGGAATGAAAGCGCCGACCCTTTAGATGAACTCCCAGCTCCCGGCTAAAAAAATTGACTACCTGGAAGCCAATATTATGTCTTGTGTCTTTATATTCTGGCCCTGGATTGCCGAGACCCACGATCAAGTCCAATTTATGGGCTTATTCACCCTCACTGCCTTTCCTTTGAATTCAGTCTTCCTATGGCCGCGAAAAAAGTGAGAGGAAATTATTTTTTCTCCGCCTTAGCATCTGATTTAGCACTTTTTTCTTTACCCTCTTTAGCCTCTTCAGCCTCTTCACCCTCTTCAGCCTCTTCACCCTCTTCAGCCTCTTCACCCTCTACCTTTTCCACAGCTTCTTCGACAGCGGTTATAGAGGGCGGCACAACAACGGCAACGGTCAGTTTTTCTTCTTCATCTGATGTAATGCCTTCAGGGAGTATAATGTCACGGAAACGCAGAGAATCTCCGATATTAAGTTGTGATACATCTGCCTCAATAAAATCCACCAGCTTGTCAGGCAGGCAAGAGATTGTTATCTCTCTTCTGACATGTTGAAGGATGCCTCCGTTTGCAACACCTATAGGAGTATTGATTAATCGGAGAGGGATATTAACGGTTAATTTTTTATCCATTGATATTTCATAAAAGTCCACATGGATATAGGTATCCTCGATAGGGTCTGTGATGAGCTCCTTCAGTATAACCATCTTGGTGTCGGTTTTCTTATCAGATTCGATCTGAAGCCGCAGGATAATGTTTTCACCGACTGTCTTATTCATTATCGTTCTCAGGACAGAGGAGTCCACGGTTAACATCAGAGAATCAGTATTGGGGCCATAAAATATAGCCGGCACCTTGTTATCTTTCCTCAGCTTTTTGGCCGCTTCCTTCCCTTTTTGCTCTCGTACTCGGGCCACTAAATCATAATAGGCCATTAATTCCCTCCTATGTATCTCTTACTCTTTAATATTGTTAAGATATCAACGCGATTATTTTTCAACTCAACGATGCCAGATTAGAATTTTGCATATGATTATAATATTGATAACATGTCCAGCAGGGATCTCTTTTCGAAGACGAAATAATACAGTGCCCGGTATTTTGCATAACTCTTAGCAAGGCGGGCGGAGCCCTTCGACGTTGTTCAGGGCCGTGAGTCCGTCGACTTGGCTCTGGACCATGAGCTTGTCGAATGGCTTGTCGAACGGGGCTTCCAGACAATTAACCAGGAAGGAGGATCGGCTATCTACCCGGAACTTCGCCGCCCGCCTGACGATATCCTTATGCTGATTCCTTGCTTATAAAATTTTCGTCTCTAAAAAGAGATCCCTGCTGGACATATATAAAGTAAATTTATCATGCAAAATTCTAACCGGACATCGCTGCTTTCAGATTGAACCAATTTCTTCGGCTGAAATTTTCAAAAAATACAAAGTCAAAAAAGCGCCTGAATCTAAAAAGGCGTTTCAGTGTTTATACAAATAAAGTGCTTACGGAATGAGAATTAAAGATCCTTTTAATAGCTTCTCCTAACAACTCAGCAACGGATAATACATCGATTTTAGAGCATTGCTGGGCTTCTTTACTCAGCGGGATCGTATTGGTGACAACCAGACGATCTATTGGTGATTCTTCCAGACTTTCTATGGATGGCCCGCTTAGAACCGGATGGGTGCAACAGGCATATATCTTGGCGGCGCCCCTGCTTTTAAGGGCGTTGGCCCCCTGGGTTAATGTCCCTGCAGTATCAACCATATCATCCAGTATAATGACTGTTTTTCCTTCCACTTCACCTATTATATTCATTGCCTCGGAAATATTGGGAGCATCCCGTCTCTTATCGATAAAGGCCAGGGATGCTGAAAGGCGTTTTGCAAAGGCCCGTGCCCTTTCAACTCCACCGGCGTCCGGGGAGACTATGACCAGGTCATCTTGAGAATGGGTTCGTATATATTTTAATAACAGAGGTGCGGCGAAGAGATTATCCACCGGTATATTAAAATACCCCTGTATCTGACCGGCATGCAGATCAATTGATACTACCCTGTCCGCCCCTGCTGTGGTAATAAGGTCTGCTACCAGCTTTGCGGAGATAGGGACCCTGGGTTTCACTTTTCGATCCTGTCGTCCGTAACCATAATAGGGAATAACAGCGGTGATTCTTTTGGCGGAGGCCCTTCTCAGGGCGTCCATTATAATTAGAAGTTGCATGAGGTTATCATTAACAGGGGTGCATGTGGATTGCAGTACAAAGACGTCTCTTCCCCTGATATTCTCATGGATCTCAATCTGAGTCTCCCCATCACTGAAGGTCTTGGCAGTTATTTTGCCAGGTTCAATTGAAAGATAGTTGCAGACTTCCTGTGTTAAGGTCGGATTTGATGTGCCGCCAAAAAGTTTCATAATAGATTAAAATTTCTCCTTGTACTTAATTTATGTTATCGGAAAGGGCCCTATTCCATGCAACGATATGGCTGGGGCGGGAGGATTCGAACCTCCGAATGCGGGCTCCAAAGGCCCGTGTCTTACCGCTTGACGACACCCCAGCAAAAAAGCTTATGTCTCAAAGCTGAAAACCCGAATAATTTTTCCCCTCCCCACTCACCATAAAAACCTTTCCAAGATTCTTGGAGAGGAGGGCATCCTTTGCCCATGCGGCTTTTTCATGAGTTAAAAAAATACCGAAAACACTCGGTCCGCTACCCGACATAATGGCACCTTCTGCACCGGCGTCCATTAAAGACTTTTTAAGGGTATTAATAATCGGAAAACTGGCGGAAGTTACCTTTTCCAGATCGTTTTCAAGTATATGAGAGATGCTATAAGCGCCTTTTTTTAATAGGACAAATATATAGGCATATTCATCTGTTGTCAACTCCAATTTAAGATTCCGATATACCCATGAAGTAGATACCTTGATAGGGGGAGCAATAATTATATACCATAATTTCGGCCAGATAGGAATGGGTTCAAGGATATCACCTATCCCGGTGGCCAGGGACGGCATGCAATTTAAAAAAAAGGGCACATCAGCGCCGAGTTTAACTGCAAGGGCGTGAAGATCTGAATCAGATAACGGGCTTGAATGGATCCTGTTAAGCGCCAGCAGGGTCGCTGCGGCATCACTGCTTCCCCCTCCCAGGCCGGCGGCCACAGGGATATTTTTATTGAGATTTATGGATGCCCCGTCATCAATACCTGTTCGAGACATAAATGACCGTGCGGCGCGATATATGAGATTGCTTTCGTCAGTAGGAATATCCGAATCATTGCATGTTATTCGTATTTGCCCGTTAAAGGGCGCACGCAGTTCCAGTATATCAAAGAGATCGACCGGAACCATAATAGAGACCAGTTCATGGTATCCGTCCGGTCTGCGACCGGTAATCTTCAATCGAATATTTACTTTGGCAGGGGCCTTGATGCTGTATGTAGAAGTGTTCACGGGCTATTTTACTTTATTCTGGATGATATCTACTGCTTTTTGGCGGCCTTGACATAGCGTAATCTCAGGTCGGCAAGGATACTATCCAGGAATTTCTGCTCCTCTTCGGTCAAATTTCCCTTGGTCTTATCCTTTAACATGGCGATTATATCTATCGAATATTTGGCCATAGGGATATCTGTCCTCTTTTCACCGGTATTAGGATCGGCGATATCTCCTATGTTCAAAAGAGCGGATGAACTGAGACTGAATATAAGAGAATTAAAGTTGACTTCCGGAAGCGGTATCCTTTGGGCATCATCTTCTCTTTTCTCCTCTTTCTTTTTTTGGAAACGCGCCTCACCCGTGTCCTTTTCCTCTTTTAATTCACCTTCTTTATCAAGAGACCTTCTGTCTTTAATAATAAAACCTTTTTCCTCTTCGGCCATATTTACACTCCTCTCATAGTTCGATTCTTCTTACTGAAAATATGTTTTCCAGATTACGCAAATCTTCAAGGATTTCATCACTGATGGTAGCATCAGTCGCAAGCAGGATAACGTTCTGTTTTTCCGCCTTTTGCTGGCTTACCGCCATACGGCTGATATTTATTCCTTGTTTTCCCATAACGGTGGCGATTTGACCGATCATACCCGGCACATCCAGATTATGTATAAGGAGATTATGCCCCTCGGGGATGGCTTCTAAATAGAAGTCATTGATACGCAGGATTCTCGGCATGGTCCTGCCGAAGATAGTCCCGGATACTATGTTTTCACCCTCCATAGATTTTACCTTGAGGCTAATAAGACTGGTGAAATCATCAGAGGTGGTGGTCTTGGACTCTATTACCTTTATCCCCCTTTTAGAGGCGATAAGCGGCGAGTTTATAAAATTCACATCATCTTTAAGAATAGGTGTAAGCAGACCCTTTGAGCATGGCATTGGTCAGGGGTGTTAGATCATAATCCGTAACCTTTCCCGAGTAATTGATTTGGACCTCCACTATACCGCTGTCAACAAGCTGGGTCTGGAAGGAACCCATCTTTTCGACCAGTGTGACATATGGTCTCAATGTCATCATAAGTTCCGTGCTTACGCTTGGCACGTTTACCGCATTCTTGACCGTACCGTGCAACAGATACCCTATGATCTGTTCCGCCACATCCCTGGAGACATTTTCCTGGGCCTCCTCGGTTGATGCCCCTAGGTGGGGGGTGCAGATAAAGTTGGGAAGGGTCATTAGCTTTATATTTCCCGGCGGCTCTTTGCTGAAGACATCAAAAGCCGCTCCGGCAATCTTCCCGGACTCAAGGGCATCATAGAGATCATCCTCGTTGACTATTCCTCCCCGAGCGCAGTTGATCAACATCGCCCCCTTTTTCATCTTGGAAAGGGTGTCTTTATTGATCATGTTGGCAGTCTCTTCGGTTTTTGGGGTATGAATCGTGATATAGTCGGACCTTTGTAATAATCCCTCTAGGGAGACCGGCTCAAGCTCCAGCCTTTCAATTATCTCAGGCTTGAGGTAGGGGTCATAGACAATGACCTTCATCTTCATTCCCCTAGCCCTGTCTGCAACTATCTGCCCGATATGCCCTGCCCCTATGAGGCCCAGGGTCTTGTTAAAGAGTTCCCGGCCCTGCAGTTTCTTCTTTTCCCATTTGCCCTCTTTCAAAGAAGCGGTTGCCTGGGGGATGTTGCGCGAGAGGGCCATGATCATCGCTATGGTATGCTCCGCAGTGGTTATGGTGTTCCCTTCAGGGGTGTTCATTACAACGATTCCCCTCTGGCTGGCGGCGGGGATATCCACGTTATCAAGTCCTATGCCTGCCCTTCCGATGACTTTCAGGTTATCAGCGGCCTCAATGATTTCGGAGGTCATCTTTGTGGCGTCCCTGATTGCTATGCCATGGTACTGGCCGATAATCTTTTTCAACTCTTCTGGCGATAACCCAGGATTGATATCCAACTCTATACCTGGTGTTTCCTGAAATATCTTTATTCCCACTTCAGCGAGGGGATCGCTTACAAGAACCTTCATATTTATTTCTCCTTTATCTTATCGATGTTAGATGCATAATAATCAGATAGACTGGTTTTATACGGATTGATTTAAGATAAAAAACAGGCAACTGCAAGCCTAATAATGGATTTAAAATAACATAGTCTGATGATTTGTCAAGGCGCATAATTACCAAAATCCATAGACTGATTTCAATTTTTTCCATACAACCCTACCTTAACGGACTTAGAATTTCTTCCTCTGCTGGTCAGGGCCTCAAATTCGGCCGGCGGGTTCCCGCCATAACATCATGCGGCTGAATTTGGCTTTATATAATACTAAAAGCCGTTTGTATTGAAGGCGATCCAAGGTACTTGTTACACCTTGAAAGGAGTGCAATTTTTATCCTATCATAAATCAGCGGACAGGAACGGTTTTGGATATTAAGATAAAAGGTACTTGTTTCAATTTAATCTGAGATTACATTCTATGGGCATAATTGAAGTAGACATGTTTCCAGCGGATGTGGACAGCCCGGAACACGCCGTGGCGGAAAGCTTCAAGGAGTTGCTGGAGGAGGTGGCGGAACAGCATAAGTGTCATCTTACACATTTTGATGTTCAGCGCGGAATAGTGTCGTTTTCATTCGACAATGATGGATTGACAGCGAAGATTTTGAAAATATTACGAACCCGGCATGGGGATATTTCGAAAAGTCCTGAATAATAAATGTATATTTCCGGTTAGAATTTTACATGATACATTTTATGTATATATGTCCCACGGGGATTTCTTTTCAGAGGCGAAAAAATTATATGCAAGGAACCGGCATAAGGATGTTGTCAGGCGGGCGGAGGTTTGTGTTATTTTATTCTAGGTAGTTTGCGGTTTTGATTTGTCGGCCCAGGTGATATTCCCTGTGTAGTTTTAAGACTGGCCTGATCTCAGAAATAGCCTCATCAGAGATGTTTAATTGTTCAAATATCATCAGTGATTTTGATTGCATCAAACGCGTAATATTGATCGTGTCTGGACTCATCTTGGGGTTAATAACTGTAATTGGCTGACATTTCATACATGCAATACCACCTTTATCCGGTTTAAAGACCGCCGTTCCCTCACCGGTGTATACACGCCCACATACACAACATCTTTCAAGATTAATGCTGTAGCCTCCCTGTGACATTGCCATAACCTCGAATATAATAGATATCAGGTCACTCCTTCCCCCTTCGGACAGGAGATGAAATGATTTTTTCAATATCTCAAACATATTGGGGTCAGACAATTCCCATGGAAATAGTATTTCAGTGAGTTCGATCATATAGCTTGCCTTTGAAAGGCTTGTAAAGTCCGTCCTCAGACCTGGATAGGCATCAATAAGTTTGCCTGAATGGATAAGGTGCAAGTCACTTTTTCTTTTGCGGCTATATTCAAGGTTCACAAGATTGAAGATATCAAGGCAATTAACGAATCGCTTGCGGCTCCTTCGTGCGCCTTTGGCCACACCCTTTAGTCGGCCTGTGTCCGGTGTAAAAAATGTGACAAGGATGTCCGATTCTCCAAATTCCTTAACCCGCATGATTATGGCGTGTGATGTAAGAATCTATCATCTTATGATGAATCCTGCTAATAGCTAGAAAGGACTATTTAGATGAACCTTTTTAAAAAATCTGTCAAGGTTGTAAAGCTTACTAGAAAAGCGCAAATTTTGTCTGGGGAATAAGGTGTTTTCTGCACTGGGCCAAAAAGTATTCATCGGTCATACCGGCTATAAAATCACGGACAATACCGGCATTGGGCGTATTATCCATGTATTCTGAAGACATGCCCTCTAAAAATTCTCGGTAAATATCGGAGGTTTCATCCCCCTTTTCCAGGTTATTAAAATATCTTTCGAACAATAGCTTAAACATAATTTCAATCTTTTGGGTCTGTTTCCATGGCAGATTACTGGTATAGATGTTCTCTGTGTTAAACTCCTTAAGTTTATTGAGGGCGTCGCCAACCTCTTCGCTGAAACATATATAGGGTTTATTAAGACTATTGGCCACAAGGTCCTCTACCAGGGTATAGACAATTGTCCCATTAGTTTCGCCAAGGATACGCCTGCAATATTCCGGGATATCAGTTCTTTTTATCAGTCCAAGTCTGATGGCATCTTCAATATCCCTGCCTATATAGCTTATAGTATCGGCCATTCTGACAACGCAGCCCTCCAAGGTCATGGGATAAATATTGATGGATGGATTATCCTCTTTGTCCTTGATCTCTTTATTGATCTTCTGGAAATCCTTTTCCCTTTCAGGATGCAGGGCCTGACTGTGAAGTTCTCCGTCATGACATAAGATACCGTCTAAGACCTGCAGGGTCAGATTCCAGCCCTTGCCTTTTTTTTCAATCTTTTCCAATGCCCTGACGCTCTGTAAATTGTGGAGAAAATTTCCCAGGCCGTAATGCCGTGAAAGTTCCGAGAGAAATTTTTCTCCATCATGGCCAAAGGGAGAATGACCGATATCATGCCCCAGGGATATGGCCTCAATCAGGTCTTCGTTAAGCCTGAGAAGCCGCCCTATGGTTCGAGATATTTTTGAGACTAGCTGGACATGCAGTACGCGATGGGTAATATGGTCATTCTTTATAAGATAGAAGACCTGTGTTTTATCGATATACCTGGAATAAGCCAGAGAGTGAAGTATCCTGTCTGTGTCAAGGGAGAAATTCTGTCTGTGTCCCTTGATTATATTGTCTTCCTCTTTTCTCCTCAATGCATTGAGACTCAAACAGGCCCATGGTGAAAGCCTCTCCTCTTCTCTCCTGTCAAGCTCATCTCTTATCTTATTTAATATGGTTGAGTCGTTCAATCGCCGCTGTCCCCCCGCTTCTTACTTTCATGATATGCCTTTTTGAACTCATTAAGGATATTTTTCCCCCTTCGGGATAATATCATATTGGCCCTGTCGGTTATAAGCCGGGATTTATGTTCCAGGGTCTCCTTATCAGGCATTGTTTTCCCCTCCTTTTTATATCTCCATCTCAGGATAGACTTGGTCAGTTTGACCTCGGTCTCTTTAGCCAGTTTTTTAAGATCATCTTTTATGTCTTTGTCCATGGTTTTACCCTCAGGAGAGATGTTTCTATTGATTATCGCCATTCCCATATCTATCCAGGGACATCGGTATGCCTGATTTTACGAATATAACTAATTAGTTATGGTTTTGACTATAGTATAAGAGACCCAGAGTAGTTCACCGATGATACCTTGATACGGGATCAGGGTTTAACTGGAAATTTATTATACACTATATATAATGAAACGCCATACATTAGGTCAATAAAATTGAAAATACTTTTTTTCTTGCAAAAAAACTTTGATAATGTTCATATTCTTTGCCTATATTTTTAAAAGCATATTTATTTCAGGATAGCCAAAGATCTTTCAAGATCTTTAGTTCACACGTTCAGGATTAGCCCCGGTGCCCCCACCATGAGGGAGTAAGCAAGATCCTGAACGGAGGTATAACCGTGGGAAAGAGATCCTTGGTGGTCTCGTATAACAGGAGGATTGAATGACATCAGTGTTAAATATGAAAGAATTGTTGGAGGCTGGAGTCCATTTTGGACACCAGACAAAACGTTGGAATCCCAAGATGAAGCCCTATATCTTTGGATCACGGAACGGCATCCATATCATAGACCTCCAAAAGACAGTCAGTCTATTTGATGGGATCTATGATTTTCTAGTCCGTACAGTATCTGAAGGGTATCCCGTGCTTTTTGTGGGAACAAAAAAACAAGGTCATGATTCTATCATAGAGGAGAGTGAACGCTGTGGCATGTTTTATGTTGTTAACAGGTGGCTGGGTGGAACGCTGACCAATTTCCAGACAATAAGGAAAAGTGTCGCCCGTCTGAAGGAACTGGAGGGCATGAAATTGGACGGATCGATAAATCGTTATACCAAAAAAGAAGTATTGAAAATGGAGAAGGAGTTAACGAAACTGGATAAAAATCTGGGTGGAATAAAAGATATGGATGAACTCCCGGGCGCCGTCTTTATAGTGGATCCGAAAAGAGAACACATCGCGGTTAAGGAAGTAAAAAAGATGGGGATACCGGTGATAGCGATTACTGATACTAATTGCGATCCTGACGATATAGATTATATCATACCGGGTAATGATGATGCGATTAGGTCCATAAAGTTGATCTGTTCAAAGATCGCCGATGCCTGCATCGCGGGTCATAATTTAGCGGAAGAAAGACTTAGGGATGATGCGGAGACGATGAAAACTAAAGAGATGGAGGTCAATAAATACGATCAGCCGGCGCTTACTGAAGAGGGAAAGAAAGGCCCGGAAGTAATCATTATCTCAAAAAAGGAAGAAAGAAGAAGAGGAAGAAATAGAGGAAGACATGATGGAGGAGTAATAAATTGGAAATTTCAGCATCATTAATAAAGGACTTGAGAGAAAAGACCGGCGTCGGGATCATGGACTGTAAAATGGCGCTTAAGGAATGCGAAGGTGATATCGAGCAGGCTATCGATTACCTAAGAAAAAAAGGAATCGCAACCGCTAAAAAGAGGCAAGGTCGATCTACCTCTGAGGGCCAGGTCCAATCCTATATCCATGCCGGAGGCAAGATAGGAGTACTTGTAGAGGTAAACTGTGAGACTGATTTTTCAGCAAAGACAGCGGATTTTACAGAGTTTGTCAAGAATATCGCAATGCATATCGCTGCCACCAACCCGGTCGCTATTGACCGGGAGGGCATACCATCTGAGATATTGGAAAGGGAAAGGGCGATCTATTTAAGCCAGGCAAAGGAGTCGGGAAAACCGGAAAAGGTAATTGAAAAGATTGTTGAAGGAAAGATGAAAAAATTCTTTTCCGAGGCCTCTCTTCTGGAACAGCAATATGTTAAAAATCCTGATATAACAATACAGGATCTCCTAAATGAGTTGATAGCAAAAACAGGGGAGAACATCGTTATAAATAGGTTCGTCCGCTTTCAACTGGGGGAATCTAATGAAGGATGACGATATACGTTTCAAGCGCGTTATGCTCAAATTGAGCGGTGAAGCCCTGATGGGTGATAAATCTTACGGTATTGACCCCGACGTACTTAAGGGTATTGCGGGCGAAATTCATGAGGTTCATTCTAGGGGTGTTGAGACGGCTATTGTGATAGGAGGAGGCAATATATTCCGAGGGCTGAACTCGTCCGAATATGGTATGGGACGAGCCCCGGCGGATCATATGGGGATGTTGGCGACGGTTATTAATGCCCTTGCCCTGGGGGAGGCTTTGAATAATCTCGGATCCGAGACTCGGATCATGTCAGCTATCGATATGAATAAGATAGCTGAACCTTTCATAAGGAAGAGGGCCATCAGCCACATCAAAAAAGGACGGATTGTTATTTTCGGGGCTGGTACAGGCAATCCTTTTTTCAGTACTGATACTGCGGCGGTTTTGAGGGCTACGGAGATCGAGGCGGAGGTCCTTTTAAAGGCAACGAAGGTTAATGGGGTCTATGAGTCAGATCCGGGAAAAGATCCTTTAATAAAGCCATTTGTGAAATTGACCTATAGGGATTATATTGAAAAGGGACTTAAGGTAATGGATATGACGGCTGTGACCCTGGCCATGGGTCAAGGTTTGCCTATCATAGTATTCAACCTCAGGCAAAGGGAGAATATACTAAAGGTTATTACAGGACAGAAAGTAGGCACCTTAATCTCGGGGGAAGAATAATGAAAGACGAGATAATTTCCGGATTACGGCAGAAGATGAATAATTCCATAGAGTCACTAAAAAAAGAATTTGTAAGAATAAGGACCGGAAGGGCTTCAACAGCCCTTCTTGATGGAATAAAGGTAAATTGCTATGAGACTCACATGCCTTTGGACCAGGTTGCCTCGCTTTCCGTTCCCGAAAGCAGGTTAATTACCATCAAGCCGTGGGACCAGTCTATTATCGGGGAAGTGGAGAAAAGTATTCTCAAGTCCGAACTGGGGCTAACCCCAATGAATGATGGAAAGATTATTCGGATCTCTATACCCCCTTTAACCGAAGAACGGAGGAAGGAATTGGCAAAATTAGCCAGAAAGATCGCTGAAGATGCCAAGATTTCTACACGCAGTCATAGACGTGAAGCAAACGAAATGTTTAAGGAGCTTAAGAACAAGAAAGAGATATCAGAAGATGATATGCATAAGTCGCAGGATGAAGTACAAAAGATAACAGATGATTTTATTAAAAAGATTGACGAAATAACCGCCGAGAAAGAAAAAGAGATTATCGAATTCTAAATTTCCTCCCATTAAATTAAACTCCGTTTTGCCTTGTGATAAAGGCATAGGGGAATGGAGGTCTCGGATATCTTCATTAGCCGTCCCCCCTATTACACCGTCCCTTGTATATATGATAAATAGTTATGCCAGATTATTGTTGTCTATATGTTACTAAATGGATTAAAATGTATAAATTTCCGGTTAGAATTTTGTATATAAATGTATTGTATACAATGTCTCGCAGGGGTCTCTTTTTAGAGGCGAAGAAATAATATGCAAGGAATCAGCTAAGGAGGTCATCACCGCAAGCGGCATCTTCGACAGGCGGGCGGCGAAGTTCCGGGTAGATAGCTACTCCTCCTTTGTGGTTAATTGGCTGGAAGCCCTCCGCCCGCCTTTGCTACGAGTTATGCAAAATATCGGGCACTGTATGATTTCGCCTCTGAAAAGAGACCCCTATGGGACATACATGCATTTAATTTGTATGCAAAATTCTAACTGGAAATCGATTATTAAGATGATAATCAAGAGATACAATTATGCCTGACATCGATCCTAATAGAATACCAAGACATATCGCCATAATCATGGATGGAAATGGGCGATGGGCTAGGAAAAAACAGTTGAACAGGGTTCGCGGACATGAGGAGGGGACGGAATCCGTCAGAGTCGTCGTAAGGGCAAGCAGAGAACTTGGAATAAAGTGGCTTACTTTGTATGCCTTTTCCGAGGAAAACTGGAAAAGGCCGAAGTATGAGATTGATGCCCTTATGATTATCTTGAAACGATTTCTTAAAAGCGAACTGGATGAAATGATGAGAAACGGGATACAATTTAAGACCATCGGAAATATCGAAAAGATCCCTAAAGATGTCCGGGGCATTCTTAATGAAACCATTGAGAAAACATCCCGTAATAGCGATATGATACTTACCCTCGCGCTTAGTTATGGGGGGAGACAGGAGATATCCCGATCTGTCCGGAAGATCGTCGAAAAGGTCAAGTTTGGCAATCTTCCTATGGAGGAGATTACGGAGGAACTTATCTCTAATTCTCTTGACACGGCAGGGATGCCTGATCCGGACCTGCTCATAAGGACAAGCGGTGAATATAGGGTGAGTAACTTTTTATTATGGCAGATCGCATACACAGAGATCTATATTACTCCTGTCCTGTGGCCTGATTTCCGAAAAGAGGAATATCTTCTGGCGATTGAGGAATTTCAGAAAAGGGAAAGGAGGTTTGGGTCCGCAGGGGAGTAGCAGGATGGAACAAGGGCGTTTACATGCACATGAAAAGATGGCTTACCGGCATAATCGCCGCACCTTTTCTGATTTACATGATATGGGTGGGACCGCGATGGCTTTTTTATCTATTTCTTTTTGTTGCGGCCATCATAGCTCTAGCCGAGTTTTACTGGATGGCCCCGTCACGTCTACCCAAAGTTGTTCAATGGTTCAGCTATTTTATTGCCCTTTTGCTGTTTCGTTATATTTGCCGTAAAGCAGGTCTTGCTTACTCCGGTAATAATTGCGCTGTGGGCAATTGTCCCCATGACCTTCTATATGCTGACCCACCCGGTGCCCGATGAGCAATGGATAGCCGATATGGGAAGGGCGGTCTTAGGGCCAATATACATATGCCTTCCCCTTGCGATGCTGATTTTGATAGATATGAGGCCAGAGGGGAATATATGGATCTTCTTCCTATTGATCGTTATATTTACAAATGATACCGGCGCATTTTATTCTGGGAGGTTGTTTGGCAGGCATAAGCTTTATGAGTCAGTCAGCCCCAACAAGACCTGGGAGGGCGCTGTAGGGGGATTGATAAGCAGTTTTATAGCAGCCGCAATTTTTTTGTATTTTTCCAAGATTCATGGACTAATGCTGGATATCTTCATCCTTGTCCTCCTGCTTTCCGTAATGGCGCAGATTGGCGATCTTGTCGAATCTATGTTAAAAAGGATATACGGGATCAAAGATTCGGGAAGGATACTCCCGGGGCACGGAGGGCTGCTGGACAGGATAGATGCGTTACTGTTTTCAATACCTGTGCTTTATATTTATTTAACCTGGACGATTTAAAGATATTTAGTGATGTTCAGAAGTGTAAATACGGATATTTCGAGACAATGTGAAGATATCTATAATCGGTGCATATTAGATGCAAAATCCTGACCGGGCAACCATAAGAAGGGATGCAGTTTTATATGGGATTCCGCGATATCCATATTAAGAACGAATGATGTTAAGGAAGAACGATATGTTTATTAATTTACAGGGGTTCGGCAATGGCGCTTAATCTGCATGACAGAGTCAGAGTTTTGGTTACAGGGGGAGCAGGTTTCTTGGGTTCCCATCTTTGTGAAAGGCTGCTTGATGCCGGTAACTACACGATCTGCCTTGACAACTATTTTACGGGCCAGAAACGAAACATCTCTCACCTTATTGATAACAGGCATTTCGAGGTTATTCGACATGACCTTGTCAATCCTATTTTACTGGAAGTGGATAGGATATATAATCTGGCATGTCCAGCATCGCCTATACACTATCAGTATAACCCTGTAAAAACAACAAAGACCAGTGTTATGGGTGCCATTAACATGCTGGGCCTTGCCAAGAGGGTGAAGGCAAGGATATTACAGGCCTCGACAAGCGAAATATACGGCGACCCGACCGTTCACCCTCAAAGGGAGGATTACTGGGGAAATGTTAACACCATAGGTCTAAGGTCGTGTTATGATGAAGGCAAGCGGTGTGCGGAGACACTCTTTTTCGATTATTACAGACAGAATCATGTGGACATAAGGATTGTTCGTATTTTTAATACTTATGGTCCTCGAATGCATCCAAACGACGGAAGGGTGGTTAGTAATTTTATTGTTCAGGCACTGAAAGATGAGACTATCACCATTTTCGGGGACGGAAGTCAGACAAGGTCATTCTGTTATGTTGATGATATGATTGACGGGATAATGAAAATGATGGAAGGGCCGGATGATTTTATTGGCCCTGTGAATTTGGGGAATCCTATTGAAAACAGCTATCAATGAATTAGCTGAATTTATTATAAGGCTTACAAAATCCAGGTCGCAAATAGCCTTTCATCCTTTGCCGCTCGGATGATCCCAGAAGGCGCAGACCTGATATAACCCTTGCCAGGGAAAGGCTTGGCTGGGAACCTAAGGTTGCTATTGAGGATGGATTGAAAAAGACGATCCAATATTTCAGGGAAATTATTTTTTAAATATGAAAAAGATTGCCATATTGGGTTCCACCGGCTCTATCGGTTCAAACGCCCTCAAGGTAATTGAGTCCAATCCTGAAGAATACAAGGTCTTGGCCTTGACTGCCGGCAGGAATATCGGGCTTCTAATGAAACAGATAATCCAGTTTCAACCTATAGCAGTAGCTGTTTCAGAAGAGAGTTTGGCAGATATTTTAGAGATAGGCTCAGGGGCCATTCGAAAACGGAGGTCCTGGCCGGAGTGGAAGGTTTTGTTCAACTTGCCGCTCTTGAGGAAGTAGATACGGTAATCTCCGCGATGAGCGGGTCTGCGGGTCTGATCCCTACCTATGCGGCGATTGAGGCCGGAAAGGATATTGCCCTGGCTAATAAGGAGACGATGGTTATGGCCGGCCATGTTATTATGCGCCATGCGAAAGACAGGGATGTCACTATATTGCCTATTGATAGTGAACATAGCGCCATTTTTCAGGCCCTTCAGGGTCATCAGAGGGAAGATCTTAAGCGCATTATTCTTACTGCCTCAGGCGGTCCTTTCAGGGAGGTGCCCAGGGAGAAACTAGAGAGAACTACACCCGAAGAGGCGCTTAGACATCCCAACTGGGATATGGGCAAGAAAGTTACTATTGATTCGGCTACCCTTATGAATAAAGGGCTTGAGGCAATCGAGGCCAAATGGCTTTTCGACCTTAATACTGATCAAATAGACATTGTCATTCATCCGGAGAGCATCATTCATTCCATGGTTGAATACAGGGACGGTTCAATAATAGCACAGATGGGGATTCCGGATATGATAACTCCTATTTCTTACGCCCTTTCATATCCTCGTCATATGGAAACGAATCTTCCTTCGTTAAGGCTTGAGGAGATAGGCGCACTTACTTTTCAAAAGCCTGACATGGAAAGGTTCAAATGCCTTGCCCTTGCGATTGAGGCATCCGAAATCGGTGAAAGTATGCCGGCGGTCTTGAACGGGGCCAATGAGGTAGCCGTTGAATCTTTCCTTCAGGGCAAGATAGGATTTCTCCAGATTCCAATTCTTATAGAAAAGACTATGGAGATACATGAGACCTTTTCCATATACAATATAGAAGGGGTTATTGAAGCGGATAGATGGGCAAAAGAGACCGCTGAAAAGGTGTTGCTCAATTTGGGAAATTAGATGGAGGAGGCGGTTTAATAAATGTATATTATTTTAGACTTTTTTCAGAATGCCGGGCATATCGTACTATATTATCTGCTCCCTTTTGTTGTTGTGTTGGGAGTCATGATTTTCTTCCACGAGTTGGGGCATTTCATGACAGCCAAGTATTTTGGAGTCAAGGTCCTTAAGTTTGCATTAGGTTTCGGTCCAAAAATAGCGGGGAAAGAGGTCGGTGAGACAGAATATTCCATAAGATATATCCCGTTAGGCGGGTTTGTTAAGATGCTTGGAGAAGATGAGGGGGATGAAGATTCAAATAACCTCTCGCCTGAAGAAGCGAAAAGGGCCTTTAACAATCAGCATGCCTTAAAAAGGATCGCTATCGTGGCTGCGGGACCTGTATTTAATCTCATCCTGGCGTTGTTTCTATTCTGCGGTATGTCTCTTATTTACCGGAAATTATATAATGACCGCTGAGATCGGCCAGGTAAAGGCCGACTCCCCCGCCGATAGAGCGGGTCTGAAGGCAGGGGACGTTGTCGTGTCAGTTCAGGGCTTGGCAATTGATAGTTGGGAGGATCTCAAAGGACTGATTCAGGACCAGTACGAGCCTATTATGCTTACGGTCCGGAGGGCTGATAAGGTTTTTAGCGTGACGATAACGCCTGAAGAAGGTATTGTCAAAAAATGAATTCGGGGAAGAGATCAGATCCGCCCAGATAGGTATTGTGGCTGCCGGAAAATATGAGACGATAGATCTGGGGACATGGCAGGCAATCAAGGAGAGTTTTACGGAGACATGGAAATGGATCAAATTGACTTGCATGGTTGTTGATAAAACTATTTCAGGGAGTTGTTTCAATAAAGACCATGGGTGGCCCTATCATGATAGGACAATTGACAGGGCGAGCTGGCTGAGGAAAGCTTTATCAACCTTATTCCCTTTATGGCTATTATAAGCATCAATTTGGGGATATTAAATCTCTTTCCTATTCCGATACTTGATGGTGGCGTGATTATTTTTCTGTTTATTGAGCTGGTCTTAGGCAGACCCATAAGCATCAAAAAGCGTGAATTGGCGCAAAAGATCGGGCTGTCCATCCTTATTATCCTGATGATGATAGTATTCTACAATGATATTTTTAGGCTATTCCAATAGAAACCATGATATTTGCTATTAATACTTCAACTCCTCAGTTCAGTATAGCCCTCATAGAAGAGGGTGGGATTTTAATAGAAGAATATCTGATCTCTCCTGGCAGGAGAAATTTCAGGGCTTTCATGCCGGCCGTTCATTCCCTGTTTGAGTCCACCGGATCTAAGATCGGAGATTTAAGAGCGATTATTGTGGCGATAGGGCCCGGAAGCTTTACCGGACTAAGGGTAGGACTATCTGTCGCAAAGGGTATTGCCTATGGCCTCAAGATACCCCTAATCGGGGTGTCCAGCCTGGAAGCTATGGCAGGTCAACTGCCTTATACAGACTTATATCCTATGCGCTATGATATCTTCAAGGATAGGGGAGATCTTTGCTGCCCTTTTCAGGTCAGACCATGAACACAGGGTGATAAGAATCATGGAGGATACGTCTTTAAGATTAAAGGATCTGGGCGCTATAATTGACAGTCCCACGCTTTTTATAGGGAATGATTTCAATGAGCAAGGAGATTCCATCAAGGATCTTATTGGAGAAAATGCATTTCTTGCACCACCCCATCTGTGGAACATAAGGGCCTCTGCTGTTGCTGCTCTAGGCCTGAAAAGGTTTCTTAATAATGATTTTGATGATATTCGAGATCTGGTACCTACCTATATGAGACCTCCTGATATCAGACCCAACCCTTTTCCGGTCATCGCTGGGAAACAGGTCTCTTCCCATAGTGAACGTCATAAATAAGTAGCCATGTTTTTGAAAGCGGACATATATGGTAATCACGATGGTCAAGATGCCTAGTTATTTAAGTCGTTCACTACAGTTAGGAATAAGGGCGTTGACAAAGGCTTTTTTAATAAATAATATTATTACTTTCTGAAGATTTAATAAGTGATACAAATTTCAGGAAATGTAATAGCGGAAAGCTATAGTGTTGCAAAGAAATTTGATTTAATATTATGGCATCATCCAGAAGACAGAGGACTCAAATAGAAAACAGGTTACTTATTGCAAGGGACGGCTTGATCTTCGTCCTGTCGGGTTTAATTATTTCAGTTATCTTTTTTTCCGCGGGATTTTTGTCCGCTGCCGTCCTGATGGGGGGCATGACCCTCTTTACAATATGTTTTTTCAGGGATCCGGAACGCACAAACGATGCTCCGGAAAATGCTGTTTTAAGTCCCGCTGATGGTAGGATACTGGCTGTCCGGCACTTCAACGACAGCAATAGTCCTCAGGGTAAAACCGTAATAAAGATAAGTATCTTTATGTCTATTTTTGATGTACATGTGAATCGTATCCCCACGAAGGGGAGAATCTTGGAGATCGTTTATAATCCTGGTAAATTCTTTTCCGCCAACTTGGATAAGGCCTCGGAACAGAATGAAAACAACAGGATTACGCTTGAGACCGATAAAGGACATAGGATCATTTTTATCCAGATTGCAGGATTAATTGCCAGGCGAATCGTATGTTGGATAAACGAGCGGGATTATGTTAAAGCAGGACAGAGGTGTGGGCTTATCAGGTTCGGATCAAGGCTGGATATTTACATTCCCTCCGAGAGCCGGATCGTTATTAAACCTCGGGATAGAGTAAAGGCGGGGGAGACAATAATAGGATATTTGCCATGAGACAAAAACGAAAAAAGAGATCCAGAAAAACGGGTGGAAAGGGTATCTTTATACTGCCAAATCTGTTTACCTCCGCGAGCCTTTTCAGCGGATTTTACGCAATGATCTCATCCATACAAGGGCGGTATGAGGCGGCGGCTATCGCTATTATTATTGCAGCGGTATTTGATGGACTTGATGGCAGAATCGCGCGTTTCACAAAGACAACGAGTTATTTTGGAACAGAATATGATTCTCTCTCCGACCTAGTGTCATTCGGCGTAGCTCCAGCTATGTTGGCCTTTTTATGGGCATTGAAACCATTTGGCCGCCTGGGCTGGCTGGCAGCGTTTATGTACGTTATATGCGGGGCCTTAAGGCTCGCAAGGTTTAATGTAGAAAAAAACAGTGAGCAGACCTCTTATTTTAAAGGTTTGCCCATCCCTGCCGCGGCATGCTTTTTTGCCTCTTTAATACTATATGAAAGTACCATCAATGGCTTTTCCGAAAGTAAGCATATAATATCAATCGTAATAATCTATGTATTATCCTTTTTGATGGTCAGCTCCCTTAGGTATATGAGTTTTAAGGAATTCAACATAAGAAACCAGAAGCCCTTTAACGTGCTTGTGGCGGTTATATTAATTTTTATTGTTATAGCTTATAAACCGAATGTACTTCTTTTCCTTATACTGCTTCTCTACATCCTGTCAGGCCCAGTAATTTCCGTTTATCTTTTCCGCAGTAAGCGCTACATGGGAAAGGATTTTTTAGATGCTGTTACACCGGAAGGCAAGGGTGAAAATGATTTAAAAGACTTGAGTGATCAGGAGATAACCAGGTAATGGGTTATGAAAGTTACGGGAGGCATGTCAAAGGGCCGGCTTCTGGCATCCATAAAAGGCCTGAATATACGGCCCACTTCCGGTAAGGTAAGGGAAGCCATATTTAATCTATTAGGTCAGGATATAACCGGCCTAAAGGTCCTTGATCTTTTCGCAGGCACAGGCAGTTTGGGTATTGAGGCACTCAGCAGGGGAGCTTTATGTGCCTTATTTATCGATAATTCATATCTATCGATAAAAACTATAAAGAAAAACCTGAGATTATGCGGATTTGTGAGTTCGGGAGCTGTCCTGAAAAGGGATATTATGAGGGGGCTGCCTTTTGAACACCGGTTTTTTCAAAAGGACATAGACCTTGTGTTTATTGATCCCCCATATGGCAAAGATTACATACCGCCTATATTGAAGAGGATTTCCGAGGGAGAAATTCTGGCATCATCTGCGATTGTGGTAGCCGAATCACTAAAAGATAATAAATTGCCGGTCAGAATGGGGAAGCTCTGCCTGTTTGATACCAGGATCTACGGTGAAACTAAAATTGATATGTATAATAGAGAGGATCTATAAATGGATAATAGAATAGCGATCTATCCGGGGACCTTTGATCCATTAACTAATGGCCATTTGAGTATTTTAAACAGGGCACTGAAGATATTTGATAAACTGATCATTGCCATCCTGATCAATCCAAAAAAGACCCCGCTTTTCTCCCTGGAGGAAAGGAAAGCCATGATAGAGGAGATCTTAAAAGACAGACCCAATGTCGAGATTGACTCCTTTGAAGGTTTGCTGGTTGATTATGCTGTAAAAAAAGGATCAAATGTCATCATAAGAGGCCTCAGGGCATTATCCGATTTTGAATTTGAGTTTCAGTTGGCACTTATGAATAGAAAGCTGAATAGGGATGTTCAATCCATATTTCTGATGACGGATTACAAGTGGTTTTATATCAGCTCCACAATAATAAAAGAGGCTGCCAGTCTGGGCGGAAAAATTGATGGGCTCGTGCCCCCCATCGTTTGTAAAAAATTGAAAGAGAAATATGGTTATTAAAAATCTTGACAGTATAAAGGGCATAATTCATTATTAAAATACGATAAATTTGGGAACAACCTGAAATGACAAGAGAGGAGGACAAGGAATGTCTGTGACCAAAGAGAAGGTAATTAACAATATCTATAATCATGTCGGGTTCAGCAAGACAATGTCCCGTTCGGTTGTGGAGAATCTTTTTGAGATCATTAAGGCAACCCTTGAAAGAAGCGAAGACCTCCTCATCAGCGGGTTTGGCAAGTTTGTGGTAAAAGAAAAGAATGAGAGGCGGGGGCGAAATCCCCAGACCACGGAGGACCTCCGCTTAAGGGCGAGGAGGGTGGTTGTTTTTAAGTCCTCCGGTGTCCTTCGAAAGAATATAAATTCAAGACCTAAATCCTCACAATAAAGGCCTCGGTAAATCCCATATCCTCCAATCTTTTTTCAATCTCCCCTGCCTTGGCCAATGTAGTTGATTTGGACACATGTAGCCTGAAGAATATCTGTTTATCTTTATCAATATATTCCATGATATTGACATAATCAAAAATGACCATTAAGCGTTCAGCAAGGTTAAGGGCATTATTTTTATCCTTAAAAGCTCCTACCTGAACGGTAAATTCCCCGGTTTCAAAATCTTTAATATCTAACAGGGGAATTGATCCGTCTTCCGACTTCAATTCCCCGATTTCTTTACCCATGGCAATGATTTTTACATCCGCCGACCCTGGAACAGACATATGTATTTCTTTTGCCGCGCCGTAGGAGAGATCAATAATCCTCCCCTTTACAAATGGGCCGCGATCATTGATACGCACGATTGTGGACTCATTGTTTTCAAGATTTATCACCTTTACATAGGTTCCGATAGGGAGAGTTTTATGGGCTGCCGTCTTCTTATACATGTCGAATATTTCGCCGCTGGACGTGGCGCGGCCATGGAAATCCTCTCCATACCATGATGCCTTGCCTGTCTCAATAAAGCCTAGGGAGTCCGGTAAAGGATAATAACGTTCTCCATTAACGACATAGAAGCCGGTAATATCCTCCGCCCTTTCTTCAGGAGGCGGAATTCTGATATAGTCCCTTTCCCTCGCACAGGAAGAAAGAAACAGGAAAAATATCAAGTATAGATATAAGAATTTTTTCATCCGCTCAAAGTAATGTCTATTGTCAGCTTGATGTTTAAATTTGGATAGATTTATAATATATTAAGTAAGGATCATCTTCTCCCTCGAATCCTGGACCACTTTCTCTCAATTAAATGGGAGAAGAACCTTAAGTAGGAATATTATCACATTTAATAAACAGTTACATAAAAGAATAATTTTATTCAACCAAATCTAATTACACGGTAAAATATCAGGATAAAGAAGCTGTTATGCCCCTATAAAGACATATAATTTAAAGAACTAGAGTTTTATAATATCAGAAATAGGATGATGCTGTTAAATTGTCCGGCCTTAAATCCCGATATTTTTTTCAATTTTGCTTGACATGAGGTGAAGTTTTTATAATTATGTTTTGGCTACAATGTGATTACATTATATACAATACAGCTTAAATGAATGTCCATCCGGAAATCAACAATATCCAGATTGAGCGATCAGGTGTGAGATAAGTATTAAGAGTACAAAGAAGTTTAATCTAAGGATGGGTGCTAATTATTATTTGTTAGATATTAATTAGGGAATAGATATTATGAGACTTAAGGATAAGGTAGCAATAGTAACTGGCAGTAGTCGTGGCGTTGGAAGGGCTATAGCAGAGGCCTATGGAGAGAAGGGTGCGAGCGTTGTAGTAAATTATTCATCCAGTCAGAAAGCAGCGGATGAAGTGGTTAAAAAAATTCAGGGCTTTGGGATGAGGGCTATAGCCGTAAGGGCGGATGTGGCAAAAAAAGAAGAGGTGGAAATGCTTGTTAAGGCAGCCATCGACGAATTCGGCAGGATTGATGTCCTTGTAAACAACGCCGGTTTTACCAGACCTGCCATGATGATGAGAATGACCGAAGAGGAATGGGATCAGGTGCTGGATATACATCTAAAAGGCGCCTTTCTTTGCTCGCAGGCGGTCGCCAGGCATATGAAGGAACAGAAGAGCGGAAAGATAATCAATGTGACATCTGTTGCGGGTCTGGTGGGGACGGTGGGACAGATAAACTACAGCGCCGCCAAGGGCGGGGTACTCAGTATGACAAAGTCGATAGCCAGGGAACTGGCCCAGTATAATATCTGCGCGAATGTCATATCCTTGGGAATTGTGGCTACCGATATGACCGAAAAGATACGAACGGATGAAAAGCTTAAAGAGATATATATGAACAGGATCCTTTTAAAACGATTTGCCGAACCCGACGATATCTCACCCGCCTTTGTGTTTCTGGCCTCCGATGAGAGCAATTATATAACCGGACAGGTCTTTTGTGTTGATGGTGGTTACGGCATGATTTAGGGGCGTTAATATATTTTTATTGACATGATATATGGTGTAAACATTTAAATCTTCTCAGGAGGGGAGAAATTATGGCAGCAATACCTAAAAAGATACAGACTTGGCAGATGGTTCAACCAACAATCTTTAATAAGGAGACAAAAGAGACCAAACCGGGCAGGCTTGAAAAGACGGAGATCCCGGTCCCGGATCTAAAGCCCGGCGAAGTCCTTGTGGAAGATCGCCGGCTGTGGAGTATGCCACACGGACCTGGGATATTTTTATGACGGTGTTCCCACAGTTTCAAAACCGCCCCTGACCCTAGGGCACGAAATTTCAGGGACGGTAGTTGCGGGAGATAGCGCCTTTATCGGCAAAGAGGTTATTATCCCGGCGGTTATGCCCTGCAGGCAGTGTATCCTTTGTAAGACGGGGCGCGGCAACAGGTGTCTTAATCAGAAGATGCCGGGCAACAGCATAGGGCTTTACGGCGGCTTTTCCAGCCATATACCGGTTCCGAGCATCGATCTTTGTGAAGTGAAAGGCCGCGGGGATATACCCCTCTCTCATCTGGCCGTTGTGGCCGATGCGGCGACCACACCTTATCAGGCGGCAAAAAGAGCGGATCTCCAACCAGGCGATAATGTAGTTATCATCGGGATAACAGGCGGCGTGGGGCAATATATGGGACAGATGGCCAAGGCCCTGGGAGCAAAAACGGTCATCGGTATTGCCAGAAGCCAGGAAAAGCTTGAGAGGGCCCTTAAATTCGGCGCTGATTTTGTCATCAATTCCACCGGAAAAGAGGCCGGGGATGTCTCCAAGGAGTTCAGGGGTATATGTAAAGATAACGGACTCCCCAATACCGGCTGGAAGATATTTGAGGTAACAGGCGTCAAACCGGGTCAGGAGATCGCCTTGACCTTGCTCGGTTTTACAGGGAAGCTGATAGTGGTAGGATTCGGTCTTGCAAAGACCGAATACGCCATAGGCCGTCTCATGGCCTTTGATGCGGAGATCATCGGCACATGGGGATGTCTGCCTGAGTACTATCCCATCGTGCTGGATATGGTACTCAAGGGCAAGATCAACATTGAAGCAGTTTGTGGAAACACGGCCCATGAGCAGTATTGCCGCCACATTCGCCGAGGCCCACAAGACTCCGCCCATGAAACGGATAGTTTTGACACCTGATTTTTGATCGTGAAGTCTGGCTTTTATGAATGCCATTTTGTCGAACAGGTTCTTTAACAAACGTGTCATTTTAATATGAATATTGAAAGGAGGAAATTATGGCTTTAGAATGGATGCCGAGGGAAGATGAACAAAAGATCATGCGCTGCATACTGATATCACTGGGGAACGGAAGCTCCCTGCGTGGTTTATGAAAAAAGGCCCCTGAAGGACCGAAGGGAAAAGTAGTTGAAAGGGCTTTATACGTGTCCTGGATCAGCCTAAATAACCCGAAGCAGTATAATTCCTACACAACGGAGATGGTAAAGGGCGTAATAGCCGGTTTTGAAAACGCGTCCGCTGGACAGAAGCGTCGTAGCCGTCGTTTTCACCGGAACAGGGCCCTATGCATTCTGCACCGGCGGCAATACCAAGGAATACAGCGAGTATTACAGCAGGAGACCGGATGAATACGGCCAGTACATGGAACTCTTTAACGGGATGGTCGATTCAATCCTTATGTGCAAGAAACCGGTTATCTGCAGGGTAAACGGGATGAGGGTGGCAGGCGGTCAGGAGATCGGCATGGCCTGCGACCTCGCCATATCTTCAGACCTGGCCATCTTCGGGCAGGCCGGCCCAAGGCACGGCTCGGCCCCCGTGGGCGGGGCATCCGATTTCCTGCCCTGGTATCTGAGCATAGAAGACGCCATGTGGAACTGCGTCTCCTGCGAGATGTGGTCTGCCTATAAGATGAAGGCAAAGAACCTGATCAGCAAGGTTGTCCCGGTTTTGAAGGTGGACGGGAAATGGGTCCGCAATCCACAGATAATCACTGAAAATATTCGAAGACGGCGAGATCGTTTACGGCGAATACAAGACCGGGGATGAGGCAAAACAGGCCCGTGAGTTTGTAAAGCAGCATCAGGACAATGCGGATTTCGAACTCCTGGACAAGGAAGTGGACAAGATCGTCTGGACATTCGCCAACCTGTTCCCGGGCTGCCTGATCGAGTCCATTGACAGCATCAGGCAGAAGAAGAAATTCTTCTGGGATACCATGAAGAATTTCCACAGACACTGGCTTGCCGCGAATATGGGCGGGGAGGCCTTCCTGGGATTCGGGGCCTTCAATACAAAGAAGATCACGGGCATGGATACCATAGACTTCATTAAATTCCGGCAGAACATCGCGGAGTGCAAGGGCTGGGATATGGATATGTTTGCTGAAGTCATGGGGAAGCCGAAAGAATAGATTAACGTAAGGAAGATAGGTTAATATAGGCAGGCAGGGTTGAAAGGCCCGCCTGCCTTTTTAATCTGGAAAATGAAAGGAGTGTTAATATGACCTATAAAGATATCGAGGTTTCCCTTGAAAACGGACTTGGCACCATCACCCTTAACAGGCCGCCGGTCAATGTCTTAAACATTGCCATGATGGAAGAGATCAATAACGCCCTTGATTCATGGCAGGGTGATAAGGGATTGAAGGTCGTGCTTTTTAAAGCCAAAGGAAAATGTTTTTCCGCCGGTGTGGACGTGGGCGAGCATATGGGCGGACTGGCATCAAAAATGATTGAGGTCTTCCACGGCATGTTCCGGCGCATGGATAAACTGGGGGTCCTGACAGTGGCCTCCGTCTACGGCTCATGCCTGGGAGGCGGGTGTGAGCTGGCAATATTCTGTGATCTGGTTTTGGCATCCGAAGGCGCGAAATTCGGGCAGCCGGAGATCCAGGTCGGGGTATTTCCCCCAATTGCCGCGCAGATCATGCCTCGGATTATCGGGAGGAAGGCTGCGGCTGAACTGATATTTTCAGGGAAAATCATATCAGCTCAAGAGGCATTGAACCTTGGTTTAATCAATAAGGTAGTAAAAGAAGAGGAACTTGAAAAAGAGACAGAGATATTTCTGAAACCATATATGAAACTGAGTTCGGCGGTCCTGAGGCTGACAAAAAAGGCCATGATGTCTGGACTAAAGGATGATCTGGAGCCTTCTCTTCGGCTGATTGAGGATGTCTACCTTAACGAGCTTATGAAG
Source organism: uncultured delta proteobacterium (assembly GCA_963776085.1). Lineage (GTDB taxonomy): Bacteria > Desulfobacterota > DSM-4660 > Desulfatiglandales > HGW-15 > CAVZMS01. The sequence goes on from CAVZMS010000006.1 coordinate 37,454, forward strand.
ACCCATGACGCCCATGAAGGCTTGAAGGCATTTCTTGAAAAGAGAAAAGCCGAATGGAAAAATGAATGATGATTCCATGGTTTGCTAAAAAAAAGAGGTGTCAGGAATAACACCCTAACACCTCATCGTTTTAGTTAAAACCGATCAGTTAAAGACTTTATGCCCATCCAGTTTATTTCTGTCCACGTTTCCTAACATCCTAGACCTTTAGGCAGGCCTGGGCGAAGCTATTGCGCCATACCCTGACCCATATGCCGTGCACCGTATATCAATAAAGGAGACCGTATAGATATCATTTGAGGCTTCCATTGATACATCCTTCTGCTATTATGTGAATTATTCCTTCGCAGGGAAGACTTCTTCAAAGGCGCCCTCTTTGATCAGATCGTCTAAAAGCCCATCTTCCAGAAGCTTTCTGATATCACTCAGCGTGCCCTTCTGTTTGAAGCGCACAAACTCGCCTATCATGCAGATGTCGCCTGGGGCTGAGCCGGGCTCCAGTACTGTGATCGCATCCTGTTTGCAGAGCTTATCGAAATGGGTTTCATAGGAGAAGCCGCCCGAGATTTTGAGGCCGTTGCAGAGCACGGGAAGGCGGTTTAAATAGAAGGTGCCTCCGTAAGTCTCAAATATAATGCATTGATTATCCAGAACTAGTGATTCTTTGATCTGGACCACGTCGAGGCACATCTTCCGCTCGCCAAGGTATTTCTCGGTCTGACTTTCCGCTTGTACATCAGCAGAGAATAATAACCCGCAACATACTATTGCCATTGCTGTTATCAAGTGTAATCGCTCCATTGATGCCTCCTGATTACAATGATTCTTGAAAGGTTTGTAGGCAAAATATCGTAATAAAGAATTGTTGATATTAGGTTGGCGAAAAGTTTCTTTTTTAATACGCATTATAGAAAAATATTATTTGTCTGTCAAGTCGAGTTTTCTTGTCATTCATCCTCCGCGAGGTTTTCAATGCCGCGTCGCCCAAGGAGCGTCCCTTCCATTTGGTAAAGGTCTATAAGGGCGTTTAAGTAACCCACAATGGCCCCTGATTCATCAAGCTTTGCAGCAGTGAAATTGCGCTGTGCCTGCAAGACGAGGAAATTTGTAGATTTCCCCACGCGGAATTTTTACAACTCAGCCTCCATATTTTTCTGCTGTAATTCACGGGTGGACTTAGTCGCCTCGATTAACTGCCTTGATTTAACGGTTTCAATATAGGCAGACCTGACGTCCAGTTGCACAAGTTTCTCCATATTGGCTACAGGACATCTCCATCTGTTCCATGGATCTTACAGCCTTGTCATAATTGGCATTTGCCTTGCGGTTGGATAAGGGCATTTTAAATGTTAACCCCGCACTCATATCATAATAGTCGCTCCCAGGCTCAGGGATGGCATCACTGAAGGATTTGGCATATGTGGTTTTCCCAAAGTTCAGGAAAAAGTCCAGGCGCGGCAACAGGCCGTTTTTAGTCTGCTGGACATCGAGTTCGCCCTTTTTCATGCGGAACCTGGCCTGCTGGATGTCGGACCTGTACTGTAAACCCACCTGCTCATGAACGGTTATGGCATCCATGTTGTCCTCATGTACAAAAGGCCTGTCAGTCAGAGAGGGGATCATTGACCATATATCCTGGCCCTTCATTTTTAAAAAAAATAAAGGTTTTGTTTCCGGCTATTGTAACTTTTCCCGGGATAAAAATGTGAAGTTTTATAGTATAGTCAATTGTTAATTGCAAACGAAAAGGCATTTCTTAATAATTCATGCGCCTTTCATTAAACAATCCTATTATAAGACATTTAATTCGCTAAAAAAGTTACATAATCATAATATCTTATCCCCTCATTTGTTAACAAGACGTTTAAATTCATCAAATTCATAGGCTAGTTCGCCTGTGCCGTAAAAATTGACCATAAGGCTGACGGAGTCACTGTCCAATCGCTGGGAATCTCGTTGTGTTATGGTGCGTGTGCGGGTCTCCCCGGACTCATTAGACGGTAATAAACGACCATTCAATGCGAGACCCATCTCGAATATGGATGCGCTGGCAAATTTAAACGATATGTGACGACCAAGCTTTTTATTGTATTTATGCGGCCCTTAATATATATGTCCCCTTAAAATATCAGTTAAAATCTCAGTCCTTAGAATGAAGGTCAAAAAGATGGAATTCTCCAATCTGTTTTCAACGATTAAGATTAACGGCATGGAGTTGAAAAACCGGATCGTCATGACGGCCATGCATCTGGGTTACACGCCGGAGGGATTTGTGACGGACAGGCTGGTGGATTTTTATGCCCTGAGGGCGAGGGGGGGAGTCGGACTTATTATTGTCGGAGGCTGTCCCATAGATGAGCAGGGTAGCATGTCGGGCATGATACGCATTGATCATGACCGTTATATTCCAGGGCTCAGAAGATTGACCGATGAGGTAAAGGGCGAGGGTGCCAAGATAGCGGCCCAGCTCTACCAGGCAGGCCGTTATGTCCATTCCTCCATGATAGGCGGTCAAAAACCTATTTCAGCGTCTAGCGTGAGGTCAACCTTCACCGGTGAAACGCCGAGGGCCCTTGAGCTGGACGAGATCCCTATAGTGCAGGACAGGTTCGCAGAGGCCGCTGTTCGTGCAAAGTTTTCGGGATTTGACGCCGTGGAGATCCTGGGCAGTGCGGGGTACCTTATCAGCCAGTTTCTATCCCCGTTGACGAATCTGCGGGAGGATGGATACGGCGGATCTTTTGAGAACCGGATGCGGTTCGGCCTGGAAACCGCGGAAAAGGTTCGAAAGTCGGTCGGAAAGGATTATCCCGTCATCATGCGCCTGGCGGGCAATGACTTCATGAAGGGGGGAAACACCAATAGAGAGACGAGGATCTTTGCCCGGGAGTTGGAAAAGGTCGGCATAGATCTATTTGACATAACCGGAGGGTGGCACGAGACACGCGTCCCCCAGTTGACTATGTCCGTCCCGCGACGGGCCTATGTCTACCTCGCCCAGGGCATCAAGTTGGCTGTTTCGACCCCTGTGCTTGCCAGCAATCGGATAAATGATCCCTGCATTGGTGAAGAGATATTAAGGAACGGGGAGGCGGACCTCGTGACCATGGCAAGGGCCCTTATCGCAGATCCGTACCTCCCTGAGAAGGCAAGAATAGGGAATTGCAACCTTATCTATCATTGCGTGGCATGCAACCAGGGGTGTTTTGACAGGATATTTGAGTCTCAGCCCGTTACATGTCTGGTAAACCCGAGGGCTGGCATGGAAAGAGAAACGGAGATCGCAATATCGGACCATCCTAAAAAGGTCCTGGTTATAGGAGGGGGTCCCTCAGGCATGAAGGCCGCCTGCACCGCGGCCGAGCGCGGGCATAAGGTCAAGCTGGCGGAGAAGAGCAAACAACTGGGAGGACAACTCCTTTTGAACCGGTATATCCCAGGCAGGTCCGAGCTTGTCTCGGCGGCTGTTGACCTTATGGAAAATCTGCGCGCTTTAGATGTGGATCTATTGCTGGGCAGGGAGATTGATGCGGGGTTTGTGAAGGAGAATGACCCGGATGTCGTTATACTTGCAACAGGCGCAAGGCCTTTGATCCCTGATATTAAAGGCATAGAAGATAATAAGGTGGTTATGGCGTGGGATCTCCTGTCTGGGAGGATAAAGGTCGGGAAGAAGGTGGTTATTGTCGGAGGAAATGCCGTGGGGCTGGAGACGGCTATATATCTCGCCAACCAGGGGACCTTATCGCCTGATGCCCTGCATTTTCTGGCCGCCAACAGGGCCGAGACATGGGATAACCTGGAACTCCTTATTAACAGGGGGAGCAAGGAAGTCACTGTTGTGGAGATGTTTCCCAAATATGGAAGGGATATAGGGATTTCCACCCGGTGGACGATAATTGCGGAACTCAAGAGACTTGGGGTGAGGATTATTACAGGGGCCAGGGCCATAGAAATCAGGGATGAGGGTGTTGAGATCGAAAAGGGGGAAAAACGTGATATTATCCCAGCGGATTCGATCGTCATCGCCGCGGGAGCGGAGCCTGAAAACAGCCTGGAGGATGAGATTAAGTCGCTGGTCAAGGCCCTCTATGTCATAGGCGATGCCAGTGGGCCGAGAAAGGCCCTGGATGCCATAAGAGAGGGCCTTCTGACAGGATTGAGGATATAAGAGGTTTATTAGGATTCAAGGGGTCGAGGGAATGCGCATGGCTAGATAGCCCTTCGACTTGTTAAGTGACTTACCGGCGCAGGGGGCTAAAAAAGAGAATATTGAATGATGAATAATGAACTGTAGAATTTTGAAGAGAAGAATAAACTTCAATATTAAAAAAATTCCTTGTTCAACATCCAACATCCTGCATTCTGACTTCTTTCTACTGGCTCCTTTATCCGTACACTTGAATCCCCTGGAACCCTTGGCCCTTAAAGCTATCGGCTTCAGCCGATGGTGGTTTATTTTATACAGACCTTTCTGACCTGCTGGATATCCGTAACTCCCAGAAACACCTTTCTGATACCGTCCTGCATCAGGGTTGTCATTCCGTCTATCGTGGCCTGTTCCCTTAATTCCTCCATCTTGGCCTTGCCTTGGATCAGTGCCTTCATCTTGTCGGTGCCTTCAAGGAGTTCAATAATTCCGGTTCGACCTTTATACCCGGTATTATTGCACCTATCGCATCCCTTCGCGCGATAAAGTACAAGGTCATCGGTGTAAGGGAATCCCAGGGCGTCGAAATTTGGGCCATAGGATCTGACAAGGTTGTTGTATTCCTCCTTGTCGGGATGGTATGACTCTTTACAGGTCTTGCAAAGGGTCCTTATAAGACGTTGTGCGAGGACGCCAAGAAGGGCGTCCGCAAAGTTAAATGGGTCCATGCCCATGTCGAGGAGTCTGGTGATGGTCTCGGGTGCGCTGTTGGTATGGAGTGTGCTGAATACAAGATGGCCTGTAAGGGATGCCTCAATACCCGTGGCGACCGTCTCATGATCCCTCATCTCTCCCACCATGATCACATCAGGATCCGCCCTTAAAAAGGAGCGCATCGCGGCCGCGAAGTCAAATCCTATCTTAGGCTGCACCTGTACCTGTCGAAGGCCACGCTGGGTGATCTCCACCGGGTCCTCGGCCGTCCAGATCTTTGTCTCTACCTTGTTTATATGATGTAACGCCGCGTGGAGGGTAGTTGTCTTGCCGCTTCCGGTCGGACCTACGACCAGTACAATGCCATAGGGCTGGCTGATCAATCTGGTTAAAAGCTCGTCATTCCTCTGGCTCATTCCCATGGCACTAAGGGGGATGGGTTCGCCGGCGGCCAGGATACGCATGACCACGTCCTCTTCTCCTCCGACCGTGGGGATGGTCGCCACCCTCAGTTCGATATCAAGTGGTGCGAATTTCTTGAACTTGATCTTTCCGTCCTGGGGTTTTCTCCGTTCCGAGATGTCCAGGTCGGACATGATCTTCAGCCTTGATGTAATGGCCTTCTTGTACTGGAAGGGGATAGTCTGGTATATCCCGCAGGCCCCGTCGATCCGGAACCTTATCTCAGCCCCGCCCTTGCCCGGCTGTGGCTCGACATGGATATCCGAGGCGTTCTTTTTATTGGCATCTGTAATTATCTTGTTAACCAGCTGGACAATGGCGCTGTCGTCTTCCGACAGAATCTGAGCCGCATCCTCGGTCTCATCCAATTCATCCGTACCCAGTTTGGCCATGATATCGTCTATGGAACCGGTATCCTGCACAACGGGGGTCCCGTAAAAATAATCAAGAAACTGAAGTATGTCATCTTTGAGACCTACGGCGAACTCGTACTCATGGGCCGGCACGAGGGACTTTACACTGTCGATCTTGTCCAGTTGCTGGGGATTGTCTATGAGGATCTTGACCTTGCCGTCCTCCTTTTTTAGTGGAACCCATAGATTGCTTTTAAGATATACATGTTTAAGCTTTGACAGGATATCTCCGGGTATAGGGAAGTTGCTGTCATAGGGGACGTATTCACAGTTATAATACTCTCCAATGGACTTGCCGACCTCCAATTTCTTTACCTTCAAATCATTTATAAATACGGACTCTACCGAGACCTTCCGGTCCCGCGCCATGGAAATAGCCCTCTCCATCTCCTTCTCCGTGATGAAGCTGTTGTTTATGAGATAATCGAACCTTGTGCGCTTTTTGGTTTTCTGGGCCAGCTTTTTTTGGTTAAAAAAGGCGATACCCAGGACCTTTGCCATCTCTGTGGCTGAATTCTGGTCTTCCATGGTAAATCTATCGCCGCCTTTTTTATTAACGAGCTGGAGCACTCCTATCACATACTTTTTAAAAAAGATGGGGACGGTCAGGACATGTTTTGTGACGTACTTTGACTTCTCATCCCAGCTCTTGTCAAAGGATAGATCCTTATTGATCATGGACAGTTCATGCTTATCATAGGCATTGACAATATTGGTAGGCTGGGCGTTGTTGGCCGTGTAGCCGGCTATGCTGTTGTTGTTGATCGGGACCCTGATCTCTCCGGGCGTGGGACCTGCCTTGAATCGTGAATAGATCTCTTTCTTTACGCCGTCTACGACATAGATGGTGATCCGATCCGCATCAAAGAGACTGAGGATCTGGTCCTTCAGGTTGATAAGGATCTCATTTATATTCTGGGCGGAGTGTATCTGGTTTCCTATATCATTTAATGCCTTATAATATGATAACTTTTCCTTTTGATCTGCAATCTCTTTTTTTTCGGTTGCCATCTTTCACCTCCCTGATTTGACTTTCCCACAATAATAGATCATCTATTATTAATTTTAAAGATAAAAAATATCAAAAAATCACGAAAGAAAAACTGATCCTTTAGACAGAGATGTTTTATCCTATTTTGATGTCCAAATATCGCGTGGGGTCCGTAACCCCGGCCTCCCGGAATCCCTTTTTCCGGAGCAGACAGGTGTCGCAAAGCCCGCAGGCAAGCCCTTCCGGAGAGGGATCATAACAACTGTGCGTGAGGGCATAGTCGACTCCCAACTCAATCCCCAGTTTTATGATCTGTGCCTTGCTCATATGGATAAGCGGGGTTTCAATGGTTATGCGCGTTTTTTTTTCAACCCCGGCCCTGGTCGCCAGGTTGGCCATGCGCTCAAATGCCTCAATATACTCGGGCCGGCAATCCGGATAGCCGCTGTAATCAATGGCATTGACCCCGATGAAGATATGGGAGGACTCGATCACCTCCGCCCAGGCTAGGGCATAGGCCAGAAAAATAGTATTTCTTGCAGGAACATAGGTAACGGGGATTTGGGTTGAAATAGCCCTTTCATCCTTTGCCTTTGGCACGTCAATATCGTCGGTAAGGGCGGAGCTGCCTATTCCGCGGAGGTCAGAGTTTATTACCATGTGCTTTATAACCTTGAAATAACGGGCGATAGATTCCGCAGCTTTAAGCTCATACACGTGACGCTGGCCATAAAAAAACGTCAGGCTGTAAAGAGAGAATCCTTTATCCATGGCAATGGCCATTGCAGTGGTGGAGTCAATGCCGCCGCTTAAAAGCACGATTGCCCTTTTTTTCTCATTCATTCGTAATAATTCCC
>CAVZMS010000007.1:0-13936 GCA_963776085.1 uncultured delta proteobacterium
ACGCCATGAGCCATGCCCTGCATCTCACCGCGGCGGATATCCGTCATCATCTGTCCATATTAGAGGATGAAGGCGTTGTCGAAGTGGTGCACCAGCGACCCGAGACGGACGCGGCCGACCTACATCGCTCTACCAGTTGACCCGGCAAGCGGTGTTAAATAACCTAGACGGTTTATCGCACGCATTGTTGGCAGAAACCCGGCATTTTGTGCCAGAAGCCGAGAAAGAGGCTTTTAATCAAACGCGTGGCGCAGCGCCTGGTTGGAGATGGTTATCAACCGGCGCGCAATCCGTCCCAACGCTTCGTCAATGCCATCCATTTCCTCAATCAAAAGAATTATCAAGCCCGCTGGGAAGCACGCTCCCGACGCTCCACCAGTCATGTTCCCACTGTCCCTATGCAGCGGTCCTATCTGATCATCCTGAGATGTGCCAGATCGATAGTTTTGGTGGGCCCCTGTTTGTTTCTCCCATCAAACAAACCGCTCGATTACAGCCAAACCCCCAGGGCCTTCCTCAATGTTTCTTTTCCAGTAAAAAGTTATAAAATCAGGAAAAAAAGAATATCCGAAAGGTATCGAATGTACTACTACGATACCCCACTCCTGGAGTTGACATTTGAACAGGGGCCTATAAGACCTCCTAGCGAGGCTACTAGTTTATTATTAAGGATTACGCGCAACTGCCCATGGAATCAGTGTCTTTTTTGTCCTGTCTATAAGAATAAGAAATTTTCCTTACGAACTGTTGAAGAGATCAAGCGAGATATACAGACTGCAAAGGATATGGCCGAGGATATCAAGGCCATTTCATGGAGGCTGGGAAACAACGGGGAGGTCAACTCAGAGGTAATAAGCTATATCTTTAATAGCCACGGTTTCAGCGATAGTTACAAGAGCATCGCAATGTGGCTATACTACGCAACTGGGGCCTGTTTTTTGCAGGATGCCGATAACCTTATTATGAAGACAAAGGATCTGGTGGAGGTCCTGAATTTTCTGAGGGAGAAATTCCCTGAAATAACCCGAGTTACGACCTATTCCAGGTCCAGGACCATATTCAATAAATCTGTGGATTCTCTTAAGGAGATAAGGAAGGCCGGGTTGAACAGGATCCATATAGGCATGGAGAGCGGGTATGACCCGGTTTTAAAGCTGGTAAAGAAAGGCGTTACGGCTGAGCAACATATCGAGGCTGGCAGGAAGGTGGTGGATGCAGGAATGGAGCTTTCAGAATACGTTATGCCCGGCCTTGGCGGACAGGAGATGTGGAAAGAGCATGCGGTCGAAACAGCAAAGGCACTTAATAAGATTAATCCGCATTTTATTCGTCTTCGCAGCCTGAGGATCCCTGACAGGGCACCTCTCTTCAAGAAACTGAGGGCCGGAGAGTTCAAGATGCAGACAGATGATATGCTGGCGCAAGAGATTCGGCTATTTCTTGAAGGTCTTGAAGGGATAAACAGTATGGTAACCAGCGATCATATAATGAACCTGCTGGAGGAGGTTACAGGGAAGCTGCCTGAGGATAAGGAGAAGATTCTAGAGGTGATAAAAAAGTACCAGCAGTTGCCGGATAATGAAAGACTTGTCTATCGTGTCGGCCGACGAGGGGGGGCATACCGATCAACTGATGACCTGGAGAGGGACCCTGCTACTCGAATCAAGATAGAGAATCTGATAAGAGAGGTTCACGCGGAAAAGGGGGAGGAGGGCATAGAAAGATTAATATGCGATATGGTAGATCAGTATGTATAAAGTAACGGCATATGGTATAGGGTTCAATGTGCAGGGTTTAAGGTTCATAGTGTGAGGTAGACAGCATGTTTTGGGTGCTACTGAGTTAAGAGATATCGGTACTCATGGAGTATTTATGTCCTATTATCCAATACTTGTTGACCTTAAGGACAAAAAGGTCGTTGTTGTAGGCGGCGGCACTGTTGCCCAGAGGAAGATTGATACCCTGTTGGAATGCGGCGCTGATGTCTATATCATATCCAGGGAAATGACGCCAGAACTGCAAAAACGCCTGGAAGAGGGAAAGATCAGGCTCCTTGGCCGGAGATTCATAAAAGGGTATCTTCAAGGCGCTTTCATTGTAATCGCTTCTACGGATGATTCTAAGTTCAACCGCAGAGTCAGCGTCGTTGCAAGAGAGATGGGCATCCTTGTAAATGTGGTCGACCAGCCTGCTGATTCTGATTTCATTGTGCCTTCAGTAATTAAGCGAGGTGATCTATTGATAGCGGTTTCAACTTCGGGAAAGAGCCCTGCTATGGCGAAAAGTATCAGGGAGAGACTGAGCAGACAGTTTGGAAGCGAATATGAAGAATTTCTCCTTATGATGGGGCATCTCCGTAAAGAGATCCTGTCAAGAGGACTTTCTCAGGAGGATAACAGCAGGATCTTTCATGAACTGGTCGATTCTCCAATCCTCGAGTCAATATGCATGAAAGACTGGAAAGAGGTCGCATCAAGCCTCGAGAGGATACTGGAGATGCGGATTTCCCCTGATGATGTTTTAAACTACATAAAGGTTGAATAAAACATGGCGGATATATTATACGAAATAGCCCTGTTCCTGGTCCTCCTGTCCACAATAGGATTTATCCTCTATATTATCAAACAGGAGAAGAAGTTCTTCAAGTGGTCCTATATAATATTGTTTGTAGGATTTATCTTTCATACCTCATTTCTCGCGCATCAGTATTATACACTGGGAACCGCACCTGTCATTAGTCTCAAATCCACGTTGTCCTTTTTCTCATGGTGTATTATAGGCGTATACCTGGTCTATCAGATGAGATTCGGATTGATGGTGCTTGGCTCTTTTGTTGCGCCTCTGGCCCTGGTTTTGATGATCATCTCTATCGCTATTCCCGGTATGGAGTCAACAGTAAGCCCCATGCTGAGGAGCGCCTGGTTGACGGTCCATGTTGGATCCATTTTCATAGGTGACGCCATGTTCGTAATAACATTTGCGGCCGCAATAATGTATCTGATCCAGGAGCGTCATATAAAGAAAAAGACCAGGGGTTCATTTTACAGCAGACTGCCTTCACTGGAGACCCTGGACTCGATCAATCATCATTCCTTAATGTATGGATTTCCTTTCTTGACACTCGGCATGATCAGCGGAGTAATATACGCCCAGTATGCCCTTGGCAGTTATTGGCGATGGGATCCTAAAGAGGTATGGTCACTTATTACCTGGCTGTCGTATGCGGTCCTGTTACATGAAAGGCTTGCCGTTGGATGGCGAGGCAGAAGAGCGGCCTTAATGTCCATCGTCTGTTTTTGTATCCTGATCTTCACATTTCTTGGCGGCAGTTTGTGGTTAAGCGATTACCATAGCTTCGATAATCTGGGAGGCCGAATCTGATGACGGTCAAGATCGTGAATATAGGGATGAATCACGAATCAGCCCCTGTCGAATTGAGAGAATGCATGACAAATGACCGAGAAAGGACCGCACTGCCACTTGCCTGTATGAGGGAGTCGAAATGGATAAAGGAAGGATTTTTTTTATCAACATGCAACAGGGTGGAGGCAATCTACACTACGGATAATCCGGTAGAGGCAAAAAAATTAATTTTATCCATGTTCTCACGACTTGGCAATATAGCTGAAGAACGTTTCATATCGAATATCTATACCTATGAAGACTCAGAGGCGATAAAGCATATTTTCAGGGTGGCCTCTAGTCTGGATTCCATGGTCGTGGGTGAACCTCAGATCCTTGGTCAGATAAAAGAGGCCTTCCATCAGGCCGCAAGTATTGAAAAGACGACCGGTGTCATCTTGAACAGGCTCATGCATAGGGCCTTTCATGTTGCTAAGAAGGTCAAGACAGAGACAGGTATATCTGAAGCAGCTGTTTCTATCAGTTACGCGGCGGTGGAACTGGCAAAAAAGATATTTTATGGTCTGGAGGGAAAGAAGGTCCTTCTGATAGGCGCTGGGGAGATGGCTGAACTTGCCGCCAGACATCTTATGGGGAATGGTATAAGCTCCCTGATTGTAGCCAATCGCAGCTTTAGTAAGGCTGTACAGATAGCCGATCTATTTAAAGGGAAGGCTGTTTTTTTTGAAGAGATAGAGAATTATCTCCTTGAAGTGGATATTGTTATCACTTCAACCTCATCTACACATTTCGTGGTTCCCTATCATCTGGTCAGAAATTCTCTCAGAAAAAGGCGAAATCATCCGTTGTTTTTTATTGACATCGCTGTACCAAGGGATGTTGAGCCCAGCGTTAATGATCTGGAAAATGTCTATCTTTATAATATCGATGATCTGAAAGAGGTGGTTGAGGAGAATAGCGTCCAGAGAAAGGAAGAGGCTTTAAAGGCCGAGCGAATTGTTCAGGAAGAAGTAATAAGGTTTGAGAAATGGCTGAAAACCCTTGACGTGGTCCCCACGATTACGGCGTTAAAAGATAAGATAGAATCAATAAGGAAGACTGAAATAGAAAAAAGCCTCCCTGTTCTGGGTGAACTGACACCGTCACAGATAAACGCTATAGAGTCCCTTACTGCCTCTTTGGCTGACAAGATAATGAATGACCCTATAGTTGTATTAAAGGGCAAGGCGGAAGGAAAATCAAGGGACACTTACCTTGATATAACCAGAAAATTGTTCAACCTGGATAAGAATAATCAAAAAGGAGCTTGAAATGGATATCAACAGGTTATTGAAAAAGATCCGCATGCATCCCGATTCTCACAAGATGGGGATGATCGCTAGCCACTTGGGCATTGTGCGGGGAAGTTCTCGAGACAACAAAAAAGTAATTGGCATTGAGGTTGCCTATGATTTAAATGCTATTAATGATATTATACAAGAAATCAAAAAATTACCAGGCATAGTTGAAGTATTAGTTGAGGTTAATGATGGTCAACTGGATGTGGGGGATGAGATACTTTTTGTGGCCGTTGGGGGAGACATTAGGGAAAATGTTTTTCAGGCACTTATGAAAGCAGTGGACCTGATTAAAAAGAGAGCGAGTCGGAAGATAGAGATATTTGAAGATTAATATATACACTAACCTCGAACGTTCGAATCCTTTTCACATTCTGATATGTTGAAAGATCTTCTTTTATAATAAAGGAAAAAGATATGGGAATGATAGATATTACCGAAAAACCGATTGTGCGTCGTATGGCTCAGGCATCCGGCAGAATTCTTCTGTCCTCTAAAAGTATTCAAGAAATAAAGGCTGGCAGGATAAAGAAGGGGGATCCCTTGCAGGTTGCCGAAGTAGCCGCGATGAATGCTGCGAAGCAGACACACCTCCTTATCCCCCACTGTCACCAGATTCCGTTGGATTTGGTTAGCGTTCAATTTAAAGTAAATGATGATTGCGTGGAGGCGAATTGCATAGTAAGCGCCCAGGCTCGAACCGGGGTGGAGATGGAAGCCGTTATTGGGGTCTCTATAGCACTGAATACGTTATGGGATATGGTAAAATATATTGAGAAAGACGCACAAGGCCAGTATCCGTACACCCGTATCACTGATATCAGGGTACTGACTAAGAAGAAAGGATAGGTGGCAGATTAATAAATCATCCAGCCATTATTGAAGACTTTAATTTATTTTGCCCCCCCAGGCTTTTATTGCACACTAATTAATGCAGCTATACACAGCCTATTATGCATCGATAATCTATCTTCTAAAAGTATTCATCCTGACGATTACAATCCTATTTTCAATAAATTATTGAATCATTTGTAAAGCTGAAGTCGGACACATCGATATTAAAAGGTATTTCCGCTTCGACGTGTCGAGATTGATCTCCCTGAGGGGAAAAAAGACAGCGAGAAATAAAGTCTGGCATCAATATTGTAAAGAGAAAATATTGCCTAGGCAATAAAGGAGAAAACTTAATTTATTAACCAATAAAAAGGAGGTCAAAAGATGAAGATCATCAAAAGGATTTTTACAGTGCTAATTGTTATTTTGGCTGTTGTGGCGCTTGCCCGTGTTGTACCCGCCGCTGAACAACCTGCAAAAATTGATCTAAATAAGGCGTCCGTGGAGGAACTTATGAAGATCAAAGGAATCGGGCAGGCTTATGCTGAAAGGATTGTGGAGTATCGGGAGAATAACGGACAGTTTAAACAGATAGAGGATATAATGAAGGTCAAAGGCATAGGATCCAAGCTATTTGAATCCATAAAGGATCTTATCACTGTGGAATTGCCTAAGAAATAGGCTCCTCCCTAATCTGTCCCGGCTGGTGTCATCATGGACGATCCTACCGGGACAGAGTTGTTTCCAGCCTAAAACCACATATATTGTGGTTCCTTCATCCTTGACTCGCAAGTGAAATTTATCTATCATCGCCTGCTATGGGACTTGATTATAAGGAATTTTGAAAGGGAAAAAGTTTGGCCTTCGATCCGATTGCTACAATGCGTATTGAGGAAATAATGATAGAATCTAAAATGGAATATACATTCCTGATTGTAACCCACAAAATGTCTATATTCACCTCCCTAAAGGATGAAAGAACTGACGGTCATATAACCGGGAGATTCGCATAGATTCATTATGTTAACACTTACAGTTAAACAGGAAAGAACAGGGCCGATAGAAGCCTATCACCCATGGGTCTTTTCCAGGGCGCTTATCTATGTACCTGATGGGCTAAGATCTGGTGAACCGGTTAGGCTTGTCAACGAAAAGGGTGATTTCCTCGCAAATGGATACTTCAATTCTTATTCTCAGATAACCGTGCGTATCTGGGGTTATGATAAGACCGAAGAAGTTGATGGGGATTTCTTTTTTAAAAGAATACATAAGGCATATAACCTGAGGAAAAAATTTTTAGGGAACACGGAAACAAATGCCTATAGGGTTATTAACGGCGAAAGCGACTTCCTGCCAGGGCTCATCGTGGATAGATATGCGGATTATCTTGTACTCCAATTCCATACCAGAGGTATTGAGGCCTGGAAAAACGAGATAGTTTCGGCCCTTGAAAGGATTTTAAGACCGAAAGGCATTTATGAACGTTCCGACATGGATGTACGCGTTATTGAAAAACTTGATAAGACAAAGGGACTATTAAGCGGTTCGATACCGGATCTGGTCACTATCATGGAAAACGGTTTTAAATTCCTGGTTGACCTGAAACGCGGCCAAAAGACAGGTTTTTTCCTTGATCAAAGGGATAAACGGAAGGAGGTTATGAAATACACGAATAATGCCTTTGTGTTAAATAGTTTTTGCTACACAGGCGGATTTTCAGTATATGCCCTGGCAGGGGGTGCACGGCAGGTTATAAACCTGGATTCATCGGAAGACGCTATAGAACTGGCGAAGGAAAATATTAAACTCAATAATTTTGATATAAAAAGATGTGAATTTATCTGTGAAGATGTGAAGAACTATTTCAGGCATGAAAAAAGAATGTTTGATGTAATCATCCTTGATCCACCCGCATTCATAAAAGACCGTAGAAAAAAGAAAGAAGGATTGATAGGGTATAGGAATATTAACGAAATGGCATTAAGATTACTTGCCGACAGAGGTATCTTGATGACATGTTCCTGTTCAGCCCACCTCGGGTTTGAAGAATTCCGCTATATTATCTCTGAATCAGGCGTGAGGGCGGGAAGGATATTGACCTTTCTGGAAACATATACCCACGGCATAGACCATCTTCACCTTGTTCCGTTCAAAGAAGGTGAATATCTGAAATGCTTTTTCCTTTTATCCAAAACCTGCTGATTTAACGGGCAAATTAGAAATTCTGCAATAACCGACCATTTCAGGATATCACTTGGGCATGAAAATGGGGACATGGGTTCTAAAATGATTTTTTAAAAAAATAATTTGATATTTTTGAAAAGTTATATATAGTCGGGCCCCGGTGAAAGACCTTTTAAATTATTTTCTTGCTAGAAAGGGATAATTTTATTATTAAGCTGATTAATCGTTTTGTGGACAAGATGTCCCTATTTAGAGTCGATAACTAGCCGAATGTCCTCCTTGGGCCTGCTGAAATAAGCTCTAAAACCAAAAAAGGTTGTAGTTATCCTTAAGTTAGGCGGACAGTGGAGAACAGAAGAAAGGCGGAGAGGGCAGGGATAGGGAATTGTTTAAAGGTATGCATATTTGGTTCATACTTGATAACCATGTTTTATAACTAATAATTAAAAAAGGAGAAATAACAATGAAACGCGAGCCTAAGATTTTTCTATTAACAATCATCTCTTTGATTATGCTATGTGCGGCCTATCCAGGCACCGGCAGAGGAAAATACCGATAATAGCGGTAAAGTAGCGGTTGTCAACGGTACTGTAATCAGCCAGGAGCAGTTTGAAAGGGAGATGATTCCGATTCAGGAGGTAATTCAGGAATCAGGAAAAACTTTGAGTGATGCAGATATGATGACTGTAAAAATGAAAGTGCTTGAAAATATAATTAAAAACGAATTGCTATATCAGGAATGCCTAAAAAGCAAGGTAGAGATAAATGACACTGAGATCAATAAGAAATTTGAGGCCGCAAAAAGCCAATTTTCAAGTGATGCCGAGTTTCAGCAACGATTAACAGAACTTCATAGTAATGAGGATTTGTATAAATCCCAGATCAAAAGAGAACTGGCTATTCAACGCCTCATCAACCAGAAGTTCAAACCGACCATCACTGATGAAGAAGTAAAGACATATTATGAAAACAATCTTGATAAATTCAAAAAGGATGAAAAGACGATAGGGCTTGACGAGGCAAAAGAAAATATTAGAAGAACTATTGGAAGAGAAAAGATAGCCGATTCTTATACTAAGTTTTACACCGAAGTGAAGGCCAACGCAAATGTAGATATATTTCTTAAGTAATAATCCTTTAGATATTTTACAATCTGGGGGCTGATATTATGTAAGGTGAGAAAACGACCTAGTCACCGGCATAGTCAAGTCAGCCATTATCAGCCCCACCCTCACGTAAAGAATCTTCTTACGATCTTCGTTAAAAAGATAAGGCCCTAGATGATAATGCCGGATTATCAACTCCGCTATTTTTCATCTTTTTGTTGGAAATCTATTTGACCCAGAATGCCGACTAGTCTGCTGAAGTATAGCGGTATTTTTGTTTCAAAAGTGCATTGACTGCCGCTTATCGGATGTCTAATTGATATCGATAGTGCGTGAAGGGCCATACGTTTGTGAACTTCTTTTCTTTTTCCATACTTTTTGTCACCCACAATCGGATGTCCAATGTCCGCAAAATGGACGCGAATCTGATGCTTCCTACCAGTCAATAGATAAATTTCCAGTAAAGTAAAATCTGATGTCTCCTTAAGTACCCTGTAAGAGGTATGGGATAGTTTTCCTTTTCTGGTGTCGAGTGTAGAATAAACAAAATGGGCCTTGTTCTCTGCAAGGTATGAAGTAATCATCTCTGAGCGCTTTTTAAACTTGCCATAAGCTACTGCGAGGTATTTTTTTCTCGTTTCCTTCCACTGGCCCTGCAAATTGAACTTTGCTTCCTCGTTCTTCGCAAATATAAGTATCCCTGAGGTCTCCTTATCCAGTCGATGAACGATGAAGATGCGTTTTCTGGATTTGGCGTATCCCTTGCGTACATAGTCTGTTAGGGCAAAGTAGGCTGTTCGTGATTTATCAGTATCTGTGCCCATCGTAAGCATGCCGGGCGGCTTGTCCACAACAAGTAGTGCTTCGTCTTCATAAATAATCACAAGGCCGTTCGGTAGGTGCCTGCTGTTTGGTCTGGAACTTTTGCTCATGGTTAGTGCTCTCTTATTTAATTCTGGAATGGGCAAAACTGTTAGTCTGACCGGCCTATGTTAAATGTATATTCAGGAAGGGAAGTTACTTATACATTAACCTAATTAATGCTTTTAAAAATATTAGCAGAGATAGCAGGCGAAGACAAGCGTCTTCGCTGTCAGCGTTGGCGATTAAGGAAGGTATTATAAGAGGAGTATCTATGCAAGAGAGATTATTGGCGTAATTGATTGACCTGAGAGGCTATTTTACCTAAAATCTTAAAGTTTATAAATATGACGGGAGTTAATATATTATGCTTGATAATCGAATATTGGATAAATTTTTCGATGCCTTGAACAGGCGCGATCTGGATCAGATGGGAGGTCTTCTCGCGGAAGACGCGGAGTTCTATTTTCCAAAGACCCAGCCTTTGACAGGCAGAGAGCGGATACTGAGATTCTTTAAGATCCTATTTCACCGATATCCAGAGCTGTTATTCCAGGTGGAGAGGAGGATTGTTGAAGGGCAAAGGGCGGCAGTGCATTGGACAAACCGAGGGGTCAGCAGAAAAGGGGAGCCTTATGATAACGAGGGGGTCACACTTTTTGAGGGAGGGGATAAGGGTCGGATAATATTCATAAGCGATTTTTTCAAGGATACTGAAAAATTTTAGGTCGTTGTACGGGGAAATATGAGGCTTGATGAGAAGAAGGCGATTTTCGGATGGACCATGTATGACTGGGCCAACTCGGCCTTTGCCACGACTGTCATGGCCGGGTTCTTTCCGATATTTTTCAAACAGTTCTGGTGCGCCGGAGCGGATGTCACCTTGAGCACGGCCAGGCTGGGACTTGCCAATTCCATTGCCGGCATTATGGTGGCCGTGGCGGCCCCCTTTCTCGGCGCTATTAGCGACAGAGGAGGGACGAAAAAGAGATTTTTGATCTTCTTCGCATATATGGGTGTGGTTATGACCTCGGCCCTATATATGGTTTCTGAGGGCAACTGGGTCTTGGCGATATTCCTTTATGTCATGGCGAACATAGGATTTTCAGGGGGAAATATCTTCTATGACTCCCTGATAACCGGCATTGCGTCTAAGGAGAAGATGGATTACGTTTCCAGCCTGGGCTTTTCCCTCGGCTACCTGGGCGGGGGCATCCTTTTTAGCCTGAATGTGTGGATGACCTTGCGGCCCGGGGTTTTTGGTTTTATGGACTCAGGAGAGGCAATAAGGTTCTCATTCCTTTCAGTGGGCCTATGGTGGGCCGTTTTTTCAGCGCCTATCTTTCTCTTTGTAAAAGAACCGGAAGGAATAGATCGAATCTCCGGTATGAACATGGTGAGGGCCGGCATTTCTCAATTGAGAGAGACGTTTCAGGAGATAAGATCCCTTAAAAATATTTTTCTGTTTCTTTCGGCCTACTGGCTTTACATGGACGGAGTGGATACGATCATCAGAATGGCCCTTGATTACGGCATATCAATAGGTTTTGATTCAAAGGACCTGATCATTGCCCTCCTGCTAACACAATTCGTAGGTTTTCCGTCGGCGCTCGGGTTTGGTTACCTTGGCGGAAAGATTGAGACAAAAAGGGCAATCCTTATCGCGATCGCGGTTTACTTTATCCTTTCCATATGGGGTGCCTTCATGCGCGGCAAGGAGGAATTCTATATCCTGGCCGTTATCATCGGCCTGGTGCAGGGAGGGATTCAGGCCCTGAGCAGGTCATATTATGCGAAGATAGTCCCGATTGAAAAATCAGCGGAATATTTCGGATTTTACAACATGATAGGGAAATTCGCCGTTATTTTCGGTCCCATTCTCATGGGAGGATGCGGCCTTGTAATAAGATCCCTGGGCTATAGCGGTGAGATAGCATCGCGCGTGAGCATAACGTCCATATCCCTGCTTTTTCTGGCAGGCGGAATACTGCTCTGCTTTGTAAAGGAAGGGAGAGTCGGCGAAGATATCGATTGATTTTTTATTCAATTAAAGTATAGTCGTTGGTCATTAAAAAACGTAACATCAGGCCCCCTGGAGGGATTGGAGATGCCTTTAAAAAGTTAGGGAAATAATGCCTTAAGATGCCACGGAGGTCTTTATTAATATGCCTGATAATGCGACCATAGATAAAATAAAGGTGATTAAAAATAGACTTAACGAGCTGAAGAAGATGTATAAAAAGATTGAGATCCGTCCCTGCCAGAATGATGCGGAATTAAGGATAAAGGACAGCGAACTTATGGAGATCATGGAAAAGATCTATGCCCTTGAGAAGGAAAAGGATTGGTTGATATTGGATTCCAGTCGTGTATATCCAAATAAGTCGACTTGATCGATTAAATGGGCTCTTAGGGCCTCTTCTCAGAAAGAGGGCGTATATAATTCTGATGAATGCATCGGAGATTATAAGGATATTAATAGCCTATATATAGGGGGAAGGACATGAACATAAACGATGTAAAATACGGTTATACCTTTGATGACCTTATTCTTGTTCCCGACAGGTCAGCGATATTGCCTGACCAGGTGGATGTCAAGACAAGATTATCAAAAAATATTATCTTAAATATACCGCTTGTCAGCGCTGCTATGGATACTGTCACGGAATCGGCGACCGCCATAACCATGGCAAGGCAGGGAGGCCTGGGTTTTATCCATAAGAATATGAGTATTGAACGACAGGTCCTTGAGGTAGAGAAGGTAAAAAAATCGGAGAGTGGAATGATTGTTAATCCAATTACTATCGGGCCTGAAAGTAAGATCGGCGAAGTCCTCCAGATAATGAACAGATACAGGATTTCAGGGGTGCCGGTGGTTAAGGGAGGCAATCTTGTCGGCATTATAACAAACCGTGATCTGAGATTCGCGACGGATATGGATCAGAAAGTCGAGGCGGTAATGACAAAGGACGACCTCGCGACGGCAAAGATAGGGATTACCCTTGAGGAGTCTAAGGCCATCCTCCATCAAAGGAGAATAGAAAAGTTACTTGTGGTGGACGACGACGGGAAATTGAGGGGACTTATAACCATAAAAGATATTGAGAAGATAAAGAAATACCCCAATTCCTGTAAGGATCAACTCGGCCGATTGCGGGTCGGAGCGGCGGTCGGTGTGGGTCCTGATATGGATGCGAGGGTTGAAAGACTTATTGAAGCGGATGTGGATGTCCTTGTTGTTGATTCTGCGCACGGCCATTCGGAAAACGTTATTAAGACGGTAAGGCGGATAAAGAAAAAATACACTGACGTGGAACTGATAGCGGGCAATGTCGCCACTGCAGAAGGCGCAAAAGCACTGATAGAAGGGGGCGCAAACGCTATAAAGGTCGGCGTCGGCCCGGGATCCATATGCACAACAAGGGTAGTCGCTGGGGTTGGCGTTCCGCAGATGACGGCTATCATGGATTGTGCGGAAGAGGCCATGAAGTACGATATTCCCGTCATTGCCGACGGAGGGATAAAGTATTCCGGCGATATTACAAAGGCCCTGGCGGGCGGAGCGGATTGTGTCATGATAGGCAGTCTTTTTGCCGGAACCGAGGAGAGTCCCGGTGAGACGATTCTTTTTCAAGGAAGGACATACAAGGTCTATAGGGGGATGGGATCCATTGAGGCCATGAAGGAAGGGAGCAAGGATAGATATTTTCAGTTAGATATTGAAATGGAAAATGAACTGGTCCCAGAGGGTATTGTCGGCAGGGTGCCCTATCGCGGCTCGCTCGCGGCCGTAACTTACCAGCTTATCGGCGGATTGAGGTCGGGGATGGGATATCTGGGCTGTAAAAATATCGGGGAGCTTAAAGTTAGATCAAGATTCATGCTGGTAACAGGCGCGGGCCTTAAGGAGGCCCATGTGCATGATGTGGATATCATCAAGGAGGCCCCTAACTACAGGATGGAATAATGACGGAAGGTATATACAGACATAAGATCCTTATACTGGATTTCGGTTCTCAGTACACCCAGCTTATAGCAAGGCGGGTGCGTGAGGCACAGGTCTATTGCGAGATACATCCATTTAATTTAACTATCCAAAAGGTAAGGGAGTTTTCACCAAAGGGCATCATTCTTTCAGGCGGTCCGTCGAATGTTTATGATGAAGGAGCGCCGTTGGCGGACAAGGCCATCCTTGATCTGGGCATACCGGTCCTGGGTGTCTGTTACGGGATGCAGTATATCAGCCATATC
>CAVZMS010000008.1:0-6588 GCA_963776085.1 uncultured delta proteobacterium
TAAGGGAACCGATAGATTTTATATAGGAAATGAGATGGTAGAAAAAGCGTTAGCAAATCAGAAGATTCGGATCAGATTGAAGGCATATGATCATAAACTCCTTGACCAATCGACCATGGAGATTGTTGAAACAGTACGGGAGACCGGCGCTAAGATAGCAGGCCCGATACCTCTTCCTACGGTTATCAATAAATACTGCGTATTGAGATCACCGCATGTGGACAAGAAATCGAGAGAGCAATTTGAAATCCGAACACATAAACGTCTTCTTGATATCCTTGAGCCTACTCAACAGACCGTTGATGCCCTTATGAAACTGGATCTTGCTGGCGGTGTTGATGTTGAGATTAAACTCTAGCAAGTGAAATTAAGTCAAGTGGAGATGGATAGTTATGGTCAATGAGATATTCGGCAGAAAAGTGGGCATGACCCGCTATTTCCTCGACGAGGGGGCATGTGTTCCAGTCACTCTAGTCAAGGTTGAGCCATGTGTGGTGGTACAGAAAAAGACTTTAGAGAAGGATGGTTATGAAGCTATCCAGGTCGGTTTTCAAGAACAGAAAAAAGAGAGTCGTGTTAATAAACCAAAGAGGGGCCATTTAAAGAACGCAGGCGATAGATTTTTTACATATTTAAGAGAGATCAGGGTAAATGATGCGAGTGAATTTGAGTTAGGCCAAGAGATCAAGGCCGACATATTTCAAATTGGTGAATCAGTGAAAGTGGCCGGCAAGAGCAAAGGCAGGGGATTCACCGGTGTAATTAAAAGGTGGGGTTTTTCAGGCGGCAAGGAGACACGTGGTTGCATGTCTCATAGAGTTCCGGGTTCCATAGGGACAAGCGCTACACCCTCTAGGGTGGCAAAGGGAAGAAAGTTGCCTGGAAGAATGGGATATCAGAGAATAACAATTAAGAATCTAAGGATTCTCGATGTAAGGCCGGAAATGAGTATTATAGCACTAAAGGGAACCCTGCCGGGCAGCCGAAATACAATAATAGAGATCAGTAAGATATCAGAAACTTCAAAGCGGAAATAGCTAATGACAGTGATTGACGTATATAATTTACAGGCGGAAAAGACTTCCCGGATGGAACTCAATGACGATATCTTCGGGGTCCCGGTCAGGAAGGAAATCCTGCATCAAGTCGTTGTGAGTCAAATGAATAAAAAAAGATCAGGAACCGCCTCAACAAAGAGCCGATCGGAGGTAAAAAGATCAGGGAAAAAACTCTGGAAGCAGAAGGGAACCGGCAGGGCTAGGGTGGGAGATGCTGCGTCTCCAACCAGGAGGGGTGGCGGGGTCATTTTCGGCCCAACACCGCGTGACTATATAAAAAAAGTCACAAAAAAAGTGAGAAGGACTGCATTGCTGATGGCATTGACGGATAAGCTGAGATCTGAACGTTTGGTTGTTATCGAAGGATTTAGACTTTCCGGAGATAAAGACCAGAAACTTTGTTCAGATGATGAAGAATTTTGAAGTCAATAAAGCGCTTATTATTACAGAGGAGAAGAATGAAGAATCTTGAAAAATCTTCCCAAAATGTACCTTGGGTGAAGGTGATGAGGTACCAGGGACTCAACGTCTATGATATCCTAAAGCATGATCACCTTTTTTTGGCTCAGTCTGTAGTTACAAGAATTGAGGAGGCATTGATTTCTTAATGGATATATATAATGTGATCAAAGAGCCTCATGTTGCTGAAAAGGGAAACCTGCAAAAGGAGTTATTTAATCAAATAACCTTCAAGGTTGATAAAAGAGCCAACAAGGTGGAGATAAAAAAAGCGGTTGAGAGGTTGTTTAAAACGAAAGTCCTGGATATAAAGACCCTGAATATAAAAGGTAAGAAGCGCAGAGTAGGGAGAAACATGGGCAAGAGGCCTGATTGGAAAAAGGCCATTGTCAGATTGGCTAAAGGAGAAAAGGTTGAATTCTTTGAAGGGCTTTAGGATATAGAATCAACATTAAGGTTTAAATTTTTATATCGCGATTTATCGGAGAGTTAGATGGCCATTAAGAGTCATAAGCCCACGTCGCCTGGGCGAAGGTTCTATAAAAGTACAACTTTTGAAGAGATAACCCGTAATAGTCCTGAAAAAAGTCTTATCAGTCCCTTAAAGAAGACGGGTGGAAGAAATTTCTATGGGCGGATGACAAGCAGGCACAGAGGAGGAGGCCATAAGCGTCAATATAGGGTTATTGATTTTAAGCGTAACAAAGACGGTATCCCGGCTCGCGTTGCAACCATTGAGTATGATCCGAACCGTTCGGCAAATATAGCCCTCTTACATTATGCGGATGGAGAAAAAAGGTATATATTGGCGATATCGGGAATTCAGGTCGGGGACACCCTGATATCAGGACCTCGCTCAGAAATAAAGCCCGGCAATGCTATGTCTTTAAAAGACATCCCTTTAGGCACCCAGATACATAATATTGAATTGAAGATAGGCCATGGCGGACAGATAGTGAGGAGTGCTGGAAATTATGCCCAATTGATGGCAAAAGAGGGAGGATATGCCCAGATAAAACTTCCTTCAGGCGAGGTACGTTTGATCTCTCTAAATTGTAAGGCCACAATAGGTCAATTAGGCAATATAGGGCATATGGGCATTAGTCTTGGAAAAGCTGGCAGGAATATATGGAAGGGCAGAAGGCCCCATGTAAGAGGAGTAGCAATGAACCCGATTGATCATCCTCATGGTGGTGGTGAAGGTAAATCTTCGGGAGGTCGGCATCCAGTTACACCATGGGGCGTACCCACCAAGGGATATAAAACAAGAGATAAAAAGAAGCCTAGTGCTAAACTGATTATAAAGAGAAGAAAGTAGTCAACTTAAATTATTGTGAGTGGAGGGATAGGATTGCCAAGGTCACTAAAAAAAGGGCCATTTGTTGATGATCATCTGTTAAAAAAGGCCTTGAATGCTCAGGAAACAAGGAGCCGGAATATCATTAAGACATGGTCGAGAAGGTCAACTATTATGCCCGAATTTGTTGGCCTCACATTCGCAGTACATAATGGCAAAAAATTTCTGCCTGTATTTGTGACCGAAGACATGGTGGGACATAAATTAGGGGAATTTTCACCTACCAGGACATTTTATGGGCACGCAGGAGATAAAAAAACCCGGTTAAAAGGGGTGAAAACGGAATGAAATCCACGGCAGTAGCAAGATACATAAGGGTATCACCAAGAAAAGTGCGGTTGGTTATGGATCAGATAAGAGGGAAAAAGGTCGAGGAAGCATTGAATTTTCTCTCCTTTGCCCCTCCAAGAGGCGCTAATATACTTAGGAAATTGATAAACTCCGCCGTCGCTAACGCTCAGCAGAATTCAGGGATAGATGTTGATAATCTCTATATTGAAAAGGTCTTCGCGGACGTAGGGCCTGTCTTGAAGAGATTTCGTCCTCGTGCTATGGGACGTGCAGCAAGAATATTGAAGAGAACGAGTCATTTGACAGTAGTCCTTGATGAAAGACAAAGCACTATTTGATATCGTCTCTCTCCCTTAGAATGGCAGACTTGTTTAATGGATTTTATGGAGGTAACTATTGGGACAAAAAGTTAATCCGATCGGTTTTAGATTAGGCATCAATAAGGATTGGGATTCAAAATGGTTTTCGGTAAAAGAATACAGTAGTTTCGTATTTGAAGATTACAATATTAGAAAGTTTTTAAAAAAGAAACTGCAACAGGCCGGTGTTTCAAAGATCGAGATCGAAAGGGCTGCCAATAAAGTAAGACTGAAGATACATACTGCGAGACCTGGTTTGGTAATCGGAAAGAAAGGGATAGAGATCCAAAACCTGAAAAAAGAACTTGAGAAAAAGATAAAGAGGGAATTTTTTATTGATATACAAGAGGTTAGGAAGCCTGAAGTAGACGCCCAACTAATCGCTGAGAATATTGCGCTGCAGCTGGTAAGGAGGGTGTCCTTTCGCAGGGCAATGAAAAAGAGCGTTAGTTCCGCCCTGCGGTTCGGTGTACAGGGTATCAAGGTGGCCTGCAGTGGAAGGCTGGGAGGCGCGGAGATGGCCCGAAGGGAATGGTACAGAAAAGGGAGGGTTCCTTTACACACCATAAGGGCCGATATAGATTATGGATTCGCAGAGGCATTTACCACCTATGGTGTAATCGGTATTAAAGTAACGATATTTAACGGTGAGATCTTGCCTGATAAAAAGGATTAGAAGTTGCTATGCTTAGCCCAAAGAAGGTTAAATACAGAAGAAGACAGAAAGGCCGGACCAGGGGTAAGGCCCTAAAGGGAAGCACATTGGAATTCGGGGATTTCGGTCTGCAGGCGCTTGAATGCGGCTTAATGACTGCTCAACAGATAGAGGCGGCGCGTGTGACGATCAATAGGCATGTAAAACGAGGGGGAAAGATCTGGATCAGAATATTTCCCGATAAGCCGATTACCAAGAAACCCGCTGAAACGCGAATGGGAAAAGGTAAAGGCGCAACTGAGGGGTGGGTTGCAGTAGTGAAACCTGGCAGAATACTTTACGAGATGGAAGGTGTGGGTGAGAATATCGCGGAAGAGGCATTTAAACTGGCTGGTTACAAAATTCCCTTCTCTACTAGATTTGTCAGCAGGAGATAATAAAGGTGAAGGCAACGGAACTTAGGGCTTTAAACAAGTCGGGATTACAAGAGAAAATAACATTGCTTGGACAGGAGCTTTTTAATCTGAGGTTCCAAAAAGCAACGGGACAACTTGGAAATACCGCCATGATAGGAAAGACCAAAAGGGATCTGGCCAGGGTTAATACTCTTTTAAGAGAATTGGAAAACGCTGGTGAGGTTGAACGAGGTTAGAATGAGAGAACGTGGGGTACGAAAAAAACTTAATGGGGTTGTTGTTGGGACCAGCATGGAAAAGACTGCGATGGTCCTAGTAAATCGTCTTAAAAAACATAAGACATATACAAAATTGACAAAACGATATTTTAAATACCTGGTACATGACCCACAGAACAGGTGTCAGATAGGGGATAAAGTAAAGATTATCGAATCCAGGCCCATAAGCAAAAGAAAAAGATGGCAGCTTATTGAGATAATAGAAAAAAGTGAGAAGGGAAATCTGGATAACGGAAGCGACCAGACATTGGAGCAAGTAACATGATACAGGCCGAGACAAAATTGAAGGTAGCTGATAATTCCGGGGCTAAATTACTTTTGTGTATCAAGGTGCTTGGAGGATCGAAGAGAAGATATGCCAGCGTTGGAGATATTGTTATTGTATCGGTGAAGGAGGCTATGCCGAATTCAAAGGTAAATAAAGGGAGTGTTATGAGGGCCGTTATTGTCAGGACTGTAAAAGAGATACATAGGCCGGACGGTTCTCATATAAAATTTGATGACAACTCAGCGGTACTCATCAATCAGCAGAATGAACCTATTGGCACCAGAATTTTTGGTCCTGTAGCAAGAGAGCTGAGGGCCAAACGATTTATGAAAATAATATCTCTGGCCCCTGAGGTATTGTAGAGATATCCTAATTGTTGGAGTGAAATAAGTGCTTAAGAAACATAAACATCCATTCATTAAAAAGAATGATAAGGTTATAGTCCTTGTGGGAAAAGAGCAAGGGAAAATCGGCAACGTGCTCAAGGTTGATGCAGTAAAGGGCCGCGCGATTGTAGAGAAGGTGAATATGCTAAAGAGACACTCTAGAGCAGGGTCGAAAGGCTCCAAAGGTGGAATAATAGAAAAGGAGGCTCCGATTCATGTCTCCAACCTTATGCTGATATGTAATAAATGCGCTGAACCGACACGGATCGGCAAACGCATCTTGGAAGATAAATCGAGAGTTCGAGTCTGTAAAAAGTGCGGTGAATTATTAAGCGAGTAAATGTTATATATTTTTCAAGCAATATACGAAGATACTATTTTGTAAATATTATATAGCATATTTAAGACGATGTTGAGGAGGATGGAGTTGTCTCGACTGAAAGATAAATATGAGAATGAAGTGGTGCCTGCCATGATGAAGGAGTTTGAATATAAGAGTATCATGGCCGTTCCACGACTAAAGAAGGTAATATTGAATATGGGCCTTGGTGAAGCCATATATAATATAAAAGTTCTTGATAAAGGTGCTGAAGAGCTTGCCCTTATCGCCGGGCAGAAGCCGGTTATAAGAAAGGCAAAAAAGTCCATAGCAGGGTTTAAGCTTCGTGAAGGAATGCCAATTGGTTGTATGGTAACATTGCGACGTGACAGGATGTATGATTTTTTAGATAAATTATTTAATGTTGCTCTCCCCCGAGTGAGAGATTTTAGAGGATTATCTGAGAAGATTTTTGATGGTAGGGCTAACTGTTCTATTGGAATTAAGGAACAGATCATATTTCCGGAAATCGCATACGATAAGATTGAAAAGATAAAAGGTTTAAACATTACCATTGTGACAACAGCCAGAACTGATGTTGAAGGTCATTTATTGTTGAAACTTCTTGGAATGCCTTTCAGAAATTAACATGGAGGTCGACTTGGCAAAAAAGTCCCTAATTGCTAAAGCTCAAAAAAAATTAAAATATTCAACTCGTTATTACACTAGATGTCCAATTTGT
>CAVZMS010000009.1:0-18001 GCA_963776085.1 uncultured delta proteobacterium
CACGTCCTGCATCTTGACTGGCATGCATTTGTCACTGAAAAAGTAAGGTTCAAGGGCATGCCTGGGGAAGCGATCCCCAACATATAAAGGCGGTAGCGGATTATTTTGGGTACAATCTCTCCAATATATCTCATAATAATCTTTTCTTTGAGGATCTCTTTTCAAGTATGACGCTTCTATATACTGATAATGTCTTCAATGCAATGACGTGCCATGAAATCTCTTCCGCTATTTGATGCCCTTCTTCAGACATCCTTGCAAGACGGGAGACATCTTTCAGGCAAAATATGATCTTTTCCGCCAATGCCTCCGGATCATTTGGCGGGACAACATAAAATCGATCAGCCACCAAATCAGGAAGCCCTCCAGTTTCAGTGACTATCATGGGTTTGTGGAACGCGAGGGCGGTGGCGCCAACACCGCTCTGTGAGTCAAAATGATGATATGGTAATAAAACAAGATCGGAAGCCAGAAAAAACTTCTCGACCTCATTCGATGGTATATATTTGAGGTGTTTCTTAATATAATCAGAGAGATTTAAATCACTGATTATATCTTCATACCTATCCCATCTTTCCCATAACTTGCCGGCAATAAGTAATCGGGCCTCAGGTATTTGTTTTACCACTTCTGAAAAGGCCCTCAAGGCAGTATCTATCCCTTTATAAGGACGAATAGCACCAAAAATTAGAATAACCTTTTCTTTTTGATTAAATCCAAACTCATCTCTAATCATTTGTCGATCAGTATTACCCTGGACATGGAAATCTAATGGCCCATGAGGGATCTTGGAAATCCTATCACCGGGAATATTAAAATATTTTATTAACTGTCTTTTGTTTAACGAGGAATGCACGATAAAATGATCACCCAATTTAAATAGAATTCTGGAAATCATATTATAAATTGGCATCTTTTCATGCTGGAAAACATTATGGACAGTGAAAATTATAGGTTTTTTACGGAGCTTGAAACCAAAAGACACAAAAAAATATATAGGTGCTAAGGGAGGACTCCACCATTGGGCATGTAAAAGCTCTCCAGGTGTTACAAGGCCCTCTCTGATCCATGTAAATGGATTATACCACGTTAAAATGCGGCGGATATTCAGATTTTGATGTTCAAATATCGGAAATGTATCATCGCCCTTCAGATCCCCACCAGGATAGAGGAACGACGGGTAGATTCTCCGGAAGGAGATAAAATTGACATTACATATGGTTGAAAGAGATAAGGAGAGCTCCAGACAATAACTGCTCAATGCCCTTAACGGAGGAAGTGATCCGAGAATAGCAATATTTTTTGGATAGGGTTCATTTAAATTTCGACATTGAATATTTTTAATCGTATGATTAATTAAATTTACCCCCTTCGCTTCTTTCAAACCTCATCTGGCTGATCTGTTCGGAGATAAGGCCCATAAGAAAAACCAAAATTGAGGTTGTGAATAAAAGCGCACTCATATTTGTAAATCTGCCCGACGTGAAATAGGTATAAACATAATAAGATAAACCAATGATAAATATCAAAAAACTTATAGGAAGGAAGATACGAAAAGGGGAATACAAAGCACATATCTTTGTAATTATCATAAAAAACCTTACTCCATCTCTAAAAGGACTGATATTACTGGCGCCATTCTTTTCGCTTATTGATATCTATAGGTATATATTTTAAGCTCCTCCCGCTCCTTAATACACCCAGTGTAATAGTAGTAGGATATGAGTAGGTATTTGGAAGAAGGTATAAAAGATTATGTGCAATCTCGGCCTTAACTGCCCTGAAACCAGAGGTAAGATCCTGAACCTGAAATTTTGCCACATAGCTTGCCAGGTAATTTAATATCCTGTTGCCGAATCCACGAAACAAAGACACCTGATTCCCTTTTGATCTTGCCCCCACAACCATGTCATATTCAGGAAAATATTCTAGCATCTTGCCGATATCTTCTGGATTATGTTGGCCGTCGCCATCCATAAACACAAATATCTCTCCTGAGGCAATTCTTATACCGCTCTTAACTGCTGCGCCATTTCCTATATTGTATGGGTGGCTGTAGACGATTGCCCCGGCCCCTTTAGCCACTGAAACGGTATCATCAGTTGAACCGTCATTTATTACGATGACCTCAGAATCAGGATATAATGTCTTAATCTTTTTTATGACATCGCCTATAGCCCCAGATTCATTATATGCAGGTATGATTACTGAGATGTCCGTTTTATTCATCTCTGCTTATCCATGTTTTATTTTTTTATTAGGTATTACGTCTTCAACAGTTGCAATAAAAAAATGATTAATAGGATCAGTTGATAGGATAATATATATTATTTTTGGCAGTGTCAATATCGTTCCCTGGATATTTCATAATATTTTCAATTTATTACCCAATATGATGAATTCTCTTATTGAATTCCTGTTTAAGGGCTACAACTCCATATCCGTTATCATAAAAAAGCAACTCTAAATGTCCCATGAAAAATTGCTGTGTCAATGCCTGTCTTTTCTCAGTGAAATTATCATTCATCCATCTCTCAAAAAGTCCATAGTTAATAAGCAGATGGGTTATTCCATGCCTTCTCAATTCCTCCAGGATATCTATCGGCCTTTCAGCCCTGATGATTGATCCTTGTATGATATTCATATCATGAGAATACTCCCTGTCACAATAATATCCCCTGTTTCCGATAAAGATAAAAAGGACCTTTGCCATGTTATCAAGGTTATCGTTGATATATCTGACAGCCGGATATTCAGGGATATACCTCCCTATATATTCATCACGATTTATTTTGCCCGTGATAAATGGAATAGGATTTACATATTTAAACTGGCTCCTTATATAATCTATATTAAGAGCAAGGGCGAAACATGGGATCATAATAACCAGGAAAATGCATGCCCTTCTGATGTTTTGAACCGATATCTTTTGAGCAATTTTATATAAATTAATTATCCCTAAAACGGAAAGCACTATCAAAGGTGGAATAATAGGCGAGATGTATCGGATCCTTAAAACAGCCGTAAAAAACGCGAAACTGAAAAAAAGCACTGAGAAGGCCAGAAATATCTTTTTTTCTCTCCTTAAGTATTCAGGGTCATCTTTCAATCTATAAAAGGCGAAAAACGGCAGAAGCAAGTAGAAACGGATTGAGCCTGCCGTCAAAATATTGAGGATCACCGTCCTTTCCCTGAAAGAATATCCGTATTGGCAAAAGGGCTATCTCCCAAGCCTGTTTCATTATAGATCATGCTCCGGTAGGTAAAGAATCCCTCTGTTTATCTTTATTGCTTCTTCATCATTATCACCAGAACTTACAGGATTTGAAATATCTTTCTTCGGATTAAATAATTCATCATACAATGGATATACAGGGTTGCCTTTCCAGTGATAGTTGCGTATCATCCATGGCGAAAAAACAAGCAGGGAGATAATTAAAAACATGATACCGTGTTTAAGAGGCTGAGCAAAACCTAGAGCCTTTTTTTACGCCATATCTGGAATACAGGAATGGGACAAAAAGAGTCAGGATAAGCAGCGTAACAAGGCCGTTATATTTGGTGCCTAAGGCCAGGCCACACATGATTCCTGAATAGATTAAAAACCTTTGTCTAAAACCACTCCTGATCCATTTAAAAAGTAAAAGAAGCGATGCAAATGAAAAGAAAATTTCACCAAGGTCAATATAGACCGTGATAGATAGCTTTACTATAACGGGAATAGAAAGGAAAAAGACCGCACCAAAGATCGCAAAGAGAGAACTCGTCCTCCTTCTTAGATAATAGAAAATGAGCCAGGTAGTTAAGTAGGGCGAAAGCGAAATGGATAAATTTCGGGATAATATCACTGCCGAAATACAGAGGAATGATATAAAGGAGATCGAGATTCATGGGGTAATATGAATATTCCATAAAAGGAATCTCATAAATCCCTCCATGCTTAATATAAAGCTTAGGAACTGCCAGATGATGGGTAAGAGCATCCTTACTGACAGGTGGGACTAAAGATAAAACAATAATAGAAAGAATCAATAACACAAGACATATAATCAATATGATATTTATGTAATAAAATATGTCCCTTTTCTCCAGCATCTTATTCAATAGAATCAAAAAGCAAGGCTACATCTTGCTTGCCCTAGCTTTAATTCTCCTTTTCTTCTATCCTGTTATTTTTACAGACAAGACATTTTATTTCAGGGATATCCATAGATGGTTTTACCCTATGAAATATTTTCTTGCAAGCTCCTTTCGAAACGGCGCAATTCCATACTGGTGCCCTAATTATTTCTGCGGCTCACCCTTTATTAGTGATATACAATCCGGAGTATTTTACCCTCTTTCAGTAATATTCCTACTTTCCCCTTTTTATAAGGCATTCAACTATTTTATCCTAAGCCATTTTATTCTTGCCTTCTGTTTTTTCTATCTATTTATAAAAGAGCTCGGCCAATCTAGAAAAGCGGCTATTTTCACAAGCATATCCTATTGTTTTGGAGGATACACTATCGCCGCTGTTAATACATTAAATAATTTATCAACGCTAATATGGCTACCTGCAATTTTATGGTCTTTCACCATGGCAATAAAAAGGAAACAACATCATGGATACTTTTTGACAGTCTTATTTCTCTGTATGGCTATTTTAGGAGGAGAACCTCAACTTTTTGTAATTATTATGGGGATATTATTACTCTATGGATTGATTTGCATCCCAACAAAAGATGCTTTAAAAGAGCAAACGAAGATTGCTATTATTATTTTTATTCTGATTGCCTCCGCCTTGATTATTACAATGGTCCAGCTCGGTCCAACGTATATTGATTATCAACTCTCCGCGCGAATGGGGGGCATTTCATACGAAGAGGCAACAAAACATTCCTTAACCCCTAGCATGTTGAAACATATTTTTTTTCCTTTGCGATTCCCTTTTCATTTTACATCGAATTCGAATGCATACGGAAATCTATTCTACGGAGATGAGATACCATGGCTATTAACTGTCTACCCAGGCTTTTTTATTATGCCCTTGGCTATTTTGGGCATTATTTCTGATTTTTCGAGAAAAAAAATATTCTGGTTTTTAATATTTGTCATATCAATAGTCCTAGCTTTAGGTAATAATACTATTGTTTATCGCGTATTTTATAAGATCTTTCCTTTCTTTCGCTTCCCTGTAAAATTCATGTCATTATCGAATCTTAGCCTCTTGATTTTAGCTGGATATGGCGCGGACAAATTATTCTCTATCTTAAGAAACTTCAATATCCGCTCATCCCTTGTTTTCACATTTATTTCAATAATCATGATAATCGATCTCTATTCCGCCAATAATAATCTTAATCCCTTTTGTGAATCTGATTTTTATCAAAAATATCATTCCCACCTTAAGCCAATAATAGATGATCCTGATAGATTCAGGGTTTATATTGAGCCAGAGACAGATGTATCTCCCGCAAATTTAACAGTTCTTGAAAATCATATTAAATGGCAGTCTCTTTTAATGCCGAACCTCGGATTACTATATAATCTAAATCAAGTTGATGGTACAACAGGGCTTGAATTAAGGTATCAATATATTATTACTGATATACTTGAAAAACCCTGGGCAGAAAAAATTCGGTTCCTCAGGTTAGCTAATGTAAAATATATTGTCTCAATAAGTGATTTAGAGCAAAAATACTGAAATAAAGGATCAGGTAGAGAAAATTAATCCCATCGTTTTCAAGATTAAGGATTACCTTCCAAGGGCATGGATAGTCGGACAATTAAAGCCCATAAAAATTGGGACCATCGATGAATTGCTGGATCATTCTTTTGACCCTCTCCATTCAGCTATAGCCAAAGGAGAGATTATATCAAAATATGATCACCCCTCCTTTACCGGCATAGAAAATATCTCTTATGAGCGAAATAATAAAATTCATATTGATGTAACAAGGACGGCACCCGGCATACTGGTACTCTCCGAGTCATCATATCCAGGATGGCAAGTTTTTGTGGATGGGAAAGAAAAGGAATGCCTTTGGTTGAATCTATTATTTCAGGGCGTGGAAGTTGAGGAAGGAAGTCACCAAATTGATTTCATTTATCATCCGAAAGATTTCATTCTTATTCCTTTCGATCTCAATAGTCTCAGTGATGGCATTTTTTTTAATCTGGCTTTATTATATACGATTTGATAGAAAAAAGTTCGATCAAAGATAAGTTATTCACTTTAATATCAGAAAGGCTCTTTCATGAAACTCTCTATAATCATCCCCTGTTATAATGAAAAGGAACACCTGCCAAAATTGATCCCCCTTGTAAAAAGATCTCCGGTTGAAGATAAAGAGATCATCCTCGTTGATGATGGATCCAGTGACGGTACGACCGAATTAATCAAATCAAATCTTGAGCCAATAGTAGACAAGGTTATATATCATCATAAGAATTTTGGAAAAGGGGCGGCAATACGATCGGCTTTAGATCAAGTAACGGGTGATATGGTCATTATCCAGGATGCCGATCTTGAATATGACCCTGATGAATACCCCAAATTAATAGCACCCATCATGGACGGGAAAGCGGATGTTGTTTATGGTTCCCGTTTCTTGAGCGGAGGGCCCCCATAGGGTACATCTGTTCTGGCATTACGTAGGAAATAAATTCCTGACCCTCCTTTCAAATATGTTTACTAATCTGAATCTCACTGACATGGAGACCGGCTATAAACTATTTAGAACGGAAATCATTAAAGGAATTGCCCTTAAAGAAAAGGGTTTTGGGATAGAACCGGAGATTACGGCCAAAGTAGCTAAAACGAAATGCCGTATATATGAAGTCGGGATCTCGTACTACGGGCGTTCCTACAAGGAAGGTAAGAAAATAAATTGGAAAGATGGGGTTAAAGCGATATATCTCATTGTAAAATATAGCCTCTCAAATAAATAATTAAAACTGATCATCCAATTATAGTTATACGTCAGATTTATGATCAACAGCAGAGGATGAAAAATGGATTGCGCTAGAGTGAGACAAAAACTATTATCATTTCAATTATTCAGATCCCCGATTACCCTCCTAGTTTTATTGCTTTTATTAATGAGCAGTTATTTCCATCATCCAATACTCTTCTCCAATGAATCATGCAGATATTATCTAATTATGGCCGTCGTTGATCATCACAAGTTAAATGTGGATGACATCACTACCGATGCGAATGACGACCTATCATTACATAACGGTCATTATTATTCTGCAAAGGCTATCGGCGTTCCGCTTCTGGGGGTGCCTGTTTACTGGTTCATAAGGAACTTTACGCCTCTAGCTGCTACCAATCCTTTTTCTGCTATGAATATTTATGTGGTTAGATTTTTTGTAACGACCCTGCCCTATATCCTTCTTGGAGCAATAATGTTCAATTTCAGCAGAAGGATGGGGGCAGATACTGCAAATTCCATATGTATGGTTCTGGCATATAGCTTCGGCAGCATCGCGCTTCTTCACTCCTTAATGTTCAGCGGCCATCAGACCGCCGGGTCCTTTTGTTTTTTTTCTTTTGCTTTGATCTTTTGGTTAAAATTTCAAACAAATAAAAGTGAAGTGTTAAACACATTTTATGCATTTATTGCCGGATTGTTGGCCGGGATAGGGGCATTGTCCGATTACACAGCTATGTATATAGCCATGATACTGACCTTTTATATATTTTCCACAAAGATGTCTCTATATCAGAAAATGGTTTTTATATTAGGAGGCCTCCCCTGCGTTGCCTTGCTTGCATTTTATAACCTTCATTGTTTTGGAAGCCCTTTCTCTTTTTCATACAATTACTTATCTTATGAACCGTTCAGGCAGGGCGTCGAAAAAGGTCTATTGGGAATATCTATTCCAAAAATGGATGCTATAGCAGCTATCCTTTTTTCTCCCTCAAGAGGCCTTTTTTTTGTTATGCCGATTTTCCTGTATTCATTATTTGGCCTTTTTCGGATGTTCAAAGAAAAAAAATTTATTGCTGAAGCTATTGTGATAATAGTAATTTTTTTTGGATATCTTTGTATTAATGGAGGATTCTATGGCTGGCATGGAGGCTGGACTTATGGACCGCGTTATCTTGTACCGATGCTTCCTTTTCTGGCAATCCCTATTGCCTTTGCACCACTACGATCCATATGGTTTGCACTTATACTTTTTATTTCTATATTTCAAGTAGTACTGTCTGCGGCAATTTTCGTCCATGTTCCTAATGAGATTGTAAATCCTCTATTTGAGATAATAATACCTTTTCTGTTTGATGGCTTTACAGCAATTAATATAGGCAATCTAATAGGTTTGAAAGACCCATTCTCATTTTTACCTCTTCTTATTCTATTAATCACATTCACTATTCTATTATTTATAAAAACAGGTCTGCCAAAAATTAATTACGAATCTTTTTTACATAAATTTCTTTCCGCTATATTGGCACTATTTATCGTAATATCGCTATCGTTTCGATCAACAGAACCGGCAAGGGATGTGCATTGCTGGAAGGCTCATTTATTAAAAATTGCGCTTGAAACAAATAATCTCAAGAAAGGAATAGGGCCTCTTTTATATGAAGACAATAAATGTAATTCCGAATGATCTTAGCAAGGGATATTATGCGGCATGACTTTTTTGGAATCCCCTTCTCCTTTAGAAAGATTAAGGGAAATATAGGGATAATTCATCCTTTGAATAAATCAATTTTTTATGTCTGAATTTTTCAATCACCTCTTTCATAGGTTCCCCGTTCTTCAGGAAAATCATTGATATTTTGTCAGAATAGATATAGACCCAGTCGTCTGAAGAGACATTTATCATCCTCTGAGAAAATGAGTCTCTTCTTGCGAGGACAATATCTGTAGGATATTTTTCCATAAGGGATTCCCATCCCTCTTCACTTTTCATCCCATTAAAATGATCATTGATGACCTCTTCCGGATAAACAGTATCAAAACGTCCGTCTATAGAGACTTTATTATCAGGATACAATTTCCATATCGCATATTCACCCCATTCAAAGGGAACTAAAAGGTTTCCTTTAATACTGTTTACCTTTAAAAACTGGATAGCACTTACAGGATAGACATTTGGGTCTACGATAATATTAAACTCGGCCTTTATATATTTATTCATCGTTACGGATAATTGATACCCGATTATAAACGCAACAACAATACTCAGGATGACTTGAGGAAATATTAAGATAACTTTTTCATTAAGCCTTAACCTCTCCGCAATTCCGGATATCTTTTCAGCAAGAAATGGCGCAGCTATAATAGCAAATACAGGCGTATGGCGTTGATGTATAAATGCAAATGCCATTGCAACTGTTATAATTCCAATCTCCCAATACCTGTTTTTATTTTTATTGATAAATAACGATAGAATTACACATATCGAGAAGATCTTCATCCTCATATAAGAAAGGTCAAACAATGAAATAGCTTCCCACTCGCTGATGCTGCGCGAAAGACTTAAAGTCTTATAAAGGAACACTAAAAGATTAAATCCATATGGATTAATAATCATAGAGGCTTCTGTTATCAATATCCATAAAATTAGACCAGCGAAGATAATTGCTATCCTTTTTTTTAATAAAACAGCTTATATATTCCAGAGCCGCTATTATTAATAATATCCCGCCACCTATTATAAATCCCCCATGACTATTGACCCAAAGGATCATAATAAACGGAAGGGTCCATAATATATTGACTCTTCTCTCAATATAAAAATGAATTACTAAAAATAAAAGCGATGTAAAAAGAAATGTAGCTAACTGAGGTCTGGTCATAAAACCTGGGGACATGATGAATACTGAAATCACAAACACTAAACCATAAATCAAAAAATGAGTTTTCCTGTTATATGAGATAATGGAAATCGCGCTTACTGTGATAAGGCCAATTATCATCTTCCCGATAAGAAGTCCTGGGGAGCCGAATGTATTAAACACAAGCCACATCAACACTTCTGACAGCCACTCATGATTAATCCACTCCGCCCCAAAGGCCGTATAGGAATATATATCGAAGCGAGGAATAGCCTTTGATGTCCATATCTCCTTGCCGAACATGAGATGTCCCCACAGATCCGGATCAGCGGTTATAAAGGAGAAAAAATATAGGGCCGAGCTATAGACAAGCGCTATTGCAAAAAAACGGAATGTATTCTTAATAAAATTGTCCTGAGATCTCACGTCTTATCCATTATTGGTGATCTTGAATATGTATATAGTATTATTTATTACCTCTATGGGTTTTAAAGACTTATATTTTTTAAAATAATCCAAATCAACATATACCAGCTCTTTGGGGTTATCCTTTAACATATAGTATGGCCTTCCAACAAGGAAGTTAACGCTGATTGCATAAATGCCATGTTCCAACTGCCTATTGGGAAGGGTGTATTTAATGCCATATATTTCGGGATCAACCCTTCCAAAATAACCCAGTTTTATCTCTTCTATTCCGTTTTTTTCCATATATTTTTTCAATCCCGGCAGATCCTGTCCCCAATCCAGATTAGAGTCAATAAGCCAGCGATGCCCATTATCAGGGCCCCCTGCAATAATATTAAAATAGGATAGATAGTTGGGATAACTAAGAATTGCGGGAATCAGATAGGCAATGGCCAATATAGCTATAATTGTTTTCCATTTTTTTTTATTTAATAATCTTTTATTTAGAAGGCTCCCGGCAGATACGAAAATCAAAGGGAAAACAGGAAGTAAAAACCTGACACCAATGGGGATATGAGTAAAGAAGGAAAAATAGGAAAAAAATATTATCACAGGAACCCATATGCAAAGGCTGTCTTCAAGTTTAATACAAGCAGTCTTTCCCCATAAAATAACAGTTAATATTAAAATTATCAGAAAAGCTAAAGGATTTTTAATAAGAAATGCTATAAGGTAATAATACCACCATCCATTTAAAGAGTGTTCACCCATAAGATAGCTTGTGTAAAAAGAATGATTACCCTGCTGAGATGGCCAACTGGGAATCAAAACCGCTTAAATAATCATAAGGTAAAGGAAGCGGTATTGTATCCCACTACCAATGATGATATTTTATTAAGGGTCCGCTTAAAAAATGATAATCCCCTATCGGAGTGAATGTCCCTGAAAAAAAATATCCGGCATTGATCACCAGTAGGCTTACTAATAAGATTATTAAAAGATACGCAACATCTTTTAATAAGCGAAGATTGTTCGTCAGCGTTACGGCTATTACCACTATTAAAAAAGCCTCTTTCAACTATCGAGAATTCCAATGATAATGAGAAATACAGGATAAAGCAGTAAGGCTGTAAATTTACTTAATTGAGCAAGCCCCAGAGTACCACCAGCAAAAAGAGCAGCAAAATAGATCTTTCTTCTTTAAATACCTCCAAAAACAATATATACTGAGAAAGATCATACAGCTTGCTCCGATATCAATTGTAGTAAGACTTGAGTGAGCTATTATATTTGGATTAAAAATATATAGGAATAGAGCGAAAAGACCTCCAACTGGTCCAAATAATTGTGTCCCGAATCTGTATATAAGCCAACCCAACACACACCCAATCAAAATAATTATACATCGTCCATATCGAAAAATGTTCTGATAATTGGTCTGGTTATTATACATGAAGTGATAACCCAGGCTCCAAGGATTCGGTTCCGTTTTAAAAATCCTAATATCAATTTTAGGTTGTGTAATTATGCATGTAACAGCTGGAAGACATTTTATGAGAGGAGGTGATTCATAGTCCATTCTCCAATCCATGGTCAGAAGATTATAAATTCCTGAAGGAAAATGGCTGAACTCATCAACTGTAATTGATTTTTCGATTTGGCCTAAATAACATATTACTGAAAAAATAGACAGCAGCACCCATGGTGCAAATTTTATATATGCAGAATGATTTCTCATGTATCTAAGATTGAATATCATGTCTATTCGCTCAAATATTGCGACCCAACATTCAGAAGAAGCAGGCCATTTGACATCCTGTTCCCAGTAGTACAACGATTTTTCTTCAAATAATTCAACTAAACCAACTAATCTTAGATGACCTTCTTGAAGGTGACTATCAAGCCATTGAAAAATCTCCTTATGTGAATCACTTTGCATCGACCAAGAATTAGGCACATTTATATAAAGCATGTACTTAGGATTCGAGGATTCAACATCCTTTATAAATTCCCTTTGCATATTAAGCGCAAAATCATGATCCTCCATTAACGGATACATATAGATATAAGGACTCGCGGAACGTCTTTGAGAGTAGAAAAAAATCTGGGGTTCTGAACCGAATATGGCAATCCGATCCTCAGGCCCTGTATGCTCCTTGAGAAACTCAGCGATCTTTAAAGATTCATAAAAAGGATTCAGCCAATACATTGAACGACTTATCTCAAAATAGTTCATGCGGAATAAATAATCGCGTTGTATATAAATAGATTGGGACAGGCAGATAAGAATTAACAAAATCGGGACTCCATATTGGATTTTTCTTGAAAAAAACCTCGATAAATAATCTGCAAACGCACTGATTGCAAGTCCAATAAAAAGAGCAGCACAAGGAAGCAGTAATACGAAATAATGAGGGCGAAAATAGAAACCAGGGCATATTGATAAAAATGAAAATATGGCAAACATAATAAGGAATACCCTATGATGAACATGAATATTTTTCGCTAAAAGTGCAAAAAAACCCATGCCGACCAGGATCCAAAGGAGGGGTGCTGAAGACAATATGGGAATAAAAAAATATTTAAATATCGGCCATGCCTGATTAATAGGTAACTGAGAGACATATCTTGACGCATAGTCAATGGTCCAGAACAGAAAAGACCTGAATACACCTGTCCAGATCATAATGATGCAAAGTACTGTAACGACAGTTAATACTCCTCCTGCTAAGGAAAAGGATCTAATAATCAATTCACGCCATTTAACAGGTCGTCTTCTCAACGAGTCATATAGAATGTATAATACGGCCAGGACAACAAATGCAATGCCGTGCTGCTTCATCACAAAGCCCAGACCAAGGAGCAGCCCTGCAATAAAGAGCTTATATTTTTTTTGTGTAGCAAGACCCTTAAGCATTAATAACAGTCCACCTACGGCAAACACAATTACAAAATGT
Source organism: uncultured delta proteobacterium (assembly GCA_963776085.1). Taxonomy (GTDB): domain Bacteria; phylum Desulfobacterota; class DSM-4660; order Desulfatiglandales; family HGW-15; genus CAVZMS01. The sequence goes on from CAVZMS010000009.1 coordinate 13,147, forward strand.
TCGGCATATGTATATATACCCTCAACAGATTCACTCATTGATAGCAATGCGAATCCTGCGGCAGATATCACACCGCAAAGTCTATTTGCTATCTGTTTTGCCAAAAGAAAGACAAGAACAATAGTTATTACATTAATAATAAGAAGTGCTAGATGAAGGCTTTGATGAGTCTGACCAAATATAGCCATAAAAAAGGCATATAGTGCATAGGTCCCTGGAAGCTTCATGTTGAAGACCTCTTGATAAGGAGGTATCCCCTGCAAGATCAATTGTCCTGCATAGGCATATTCTCCTTCATCGCGTTCAATAGGAACGCCTAGCAATCCAATCCGAATGATTCCAGTGAGAACAATAATAAGAATTAATGCATACAATGTAATTCGCTCATCGGGAATTGCTTTTATTATGCCCTTCAATTGATTGAACCTCTATTTTAGTGTTAGTTGAAAGGTTTAAGATATACTTTTCCTTTTCGCAGCAGACGGCAAGCATCGCCAGCTTGAGTAATCTCTTTCATTCTGAGAACTGCCGATTTCATTCCGTTGAAGATGGACTGTGACGACTGGGTGACCATTGAACCCAGAAAATATTTCACATTATATGAATCCTGCGGTCCAGCTAAAGGACAGCAATCGGATAAAGACAGAGGATGACAATGGGCACAGATTCATTCATTATTTTGAAGTTTATTACCGTCATGGTTAAAGAGCGGATATTTTTTAAGGTTGTACTTATTGAAAAAGAATTTAAAAGAGGTAACCAGGACCCCGATCCCATATTTTACAGATCTTCGGAAGTTGATGGATGATGCCTCTTTAAAGTATCTTGTAGGGCAGGATATCTCTCCAATCCTATACCCAAAATAAATCACCTGCGCGAGCATCTCATTATCAAAGACAAAGTCATCGGAATTTTCATTAAGAGGAACCGCCTCAAGAACCTTGCTTGAAAAGGCACGATAACCGGTGTGAAATTCGGACAGTTTGCTACCAAGCATAATATTTTGTAATGCTGTTAAAAATCGGTTGGAGATGTATTTATAGATCGGCATCCCTCCGCTTATAGCTCCGCCACCAATAATGCGTGAACCCAAAACAACGTCATAAACACCATAGGCAATCATACTGGCCATAGCAGTAATCAATTTGGGAGTATATTGGTAATCAGGATGAACCATTATTACGATATCAGCGCCATAGTCTAACGCTGTTCTGTAGCATGTCTTCTGATTACGTCCATATCCGTAATTATTATCATGGATAATTGTCTCGATCCCTATCCTTTCCGCTAAGGCTACAGTGTTATCAATGCTGTGATCATCAACCATCAACACCTTATCTACAATGTCCAAAGGAATTTCATTATATGTATTCTCAAGTGTTTTCTCCGCATTGTATGCTGGAAGGACAACGATTATCTTTTTTCCGTTAAGCATAAATCATGGCTCCATTATTGATATTACTTCATTGTACCCAATGGTTTTTCCACAAATAAAAACATAATAGAATGAGATTAACCAGATAAATTACTATATACTTTACTCTCGGGTAGTTTCAGAACTATTTCCATTTCTTTGTAGACCGTCATGCGCCCGTTTCAACATCGATATCACTTCATTGTTTTCCTTTCTTTCCTTTTCCGGAAGGCTTTCCAAAGCTGATATTGCCTTTTTATAATCCTTAATATTGATATATGACAGGGCTAGATTTGTCCATAATTGTATAGACCAGGTGATATTTCTATACCCTTTTTCAAGGCGTCAATAGAATTCTGAATACTCACCTATCATACCATATGCCCCGCCCAGATTCGCCCAGAAAATTGATTCATCCGGTGCATAGATAACTGCTTTTCTGAAGTATTTTAATCCCTGTTCTTTCTCCCCCATCTGGAACAGGGCGGTCCCCATGTTATTAAACCATTCACCTTGTTCATGATGGGTCATTACCAATCCTTTGGCTTTATTAAGAATAGAAACAGCATCCTCTGGTCTTCCGGTTTCCGTCAGTAAGGCTGATAAATTAATATAACTGAATGCCTGATATGGGAATTTATCAATGGCTATCTTAAAATATTTTTCAGCCTCTAAATATTGTTTATTATTAAAATATCTTTCAGCAATATCTGAGGCAAATAAGTAATTATTAAATCCCAATACCTCTTGTTTAATCAAGGTTTCATCATCATGCCAGAGCCCTCTATTAAGAATATAAGTATAAACTCCAAAATAGGTTATAATGATAACTAAGAGGGATACTACAAAATTTCGTTTTACAATAATCGCCTTTTTAATAATAATACCAGCCCCAATTAATAAAAAACACATCGGTAGATACAACCAGCGCATACCGATGAGAGAGATGGAAGCAGTTGAAATGATATTTAGTGACAGGAAAAATACAAATTAAAAAAGCCAGGATAGAAAATATAAATATCCTCTCCTTTTTTACCTTCCATAGGGTCAGGCATATTAATAAAAACAACAAAAACGAAACGGTACTATACCAGTTAATAATGTTTTTTGGATAGTCTAAATATATAATATGTAGTCTATAAGGTAATAAAATAAGTTTTAGATTATAGAAAATAATAAAAGGCGCAAAATATATCCTTGACCAAATGTTCTCTATATTGGACGGTGTCAATAATGAATCAGTCACACCTTTTCTTAACAGAAAATAAAATAAGGCAACCATTAAAAAAGGAAGGTAGCTGAATAGTTCTTTTATAAATCCATATCTTTGTTTGTTTAGTGTCCTTTGATATAAAAAGAACAGAGGAATAATCATTAAACCAAATTCTTTTGAAAAAACTGCCCCTGTAAACAATAATAATGAAACTATATAGATAAAATAATTATTCCTTTCCCATGCAATAACATAGAATAAAAATGAAGTGAGGATAAATAACGTTACAATAATATTATTTCTTGAGACAATAAAGGAGACAGATTCAGTATTGACAGGGTGTAATGCAAAGATAATCGTAAGCCAAAAGGCAATTTGCTTGTCAAGCAATAGCGAAAAAAGATTCAAAAGTACCAAACAGCATAATATATGTAATATTAGATTGGTAATTCGAAAACCAGTGGCATCCATACCCCATAGCTTATAATCAAGCCGATATGTCATATTGATTAATGGTCTGTAATAACCACTATGGTATTCGCCCAAATCCCTTTTATCAGTTATTCCATCCTCTTGATTAAAATATGTAGTTATCGAATGGGATTCTTTTATGAATGAATTATTTTTGACAAGGGCATTGTCATCAAGAATAAATTCTCCCGAAAAGGTTGGGAAATAGGCGATAACAATAAGAATTGTTATGATTATATATTTCCATATCTGGGAGAGTATAACTTTTCTGTGCATTGCCTGATTACTATATCCTCAGATACACTTTTGTCTGAAAAACGGAATATCAAAAATTGCTTTTCTAATATTTTAGGAGAAATATAAACACACTATAAATTACGTTTATGCCTTGATCATTCCAAGGATCCATAGGCTATAACTAATAGCAGCAAGCAACATCCAGAACCAATAAGTGTGAACATATTTATCAGTTTTTAAACAAGACCCTAAATAGAAAAATATAAATCCGATTATAGCGCCAATCCAACCAAATAAACCTATTTCTAGAACTATCGTCCAAAAAAGGATCGGATCGTTATAAGTCATATCCTGTCTGTATGTCTTATATTGCTCATTTAAATCTCCGTTTTTAAACATCTCCTTATTTTGGCTTCTTGTTAAATTATATATTTTATCATCACATCTTTTGATCCAAGCAACGCCTGGAGAATAAAAGCTCCTGGATGAATAAAAGCTGTTCCTTATGGTTTCAATTGCTATCAGTGATAATTGATCATCATTAATTTCTTCTGCCCTATTACTGATTTTCCATAGGTATTCGGCTGATCTTTCAATATATGGATTAAAAGGCATGTACCAATGCATTGAACGATCAAAGAAGGTAACTGCCTTGATATATTGCTTATCGCGAAAAAAAACCTCGCCTTGGGCAAAATCCTTCATTGAGCCGATAAAGGCCCTTGCCCAAATCGCAAGAAAAATAATTGCAAGCATGGCAATTATTAAAAGGGCATGCTTGGTTATTTTATGTTCGATAAATTGTTTAAACAAGCTGATCAACAGATTTATTCTCCATCTCCGGTCTTTATATCATTTTCCCGTAAAATTTTTTTGATGTCTTCCTGATTGTTTTTGATCGACAAGGACTTCCGATAAATCTTAATAGCCTAATCCTTATGTCCTGCTTCCAATAATAATTGAGCCTAGGTTATTATAATAAAGTGTATTATCCGGATCGATCTCTATCGCCTTCTTAATTGAATCAATAGCTTTATCCGTTTCACCACGTTTGGAATAATAATAACCCCATGTGTTATATACGACGGCATGGTCCTGACAATATATAAGGCATTTTTCCAACTCCTGCTTGGCTTCATTAAAAAATCCATAATCTGAGAATAATATTGACAGTTCAGTATGTATAATTTCGTCATTATATCCTATTTCAGATGCCAATTTCAGCCTCTTAAGCCCTGCTTCAATACCCCCCAGCATTATAAGATGTTTCCCTTTGTTAACATGATAGTGCGCAGTTATCTCACGATTCATGTAGTCACGCACAAAGGTATCTTCCAGGCTCTCCATTGCATAATAATTCCAAATCCGTATCCGTTTTTTTTGATCGATTGATATCCGATCATTAACAACCATTGAAAGAATGCCATATGGCATTAATTCATAATCATCAGGCATTGAAATAACATAAGGGTTAAATAACAAATAATACACACCATGATCAGCTTGATTTATTATTATTT
>CAVZMS010000010.1:0-17658 GCA_963776085.1 uncultured delta proteobacterium
TAAAAGGTAATGGGTTATGGGCTGAAAGCTAACAGACTAACAGTGTTCAGCCTCACTACCTATTTTATTACCCTTGAATCCTTGACCACTAAATATATTTTAGAGAGATTCATATGTCCTTTATCGATAAATCGGAAAGATTAAAGAGATTGCCGACCTTATCTCTTCAAAGAGATAGACAGGAAGAAGGCGGAGGTAATGGCCAAGGGCGTGGACATAATAGATCTGGGTGTCGGTGATCCGGATCTTCCCACACCGGGGCCTATCATTGAGGCCATGAGAAGGGCCGCGGGAGATCCGGCAAATCACAGGTATCCATCCTATTCAGGCATGAACGATTTTAAATATGCGGCCGCTGAATGGTTTAAGGACAGGTTTGGTGTTGAAGCTGGACCCGGAAAAAGAGGTACTTTCATTGATAGGGAGCAAGGAAGGGCTGGCACATCTTCCCCTGGCTTTCATTAATCCGGGGGACGTTTCGCTGGTGCCGAGTCCGGCATACCCTGTCTATAACATTGCGACCTTGTTTGCGGGCGGTGAATCCTACTTTATGCCGCTTACAATGGATAATGATTATTTGCCTGACCTGGATTCTATTCCGCACAAAATTATTGAACGGTCCAGACTGCTTTTTATAAACTACCCCAACAACCCGACTGCCGCTGTGGCAGGAATCGATTTTTTCAATAAAGTCTCTAAATTTGCTCAAAAGAACGATATTCTGGTTTGTCACGATGCTGCATACTCAGAGGTGACCTTTGACGGATTCAGACACCCAAGTTTACTGGAGGCAGATGGCGCCAAGGAGGTGGGAATCGAGTTTCATTCGCTGTCCAAGACCTTTAACATGACCGGGTGGCGTATCGGTTTCGCGGTGGGTAACAGGAAGGCCATTGACGGCCTCGGGGCAATAAAGAGCAATATAGATTCAGGCATTTTTCAGGCCGTCCAGATTGCAGGCATCGAGGCGTTACGCAATTACAGATCTTTGGTCGGCGATATAATGAAGATATATTCCAACCGCCGTGACTTGATGGTAAAAGGGCTCAGAGAGGCAGGGTTTGAGGTGAAATCACCAAAGGCCACCTTCTATCTATGGGTCGAGGTCCCCGATGGTTATACATCCGCCCACCTGGCGGCCCGTTTCTTGGATGCGGGTGTTGTCGTAACTCCAGGAAACGGTTTTGGAGAACCCGGAGAAGGTTATTTTCGAATAGCCCTTACCCAGAAAGAAGATCGTTTGGCAGAGGCCATTGAGAGGATTAAGAAGATCAAACTTTAATGTGTCAGTGAGATGTCCGGCTGAAATTTAGCGTTGTGTCCGGCAGGGACTCTTTTTTTCAGAGCGAAAGAAATGAGTTGCAAGGAACCAGCATAAGGATGTCGTCAGGCGGGCGGCGAAGTTCCGGGTAGACAGCCTCTCCTCCTTTGTTGATAGTTCGCTGGAAGCCTTCCGCCCGCCTTTGCTACGATATATGCAAAATGTCTGGCACTGTATTCTTTCGCCTCTGAAAAAAAGAGTCTCCGGACATGAGATTGATATTATATAAGAGATTTCAATTGAAGAGATTGTTTAATGAAAACGGCCTACATCGGAATAGGGTCAAATCTGGGTAATCCGGAGAGAAATTGTCTTGAAGCGATCGATAAAATAGGGCGGATACCTAATTGCGAGGTTGTCAGGGTTTCGAAGCTGTATCGGACGGAGCCTGTGGGAGTGGATGGACAGGGCTGGTATGTAAACTGTGTTGCCGCCATATCGACCGGGATCTTCCCGCAGGCCTTGATGGAGAGACTGCTTGCCATTGAGGAGGATATGGGAAGGGTCAGGGATGGGGGACGATGGCTGGCGCGCGTCATCGATCTTGATATCCTGCTGTACGGCAGGGAGATCATTCATGAGAAGAATCTGACGGTGCCGCATCCCCTTATGCACAGAAGGAGATTCGTTATGAACCCGATGGTTGATCTGGCGCCGGATCTGACTCATCCTTCCCTTGGAAAAAGCATGTCTGAGTTGCTTCAGGATATTCCCGAGGATGGCCAGTTTGTAAAACCTATGGGAGGGCGATAGATGTGGAGATACTTATTTATTGCGATCCTTCTCTACCTCCTATACCGTCTTATCAAGGGGTTTTTTAAAGAGGGTGGCGGAATTTCCAAAGGAAGGGCCGATGGGGTGATCGATGAGATGGTTCAGGACCCCTATTGCAAGATGTATATACCTCGCAGACAGGCTGTCAGGAGGGTTCTAAGAGGAGATGAGATCTTTTTTTGCAGTAAGGAGTGCGCCGACAGATTTGAGGCTGAGAACAAGATGTGAACAAAAAGGAAAGGTTAAAACGGGAGGGATGAATGAAATTTTTTATTGATACCGCTAATATTGAAGAGATAAAAAAGGCTAATGAACTGGGTTTACTGGATGGCGTGACTACAAATCCTTCACTTGTGTCAAAGGAAGGACGAGAATTCAAGGAATTGATCATTGAGATATGCAGCATCGTAAATGGCCCGGTAAGCGCCGAGGTCATAAGTACTGATGCAAAGGGCATGATAAAAGAGGCAAAGGCATTGGCCAAGCTGGCCGATAATATCGTAGTTAAGATACCCTTGATCAAGGAAGGTTTGAAGGCCGTCAAGATCCTGTCCGAAGAAGGTATTAAGACAAACGTTACCCTCTGTTTTTCGGCTGTACAGGCTTTGATGGCCGCCAAGGCAGGGGCCGACTATGTCAGTCCCTTTGTGGGCAGGCTGGATGACATCGGCCATGATGGAATGGAGATTGTGGAACAGATCCTGGGGATCTACGAAAATTACGGATATGAGACCGAGGTTATTGTGGCAAGCATCAGAAATCCGATCCATGTCCTTGATGCCGCACTAATGGGCGCGGACATCGCGACCATACCTTTCAAGGTCATGGAACAACTAATAAAACATCCTCTGACTGATATCGGCCTCGAAAAATTCCTGGCTGATTGGAAAAAGATAGGACGATAAATGTCTGCTATCAGATCAATGGTCTCCTTAGCGATTGGATTCTCTATTATTCTATCAGGCTGGCCGGCCTTCGCTGATGATATCTACAGGTTTCGGGACGAGAACGGGATCTGGCATTTTTCCAACATAAATTCCGATAGGCGGTACAGGCTCTATTTCCATTTCGATACCCATAATGAAAAGCCGGAGGTATTTATAAAAAAGCATGATTCGATAATACGAGCAGGCATCCGAGAGATTCGGTATCAAACAGTCCCTGATTAAGGCGGTTATACATGCCGAGTCTGGATTTGATGAGGATGCGACATCGGATAAGGGCGCCCAGGGGCTTATGCAGCTCATGCCGAAGACCGCGGAGCGATATGGAGGTGGAAGATCCATATAAACCTGAAGATAATATATTCGGGGGGGCCCAGTATCTGAGCAATCTGCTGGAGCGTTATAATAATGACATGAAACTGGCCCTCGCCGCCTATAACGCCGGTCCTGAGAATGTCGAGAAATATAATGGCATTCCTCCGTTTCCCGAGACGAAGAAGTTTATTAAAAGAGTTCTTGAATACTACAGCCAGTATGAGACTAAGGGCAAATAACTCCTGACAATATTATCCTGTAAACCCGATGAGATCCGATGATGGAGGATACCGAGAAAAAGAAGAAATCCAATCTACCTAACTGGTTGACTGTGTTCAGGATGCTCTGCATCCCTCTGGTGATAATATTTCTGTGGTTTCCGGGAAGGCTTTGCAGCTTTTTCGCGGCCTTTTTTATGGGCATGGCATTTATTACCGACATCCTGGACGGCTACTTCGCGAGAAAATATGAGGCAGTGACCGCGCTGGGCAAGTTTCTGGATCCGCTGGCCGACAAGATACTTGTCTTGATCTCGATGATAATGCTTATCCCGCTGGAAAGGATCCCTATCTTAATTGTCATTGTTATCATAGCCAGAGAGCTAGCGGTCACCGGATTGAGGAGTATCGCCGTTAGCGAGGGTATAGTCATACAGGCCAGTCAACTGGGAAAATACAAGACGATATTCCAGGCGTCCGCCGTGCTGGGGCTGGCCCTCCATTATGAATACTTCAACGTCGATTTTCATATTGTTGGGATGTTCTTCTTATGGGTGGCACTGATCCTGACAATCTGGTCGGGATGGGCATATTTTCGTCAGTTCAGCAGGATATTTTCTGAAAAATAGGTAGGATCATTGTCAGTGCTTTTTATAAAATCCATTCTATTTTATATTGACAAACTGGTCTCAAGTTATTAAATGAAGATACAAACGCGGGAATAGCTCAGTTGGTAGAGCTTCACGTTGCCAACGTGACTGTCGCGGGTTCGAGTCCCGTTTCCCGCTCCATATGATAATATTGAAGACCTTTACATAATCGCCTAAAAACAGCAATTCTGTCATTCGGGTCCCGCATCAAGTGCGGGATAAACTCCAGCCGGAATCCAATGCAACCGTCATTCCGGCGAAAGCCGGAATCTAGTATTATCTTTTCCCTGGGTTCCTGGAATGAAGAATTAAGGAGTTATGCAAAGGTCTTAAAAGATTAATCAGGCGATTGAATGCCTGCTTAATCTTATAGGTTTTGGCGGCATAGCCAAGTGGCTAAGGCAGCGGTCTGCAAAACCGTTATTCATCGGTTCAAATCCGATTGCCGCCTCCAGATATATCAAGGGGTCAGCCTTAAGGGCTGATCCCTTTTTTTATAATCATGATTCCATCTTTCATCTATCCTCTCTTACTTTTTAAGACATTTCTCATCAAGGTCTGGTTTTTCCTCAATGCCTCCTACTTATGAAAGGGGTGAATTGATTGCCAGAGAGAATGGTTATCAGCTGATAGATAGCGAAACTTAGAATTTTAAGGGCGTCCCGCTATTTACTTAAAAATGGCGTCTTATTGAGTCTTTAAAGGAAAAAATCATCGAGGATAAGATCGCGGCCATGAAGTAGTCATTTTTGATAATTTTTGTAATTTAATATGACTTTTGATACAATTCTATAAAGCCATTTGCATGAAGTCTGAATTAGGTCCTTTCTGTAAAAAACACACAGCATCATAATATAATGTGATAAAAGGAGATATTTATGAGTGATGATTTAATTCACCACTATACAAATATTAATACTCTCGCTCTTATATTAAAAAATAAAACTATTCGGTTTAACAGGCTTGATAGAGTCGATGATATTACGGAGGGAGAATCATTCAATATACTAAAATTATCTGAGTTTATTTTTATTAGTTGTTGGACTTATGATCATGATGAAAGTATTCCTCAATGGAACATGTATACAGAAAGAATGGCTGTTGTAAGGATTAGTTTACCTAAAATGTTATTCAAATATGAGGCTTTAAAAATACCGGATAAATACGCCCACCTCAAAATGGAAATTGAAAATGGACTTAGTTCACCAATTCCTTTTGAAAAAATGATCACTGATAATTATTTGATATCGCCTAATTTCATCAACAACATAGATAAATTTGGTAAAAAAGTAGAGTATGTAAAGGATTATAAGGAAAAGCAAAACGATTTGATAGAAGTAATATACGGTAGTGATAAAAAAAGCATATCTATGGCAAAACTGCATGATCCTACGGGAATGGCTTGTTTTAAAGATCCTGCTTGGTTTTTTCAAAAGGAGTTTAGGTTTGTCTTGTTCATTTTACCGCTCCCCAAGAATTGGTCATTTTATAATTCTAAAGTAGTTGAGTTTCAAAAAGAACAATTATATAAGGGTAAAGGACCCGATTTAATGTACTTTGATGTAGATATAAATACAGAAATATTGAATAAAGTCCATATAACTACAGGTCCGGTTTGCACTGAAGGAGAATTAATTCTGGTTGAATCCTTATTAGAGAGATACGCTCCAAAAGGGACATTAAGTAAAAGTAAATTTGAGGGAACTATCAGAAAATTTTGATGAAACATATAGAAATGACTTCTGCTGCTATTCTACTTAAAATAATCATATAGGAATACTTCAAACACTAATCAAAAGAAATTTCGATAAGTATAAAGTTTTGAAAATGCCATTTTCCGGTTAGGCATCCTACCTGCCGTGACAGTGTGTCTCATGGATTCGCCATTGCCCAAATTTACAGCCATTTACAGATGAAAACTATGGCAAGTAACCTATAGCGGATCTACTTCATTGATCTTTTGGATAAGTCGAGCCCAATTTTCTGGGCGCTTTACGGCTTCTGCCTGAGTACCTCACGCCTACAGGAGATTGCTACCGTTTCGAGCGAGCCATTGTACGCTGCTTGCGTGTAACGGGCTTTGCCGGTGTACGGCGAACTGGTGCAGAGGGAAATTCCGGCAGCTTCGCCTGCGGAGGAAAACCTTCCTGCAACTCTTTCACGCGCTTCGCTGCCTCTTTGGGCATCAGCGCGATCACCTGCTTTCCGTCCGCTTTGACCTCCTCGTCGGTCTCGCCCACCATGATGGGTTCAGAAAAATGGTACATCGTGTTTTTCCAGACCACGCCCCTCACACTCGCGGGGTACACGTAGGCGTGTTTCTTGTCGATCTTGAATCGGACCTGATAATGGCTCATTTGGATTCCTCCTTTCAGCAGAAGACGAGATAGGTCACGTGGTCCATACCGGCACCGCCGGCACGGGCAGTGCAGGGATGCGGCTCACCGTCCCATTACTATCATTGTGTGCGACCCACATATTGGTGCCGTCGAAGGCGAGTGCTATGGGAGACTGCCATGTCCCGATAGTCTGAATTGCGCTATAGAAGCCTTCCGCAACCGTCAGGTTTATTTTCGTAATGCTACTACCATAATTATTAGCTACCCAGACGTAAGTGCCGTCGAAACCGATACCATAAGGTACTTTCCCCACATCTATCGTTGTTGAGACGGCATTGCTCCGGGTGTCGATCACGCTTACAGTATTGGATACATTGTTTGTCACCCAGATGTACTCGCCAGCGTACACAAGCCCCGATGGGCATAATCCCACGGAGATGGGCGCGCGCATCGAGGGCATTTGAAAAGGTATTAATTTTGCTTATGGAATGGCCATTGACGTTTGCTACCCACATGAACTTGCCGTCAAATGCTAGAGCACAGGGCCCAATTCCTACGCCATAAGGGCTGGAGACAACGTTTGACCTGATGTTTATCTTGCTCACGGAATTGCTTTGAACGTTTGCTACCCACATGTACGTGCCGTCAAATGCCAGTGCGAATGGTCTGCTCCCCTCAGCTATTGGGACTGTACCGGCGATCGACTTCGTCTCAGTGTCTATCTTGCTCACGGAATCGCTAAGATAGTTTGCTACCCACATGTACGTGCCGTCAAATGCCAGACCACGGGGCAGATTCTCCCCACGCCAACCGATCCCTTTGCCCACGTATCGACGTCGATCCAGCTGACGGAAGGGGAATTATTCGATACCCAGATACACTTGCCGTCAAAAGCACAACCAGCAGTGAAATGCTCCCACGCTAATTCGCTCCAAGGCCGTCTGCCGCAGCAGTGGGACGAGCGTCTTTCGGTCGGGCTCAAGGTCGAGGCCGACCCAATTGGAGGGATTGTCCCATCGGATCTGCTTGATTACACTCATTTGAAGTAACCTCACATCATGTTAAGATGATATGATAAAAACTTGCTTTTCTAATAAATAATTATATCGAAATTAGCCTTGTGGGTCAAGGCAAAATGAATACCCTATATTGAGGATGAAATTCCCTATAAAACAACTCATATGTAATGAAATGCCATTTTTTCGGAATGGTTTAGCCTACCTGCCGTGACAGAACCACATCCGTGTCACATACACAGGGTCATGTAAACAATGATTATTGCTCTAACTATCTTAGTAATTTTGTCAGTTATAGTTTTGTTTATTAGTTCCTTTTTTGTAGTTCCAAGTGAAGGACAATCTGCTTACCTTGGGGCATGGTATTTTTTAGTAATTGAAGTTAGTTTTTTATTGATAGCTTATCTAATAATGATAAATCCCTTCTGGTTATTGGTCTGGTTCATCTAACTGACCCACTACCCATTTTTGATAATTTTTGTATTCAACCATGATTTTTGATAGAATCCAGTCACGAATTTTTGTGCATTACTTCATTACTTAAAATTTCTTTCTTAATTATTAACCTTTACAGATTATATATTTCTAACCTCTAGTGTTATTTTACCGGGGGCTTAACTATGGAGTCAGATAGAAAGGGGGCCAATCGTGTTATCTAAAAGAACTTTTTTGTATATATTCTTATCATCGTTAATCTTTACGAGTTGTGATCATTCCATAGAAATATCAAAAGGAAAAAGTAAACCTACAATCTTGTCTAATATTAATAGCCTTAGCGAATGAGAGTCAAAATGTGAAAGCCTTGGACAAGCTTACGGCTGCAAGTATATGGAAAGTCCCATGTATGATAAAAATCAAAAGAAATGTTATTGCTGGTTCAAAGAATGTCCTTAACTTAGGGGAGCCTATTTTACTTTCAAGTTCTCTCACAAGTCTCGCTTTCCCTATAAAACAATTCATATGTAATGAAAAGCCATTTTTCGGTTAGGCTTCCTACCTGAATTTCTTTACGGGCTGCCTTCCCAGGTATCTATAGACCTGGTGCTTCAATTTACACGCCATTTCATCCAGGGTGTTATCCTCGGGTCACTTTAGGGTGTCTTGATTACTTTCTCAATAAAAGAACCTGCCGATAGATCAATTCTCATCTTTTTATTATCTAGTTTTAATTGACCCCAATTGGTTTTAAAATTATTATATCCGGAAATCAGGCTATTAGAACAAATCTTTTATTAGAAATACTAAATAAAATCTTAAGGATAGGGCAGGTTAGAGATGCGAATAAAATGCTGGGGATCAAGGGGATCTATTCCTGTTTCAGGAAACGAGTATATTAAATATGGCGGTGATACAACTTGTCTTGAAATCAGGACTAAAGACGATCAAATTATTATTGTCGATGCAGGCACAGGCATTCGGCGGCTTGGAAACCATCTTATATCGGAAGGTCGTTATTCCTATAATATTATTTTTACTCATGCACACTGGGACCACCTGATGGGGTTTCCTTTTTTCAAACCTATATATCTAAAAAAAACTAATATACGAATGGAGGGCTGTCCTTTTGCGCAAAGGTTTGTCGAGACCATGCTCAATAAGGTCATGTCTCCACCGAACTTTCCAGTAAGGTATTCCGACATCAAAGCCCATATCGATCTAAGACCTGAATGCCCCGAACATATAGAAATAGGAACAGTTTCCATCATACCAATTCGTCTGAGTCATCCGAACCAGGGGAACGGTTATAAATTTATTGAAGACGACAAGACCTTTGTATTTCTTACGGACAATGAACTGGATTTTATCCACCCCGGGGGTCTTTCATTTGATGCATACAAAGAATTCTCGGCAGGTGCGGATCTTCTTATACATGATGGCGAGTATACCAAGGAAGAATACAGGTCCACCAGACAATGGGGACACTCCATATATACAACAGCTTTGCAACTTGCTATTGAGGCTGGCGTTAAACAGCTAGGCCTTTTTCATCTGAATCAGGATAGGACTGATAAACAGGTAGATCAGATGATTGATATCTGTCAGGAGATTATTACGACGAAAGGCTCGAATTTAAGATGTTTTGCAGTTGGCTGTGACACGACATTCGACTTATAGTTCTTTATCAATCCTTGAATAAATTTGGATTAAAATATAGTATTGACCATGAAAAAATCCTCTACTTATTAATTATGGGATTTTAATAGGAAATGGACAAAAAGAACGACAATTCGAATTCAGAAAATGGATCCTATTCCGATAGCTTAGAGATATTTGATGATATCTTTAGTGAGGGAACGGATGCTGGTGTCCCTGACGCCAAGAAGAAGGAGCCTCCTTCACCTTCAACCCCTGTTAAAGCATCCTCACCAACACCAGTAAAAAAGGTAGAACAAAGACCTGAGCCTCCAAAAGGGCCGCCTGTAAAAAAGGCGGCACACAGGCCCAGCAGCCAAAAAGGTCCTCCAGTTGAACCTGGTACACCTAAAGAAAACAGACTGGCTTGGAATCAAAGGATGAATCCTTCCCTGATGACGTTAGATATTTGATGATATTTTTAGTGAGGGAATGGATGCTGGTCCCTGACACCAAGAAGGAGAAGCCTCCTTACCTGCACCCCCTAGTAAAGAAGCCTCAGTACCAGTAAGAAAGGTGGAACAAAGACTTGAGCCTTTGAAAGGGCCGTCAATTCAAAAAGCTCAGCCGCAGGCTCAGCCGATCAAGATGGCGCCATCGATTGAACCGGCTATATCTAAAGCAAAACAGCCTGACTCGGGATCAGAAGATGCCCCATTTGCTGATGGAGTAGAACTGTTTGATGATATCTTTAGTGAAGAAAAAGATACTAGTGTCCCTGATATCAAGAAGGATCAGCCTCCTTCACCTGCAGCCCCTGTTAAAGCATCCTCAACAACCACCTGTGAAAAAGGTAGAACAAAGGCCTGAGCCTCCAAAAGCGCCTCCAACAGCGAAAAAGCCAGGTAGCCATCGGCAGCCAGGCCAGATTAAAAAGGAAGCCCCTGTTGAGCCGGATGATTTGCCTGAAAGCAGAAACTGTTTAAAAGCATCTTCAGTGAAGGTGCGGTACCTGCCACTGAGGCTAAAAAGGACCGCCTCCCCCACCCTCGTACCTGTCAACGGCCGCGCCAAAGACAGGTCCAGAACAAAGAACGCCCCCTGAAGGCCTCCCAAAAAGTGGCGCAGCCTCACTGTACCGGAAAAGGCAGCACCACCGGCTCCGGTAATTAAAAGCGAACGTTCTTTTGAAGACGGATACATATCTGGATAAAAGGCCTGATACAGATGAAAGGTCTGGGAAAAAAGAAATAGAAAAGATGGAATTCTATGAGAAGCCAAAGAAGAACGTGAATCCATTTATTATTTATTTCATCGATTGTTATCTTAGTCATGTTGTCCATGCTGACGGGCAGGGTGATCGATTATGATGGTATAATCAGATACGTAAAAACCACAACGCATTTAGAGTCTGATAAAAAAGCCCCGATTAAAATAGATGATAATAAAAATGGGAAGGCCAGCGGAGTTATTGATGAGGAATCGAAAATTGAAGACTCCGGTATTCAAGCTTCACAGACATTGAAAGAGGGCACCCCTCCTGTAATAGATAATGGGCCTTCCGAAAAGGTAGTCCCGGCACAAGATACTGAAAAGGCTATTTCCGGTGAAGACCTCGGTAAAGACGAGGCAGCTCCCGTATCGACTGTGCCCCTTATTTCAGAAAAGGCTGCTAACGAGACCACGGATCTCTTGAATAAAGAAATCTCATCTTACCCATATTCCATTTATCTCGGGTCTTATAACAGTCTTGAAGCAGTTAAAGAAGCAACATCTGATTATAAGGAAATGGGATTATCACCTTATTGGATTAAACTGGATCTTGGAGAAAAAGGTATTTGGTTTAGGCTTTATGCAAATTATTTTCAGACAAGAGAAGAGGCCGATAAATTAATTAAAACTAAGCAAATACCAGGTGCGGAGTCAAAAAAACTAAACCATGTCAACCTGATCGGTATTTACACATCGGAAGAAGAAGTCGAAAAGCAGAAAGAGATCATAGAAAAACTGGGATATTGCCCATATGTTATAAGTGATAATAAAAATATCTTTCGAGTTTACGTGGGCGCCTTTTATCAGAAGGATATGGCAGAGGAACAAAATGCCGATTTATTACTTAAAGGTATCCATAGCAAGGTTGTCGAGCGGTAAAAAAACTATTGCTTAAATTAAAGAAAATCCCCTTATCCCCGCCTTTACCATCACTTCTTAGATTATATCAAAATCTCAATTTCGCCATTTCTTAGTTTTTCAACAAAGGGTTTATCTGCCGGGGAAAAAAGATAATTTGATAATTCTCCATTTGAAACCCACTTATAATCCTCATGGACTTTTGCAACTATATTTCCAGATTTCCAATAAGTGCGATAAGCCAATAGTTTTATCACGCCATGATCATAGTGATAGATGCTTTCTCCCAAATATTCACCAATAGAAACACCCATTCCAAATTCTTCCTTCATCTCTCTCTTCAAGCAATCTTCAGGGGTTTCTCCATCTTCAATCGTCCCACCAGGAAACTCCCATTTTTCACCTAAATTGTCTTCAGCTTTTCTTTTGGCGATTAATATGAGTCCGTCATTAATAAGGATTGCTGCCGTAACCTGTTTCATTATCTGTACCTAATAATTATCTAAGATAAATATTTCTTTCGACTTCTTAGTTAAATGTAAGTTTTGGGTCCGGAACTACATCTTAAAATTGAAAGGCCTCTTTATCTCCTGATTCAGGAAATATGAATATGCATTCGGTCCCATCTGTAAACGCCCAGAAAAGGGCCTGGGCCTCCTTACGATTCTTGAAAGATATATCGATTACTGTAAATTTATCCTTCTTATAATGGGACTTTATGGCGAGAATCGGATAATAGGTATACCACATTATAGAATGGGCAACATCTTTAAGAGACGACCAGAGACCCTCAGATTGCGACCTTACGTTAATGGATATCCCTCCATTAAGAAATAGTCCGTAATTGGCAGGCATATCGTCCAGTTCAAGGACATTCAATTCAAACTTGTCCCCTTTTTTATTGTCGCTTCTTTTATTATTACTCGTATTATTATTGCTACTGTTATTGCTGCTGGTGTTATTTACACTCTCGTCTTCAACATTAACTTTATGCCTTAGATCAGCGAACTGGATATTTTTACTCACCAGTGAAAATGGCTGAACAGGTAAAGGGTCACCCGTGAACCGTACATGATCAACGGACCATTCCCTCAATACAATCCCTCTGTTCATTAAGAAAATTTTTTCTTCTCTGATATCAAGTAGGAAATAATGCTTGGATTTTTCAGCAAGGGAAAGCATTACTGAAAGGAATTTGTTTCTTTCTATAATAACCGCCTTTTCATTGGACAGGGGTTGCGAGCTTAAAGAGATCAAGAAAAGTATATAGAAGAAGTTATTGATCATACCTAATAAATAAATATTTTCGTTCCGACTGTTGAGGCCTTGTTGATGGCTTCCAGGTCTTCATCCCCAAGCCTGATACATCCGTGGGTTACATTTCTGCCCAGGAGCCTTGTGTAAAGGGTCCCATGGATAAAATAACCATTGCCGAAGCCCATGGCATACTCCCCTAAGACATCCTCCTCTGCCCTTTCTGTGAATTTTTTAGGGATATCTTCACCCTCCTCAATAAATGCCCAGTCAGGCTTTATCCAGGTGGGTTCTTTAATCTTATATTTTACGGCAAACTGACCTCTTGGCGTATCAAAGATCCATGTCCTTTTTCCCCCGGGTTCCGTAAGGACATTGCCGCTTCCGGTTGATATTACAGCCTGTCTAATAATTTCGTTTTCTTTTTTGAGATAGAGTGTATTTTTTGCCGTATCAACTACTATGTAATTTCCTTTTGGAGCAAATTTTTTAATCTGCTTTATAAGTTTTGCATTCTTTTTATCAAGATCCAGCAAAGATTTATCATCAGGACTGATCCCGTTCAGATTACTTTTCAGCCAATCGGACTGTTTTTTGGCAAGGATATAGTATCCTGTGCCTTCTGAGGCCATAATGATTAATAGAAGCACCCCAGCAATTATCAAAAGAACCAATAGTAATTTCTTTTTAATCATAACTATGAATCTTTTATTGAAGAAAGCATTTCATAAGTGCCGTTGATTGCGCCAACAATAGTGACAGGCGTTCCTTCCTTAACAATTTCAAAGAGCCTGTCCATATCCTTATCCTCTAAAGAGATGCAACCCTTTGTCATTCCATCTGATCCTCCGCCATGGATCTCCAGCAAAGAGCCTATTCCGGTCCGTGCTGGTATAAGCCCCTTCTTTTTAGCCTTATCAAATCTCATTCTATCCTCTTTATTCGGATAATCAAATAAAAGCGCCTTATAAAATCGGCTCCCGGCATTCTTTTTAATAATATAATACCTCCCTTCGGGTGTTCCCCCGTCGCCTGAATATAACTTGTCCTTCAGACCATTGCGACCGAGGCCGATATCATAAGTTTCTATTTTTTTGCCCTTTTTATAAACCATCAGATTCTGATCTATCTTGCTGACTATAATAACAACAATGCCTTTGCTCCTTGATTCGGCAAGTGTTTCTTCGACCAATTTCCGCCATTTTTCCACTTGTTTCTTGTCCATATATCGACTCAGGATAGAATGAGCGATATCCATGGATTCTAAGGCATAACTATTGACCTTTTTAAGCTTTGCCTCGGCAGCATCATAATCGCCTTTTTTATATAAGAACCCAGCTTCAGTCAATAAAACATCTGCCTTGCTGAGGCCTTTCCTCAAGAGTCTTCCTTCATTTATCGTAGAGGTCGAATCCTTAAGAGAATTAACCCTTTCTCTGAGGGAGGAGATTTGTTGTTCGAAATTCCGGGCCTTTTCCTCCTTTATATTTTTAACCGTAGCAAGTATTGTGTTTCCCTCTCCGAGAAGCATCCTGAATTGTTCCCTGACGGGTGTATAGTCCTTTAACCATTGAAGCTTTGCATTCTCCTTGATAAAGCTATCCTTTGCATCCATGTAAGCAGCCGTGTAGTTTCGGTATTTATCAGGCGTATATACATCGGCGTCAGCCTTCAAGAGCGCAAGTTTTTGAACTTCTGCATGGTGCACCTCTGGTGGTGTGGGCGGTGAACTGCATCCACTATACATTACAAAGATAATTATTATAAAAAGAAGTGCATAATTCCCCATTAGACCCAGATGCTCTTTCTCTATTTTTTTATTTGTATGTGATTTCTTTTTTATATGCGGGATAGCCTGCTTGACCTGAGTGGATAAGGTGGCGGCATCGCCATTTATCTCTACTGCCATATTGGCGCCATTATATGATTCCTATGATTTATTACGAATATAGAAATGGGCACACTCGTAAATGGATGGTTAATAGTCTTCACCCTTTCACGTGTGTACCCATGTTATCAAAAAAGATATTTTTATATTATTTCTTTTTATACTTACTTTCTTTTCTTGCTTTTTACCTTATCAATAGCCGCCTGGATTTGGCTTGAAACGGATCCTGCTTTTTCTTTGATAATATTGGCGCTATTCACGGCATCAGAATACTTCTCTTGGTCTATTGTCTGCTGTAACGCAGGGAGCGATTCCTCAAGACCTGTCAGATCTGCCTTGAACATCTCTATATCGGCCTTTGTCCCCTTGCCGGTAGGAGCTTCTGCTAAGAGTGCTTTTGCCGCTTCAATAGCTGCCTTGGCCTCACCCTGGGCAGCGATAGCCTTATTCTTGGCCTCCTCTTTTCTTTGAGCAGCAACAGTCTTAACATTCTCTGCGTCGGTCTTTACGGCTGCTAGCATTGTCTTTGCATTGTCAAATTTTTTGAAGAGGAACTTATCGTCTTGAATCTTTACCTCATCAAGCGCTGCAGTCAGGTCGCTTTTTAATTTTGCGAGTTCATCCGAGGCATAGGTCTCAGTATCAGCATTAGTGACGGCCTCAACCTGCGCCTTTGCATTATCGATCTCCTGTGTGGGTGGTTTGGCACAACCAGAAAGAATAAAGGCTCCAACCAAAACTATCATACCAAATTTATATACGCGTTCCATACATAGACTCCTTTTAAAAATGTTAATAAAATTTTTCATACTTCTTTGCCTTCATCAAAAAATTGTTGATATAATATAAAATTCCTTTTTTATATGCAAGGGTTTTTATTTCTGTGCACCCATGCACTTGGAACGGAATATAATTATTTTCGGTTTATATGTCAAGGTTTTTGTCTTCTGCCGATATAGCGGGCATAGTATATTGATATCCCTGCCAAATTTAGGCTAAAAATGTCGTAAAAATAATGAGTTATGGATTGTCCTGTATTTTAAAGATGGTGGCTGGTGTATTAAATATGTTGAGAATCCGGATTTTTGTTGGATGTCACGATAAAAGGAGAGTATTTTTTATCTTCAGACTTTTAGACAACTGAAATAGATGGGATTATATATCCTGTTTAAATACCCATAACGTTATTCGGACGACATATACTGCCAGTAACGAGACTATTATCCCGGCGGCCATAACACCAAGGTCTATATCAACATTAATGATATCGTAAAACATGAGGCTGAGAATAACTCCAGCCGCAACAACGCAGAGAAACCATAATAACTCTTTCATTACCCGCTTCTTTTTGGTCATCCTTTTCCCTAATAGCTGATTGTATAGACTAATTAGGCAATGCTTGGAGAATCATTTTATTGTGCCTGTCTCCTTTTGTATAAACTGGCAAACCGGCTTAGTTATACCGAGATATGTCAATAAATTATGAACCCCGGTCTACCATAGATCTGTATCAATCCTACAATTCAAACATAAATCACGGACTTTTTCGAAGGTCTAATGCTTGGAGTTCAGCCGACGCTGCCTTTATGCGGTCGGCTGCAGTGAAAGGTTCTGTTCCAATTTATGCTTTCGGACCTAGGGAACCATTCAAATATTTATGAATAATACTTGAAATAAATGTTTGATAAGGAATCCCTTCTTCAATAGCTTTTATCTGGATTTGATGATAGTCCTTTTGACTCAGCCGGAGATTGATTCGTTTATCTTTTTTCAGAGTATTTCGAGCCGCTATAATGGCCTTTTCTTTTTCCTGTTTAATATTTTTAACAGGCTTCCACTCGTCTTGTTCGATTGATTCCATCAACTCTTTTTCTTCTTTATCAATCGGATCAAATGCTTTTGTGTTTATTTTTTTCATAATTCCCCCTTTAGACCATAGCGCTTTGTATATTTCCGACTTGGGAAGGCCGTTTTAAGAAAAATCTCATTACCTTCTTCCACAAAAGGTACAATAACGGCATAGCCCTCAATTTCCAGAATATAGATTTTTTGATTAGGTCGTCTTGGGTTTTCTTCAATTCCGAGTATATGACCTGATTCGATTAAAAAAGCAATTTGCTCGAAGGAAATCCCGCGCTTAGCCTTCAATATTTCGTTTTTCTCTAAACTCCAATTTAAATATTTCATGCCATTAATATAGGCCAATGTCTGCCTTTTGTCAATATAGGGTTGGATTCAGTAAATATAATAAAAAAAGATGTTAGATTGGAATAGAACGTCTTGATAACCAGACAGGCGAACGCTTTATCGCCCGGCCTGGTTGATTAAGAGGTTAGATTTTCCGTTAATAATTTCTTGTTTCTATTAAATCATAATGTGTTGATTCTAGATCCCATCTTATCAGAATTTTTTGTGCTACATCAGGAACATAACATTTTTTATAATTTTCACCTTGGAAATCGATGACATTATGCAATGAATCAAATGTCATAATAGTAACAAATTCAACTTCATCCTTTAGGTCAATTCTTAATACCTCTATCTTCCTGTAACCTGGTATATTCTTTGCTTCGATGCTCGGAAGAACTTCTTCATTTAAAATATTTTGATATTTATTTGCATTCTCTTTCGTTGTCCATCCATGCCATATTCTTTTAATTGTCATATTTTTATTTCTCCAAATCTAACGGTTTGGCTCAGCGGCAGCGGCGGGACGGGCGAGACGCCTTCCCAATT
>CAVZMS010000011.1:0-30053 GCA_963776085.1 uncultured delta proteobacterium
ACCTTATCAAGCAATGCCCTTTCAACCTCACTGCCTGTGTGGTCCTTGGTGTGTACGACGCGTCTTCTGGAATGGCCTCCTTCCATGCCAAGGTCAAGATTATCAGTTCCGTTCGAAAGAAGCGAAAATTGTACCCCTATATCTATCAATTCCCTGATCCTTTCAGGACCGTTTTTTACCACCATCTCGACAATTTTTCTATTACAGAGTCCGTCACCGGATTTAAGGGTATCCTTGATATGCAGATCAAAACTGTCTTCATTATCTAATACAGAGGCTATCCCACCTTGGGCATAGTTGGTGGATGCATCCATCTTTTCCTTTTTGGTAACAATTGCTACAGTGCCTGAGCCGGCAGCATTCAAGGCGAAACTTAATCCGGCAATACCGCTGCCGATTACCAGATAGTCAGTTTTTATCTCCATTTATTGTCCTTTATATGCAATGAATTGGAGGCGCAATGAATTGCGCCCCTACAGTGGTGATTAAATATGTATTGTAGGGGTGCGATTCATCGCACCCTGAATTATCACGCCCTATGATTTATCGTGCTGATTATCGGGGGTCGCAATGGATTGCCCCCTACTATTTAACCATCGATCGAATTTATCCTCACCTTTCCTGTCAGGATTTTCACGATCCAGTTCCCAACGCAAGGGATTGTTTATAATATATTCCCGGATGTACTTCAACGAATCTTCGTTTCTGATAACATGCTCATAGTAGTTGTGTTGCCACCCAAATTCCTCTTTTCCTGATAAACGTATCTTTCTGGTTGCCAGGGCCTTGAATGAACGCACAACCATCCCTAATGTAGGGGTGCGATTCATCGTGCCCGCATTCATCACACCATTTTTTTTGGGCGCGATGAATTGCGTCCCTACAAATCCATTATTATATCCCTTGGGGTTGTGATTCATATTACTATGATTTGGAATTAATGCACCCGTAGGGGCGGATAAATCACGCCCTGATTATCTGAAATGTTGATAATCCCATGAAGATGATTTGGCATAAATACAAATTCATCAAGGGAGACCTTGTGAAAACGCTCAGGCAGACACTGCCAGCATTCCATGGCAATCCGGCATACGTCATTGGAATGTATCTCGCTGTTTTCTACAATGCCGAAAAAGGGTTTATAATTTCCGGTGCAGATTGTCACAAAATATGACCCGGAAGTCGAATAATCGAAGGCCTTTAGACGGATATTTTTACGATTATGGATATAAGAATCATGTTTCATTTGATTTTTGCTTTAATTATATTAAAAAATAGGGTAAGAACAAAGAAATTTTTTTATTTAAGTAATATTGGACACAACCAATTATGGGCGCAATGAATTGCGCCCCTACGGTAGTTGAATATTTTTTGTAGGGGTGTGCGATTCATCGAACCCTCGTGATTCATCACGCCATTAATTAAGGAGATCTATGATTATGAAAAAGGGCAGGGCAGTTATATTCGATTGCGACGGCGTCATGTTCGACTCCCGCAAGGCCAATATCAATTTTTATAATCACATTCTAAAGCATTTTAGACTTCCTTTAATGACACAAGATAAAATTGAATTTGTCCACATGCACACCGCGGATGAATCAATTCGTCATATTTTTAAGGATACTCCCTACCTTGATCAGGCCTTGGAATACAGAACTCAGGTTGATTACAGGCCATTTATAAATGACATGATCATGGAACCAGGGCTCAAGGATCTGTTAAAAGAGCTTAGGCCCGGATTCGGCCTGGCGGTGGCCACGAACCGGAGCAATACTATAGGCAAGGTAATAGAATATAACGGCCTTGAGGGGATTTTTGATATCATAGTCTCTTCGCTTGATGTGAAAAACCCCAAACCTCATCCTGAATCTCTCATAAAGATATTGGAATTCTTTGATATAACTCCTCTTCAAGCCTTTTATATCGGGGATTCACATATAGATTATCTGACAGCCCGTTCGGCAGGAGTCGTCTTTATCGCCTACAAAAACCTGAACTTGGACGCGGATCATCATGTTAATTCCATGAAGGAGATATCGGAAGTTCTAAAAGTATAGGAAAGGGATGAATTGATGAAAAAAATTATTTTTTATTTAGATTTTCAAGCAATTTATTCGCCTCTTGAGCGGCCTGACTTCTGGGGTTGGATTCAATAATCAATTTCAATGTATCAATTGCCTCCTGTCTGCGATCCAGCTTAATATAGAGTTGGGCCAGGCTGAGATCAGCTTGCCAGGGTTGAGGACTTAATGTAGCGGCCTTTTTATAAGCTTCAACAGCCTCTTCTAAACGGTTTAGGGCTATATATGCAGAGGCTAAATCAAAATATACGTTTACATATGACGGTTCTAATTTCAATGCCCTCTGATAATTTTCAATTGCCTTGGGGTAATCGCCCTTAAAAAAATATACCAATCCCATGTTATGATAGGCAAAATGCGGTGTCTGATACAGGATATTGGAGGCTGCTTGCTGAAAACATTCCAATGCCTTGTCCCATTCCTTCATCTTGGAATACAGGATGCCCATATTATTGACAGCCTCTGAAAAATTGGGTCTTAAGCCAATGGCCTTCTTGAAGTGCTGGATTGCTAAGTCGTACTCCCCTATATTGTCGTATACGAGGGCCAATTCATGTTCAATCTCAGGATTATTCGGGTCAAATTCGGAAGCCTTTAGGAAATACGCCAGACCTTCCCTTGAATTGCCCTGGAGGACAAGGGATCGTCCCATATCTTTCATTACGATGGCCTTCTCTTTGCTATTTTTGGTAGTGGTGGCGCAACCGGCAGAAAGGAATGATATAAGTAAAATAGACGATATACATATATCAATCATCCTTGAGGACAATTGATTATATGCCCTAAATGATAGCATAACATCATGAGTGATATAATAAAGTTTCTTAACTTTATTCCAGAAGACCATCCATTAAAGCTCATTAACAGGGGAAGGCAGTACCGTAGGTGTAAGGAATATAAGCAATTCAGACTTATCTTTAGTCTTGGTCTTTGCCTTGAACAACCATCCCAGACCAGGGATGTCCCTCAGTACAGGGATACCAGTAATATTATCAGCCTCACTCTCCTTGAAAATGCCCCCGATAACAATGGTCTCCCCGCTCTTGACCATAAGCTCCGTATGTATCTCCTTGGTTGTATCGAGGGTGGCACTTACGTTTTTATTGTCAGTAACACTTACCGATAATGTGATATAGCCGTTATAGCTGATCGAAATTGGTTTTACATTAAGAGTTAAAGCTGCATCCCGTGATGTTTGTGCCACATTTTCCGTGGGATTTGTAAAGATAGTTTCTCCGCTCTTGATTGTTGCATCTACCCCTTCCTGAGCGATAACCTTGGGAGCGGACAAGGTCTTTGCGGTGCCTTCTGACTCGGCAATGGCCAGGGATGCGTCCAGATTAGCGATTCCCAATCCGTTTGAGGTCAATCTCATGAAGCCGATCCCAATATTACCTGCCCATCCCTCAGGGCTGTTAGTTGAAAAAGTCCCTCCAACTATGCTTCCACCGCCGTCGCCATTATCGTTTATGTGTGCTCCGCCTGTGCCTGTAACTTTTACGTTAGCTCCTCCAGTGGATGAAATGCTCATGCTCTTGGAGGTGGCGGCGGCGTCAGCGTTCCATTTTATACCCAGATCACGGCTGAACTGGTTTGTCGCATCTACTATCCTGGCCTCTATCATAATCTGCTTTACAGGGGTGTCGAACTGCTTTACAGTCTTTTTGGCAGTCTCAATACTTGTTGCGATATCCGTCATAATGATTGTATTGGTTCTTGTATCTATACTGATATTAGCGCCCCGTTTCTTTCCTGCCTCACTCAATATGATATGTGATTTAATCTCATCGGCTTTTGCAAAATCAACCGGTAGGTATTCCGTTATAACCGGCTCCTCTTCCTTGGCCTTTGTCTTTTCTTCTTCTTGTCTGTTAAGTTCGTTCTGTATCTCCTGCTGGCGCCTTTTGGCTGCGGCCTCTTCATCCGCCAGGAACTTATCCATCTTCTCCTTGGTAGTGATCCAAATGATATTATCCCCACGGTATCTCTTGGCCAGATCATTACTATCCAGGATCAGATCAAGGGCCTCATCCCATGGGACATCCTTTAATGTCATGGAGACTGTTCGCCCCTTGATCGCGGGATCCCATATGATATTCTCCTTGCTGATTTCGTAAATGAGCTGAAGGACATAGGTGATATCAGCGTTTATAAACTCAAGGTGCATTTTTTCGCCTGTGTATGCCTTTTTCTGTCCAGTAGCAGGGGTGGTGCCGGTGGTGGTTTTTTCAGAAGCCTGCTTTGCAGCAAGGGTGCTGGTCTGGGCCTCTGCAAGATCCAGTGGTATGATCTTCTTATCGGGCGGCTTTATGGATGTCTGGTCAAAATCAATGCTAAGCCCGTTCTCTGTCTGTTTTATATGAAACGGGGTCATCTCTCTGAGAGACATAGCAATGGATACTTCCTTACTTTCAGTGGAAAATGCGGGTTTAACTTTGTCCAGCGCCGTCTGAAAATTTGTTGTGTCGATCTCTCTTAAAAGCAGCGAGGGGATCGTCGTATTGTGAAGCCTCAGGACAAGGTCTTTATCCCCTTTCCTGTCCAGGTCATAGGTGACTTTTTTATCGGTTGTTATCGTTAATCTGGATTTTCCGATATCCAGCATGGTGAAATCGATCCCAAGAACCTGGTTCATGTTAGACCGGGTAGGTTCGAAAAGGATCCTAGGCTCTGATTCTGTGAGTTGTGCCTTTTCTGACTCCTTCTTCTGTATATCTTCGGGGATTTTCGCTGCTAACTGTTCTGTTTGGTATTCGGGCATCTCATTTTTTTGAGCAATAGAATTCTGTTCCATCATGGACGCTCTGGTATTATCGGCCGCGATTTCACTGGTAGCGGTGGGTTGTGTGGCGCAGCCGCCCAAGGACCACATGATTACAATTGCCGGATATATGAGAAAAGAGGATAATCTCTTTTTCCGAATCTCGATCTTTTTGCCCATGGAATATCTCCTTAATTCTGACTATTAATATTCACACTATAAATATGATTCAAAAATAATCCGGGGAAGCCTTTTCATAATGAAGATGTTGTTTTGATTGTCTCTCTGTATTGTTTTTGGCCTTTGAAATCCGTGTATTCTTCCCTGATTATGACTTCTCCTTCATTAATCTTGTAAACAAATCCGCCGTTTGTCCCTATTAGAGTGCCCTCTTTGATTACATGACCGACGTCCTTTGAATCTTTAACCATCGCCCATCTACCTGAAGGACTGATAACAATAACGACAAGATTCAATTGGGACAATTCCAGGGTCTCCAGTTCGGTCTTCGGTTTCTTTTTTTCACTCGCTTCCTTTTCCTCTCTAATCGATATAAAGGATTTAAAAGGATCGGTTTTACCAGTCGGGTCATAAAAATAACCTTTATCTACCACAGTCTCGGATTTCTCATTACCCTTGGAGGGTTCTGCCTGTTGGACTGTGTCGGTTTTTGTCGCTTCCTCTTGCGCGGCAAGACCAATGTTAAAAGTGATCAAGACAAGGATAGAGACAAAAAGAAGGCCGGTTTTACTTATCCTTTGGAGCGTTTGCATTTTCTTAATTTCCTTTAAATCTATATGTCGTGGCATCACATGTAGTAATTAAAGTTGTTGAGCGTTCTTTTTCGGGTTTCATGGATACATTCTGTATGTTCATTATCCGTTCCATATGCCCCACTTTGTCAAAAAAAACAGCCACATCATGATAAGTTCCCCTGACTTCGATGGCAACGGGCATCTCCACATAGAACTCTTTTGAAATTTCATTTTTCGGTTTAACAAGGCGGACATCGAGTTGTGATTCACTACCCAATTCTGATAATTTTGTTAATAATGACGGTATCTCCTTTGAATTGGGCAGGAGTTTAAGTGCCTCTTGAAACTGTGCATCCACATTTTCTTTTTCCAATTTTCGATCAGGAAGCTTTTTTTGTTCCATCTTAGCCATATTCAATTGCTTGTTAAGATCTTCAATGCTTGCATTAGTCTTTTTTATCTCGTTCGTTTTAGGAATATAGATAAAATAGGCAAAGAGCGCAATTAATATGACCACGGTCCCGAATAGGATCAGGAGCCTTATTGGCATCTTTATCATTTCAATCTTTTTGATAAGGGCTTCGGTTTCCATGATCTTTTAATTTCCCCTGTAAGTTTTATCAATATCCCTATTTACTTGTCTGTCTATTTAGAGTTCGTTATCGACGATACTTTCTGTTTCTACTTCTTAGCGATGGTAGTACACTTTAATATAAAATCAGAAACTTTTAGACCGTACTGTGGAATGTCCCTTAATGTAGCGCTCTCAAGGTCGACAGTGTTTATCTGTTCAGTATTCTCTAGGTTTTTCATAAAAACGGCGATAGTCTCATTGTCCATTGCAGTCCCTGTCAGTGACAAATCACCCTTGCTCTCGGAATAGGCTGTAAGCCATAATTTATCTTTGGGAACGGAGTCGGCGATATCAGAAAGCAGAAGTACAGGCCCTGTCTTACCTTTTTCAAGTTCCTTTATAACATCCAGCTTTACCTTTACCTGTTTTATTTTGTTCTCCAATTCTTTCATTTCATTAAGTTCTTTCTGATAGGTGACAAGTTCGTCTTGTATTTTCTTTTCATCATCTTTTAAATCTGATGCCTTGTTGATAAAGTACATTGAATAATATCCAATAGCCAATATCGTTATTGCAACCAGACCAAAATAGATAGTGACCTGTCTTCTTATATTCTCTCTTTTCCGTGCGGCCCTAAAGGGCAGTAGATTAATTCTTATCATTTGTCTCCGACACTCCTTAGAGCCAGGCCGACCGCTACCCCGGCCTGGGGAGCTATATAGCTCAAGTATCTGGGATCAAATATCTTTTCGTTGATTTGAAGGTTGGCAAAAGGATTTAATTCCTCAATAGGGATTTCGGTTTCCATTTCCAGATATTTTAGGAAACCGGGAACCCTGTATGCCCCTCCGCTGACCAGAATTTTTTCAATGGTTTCATCCGGGTAGGTGGTTGAGAGAAAGTCAAGGGCACGCTTGATTTCTTGGACCCATCCAGATATCATAGTCGTAAAGATCTCTTCCAATGCCCCTTTCTCCTTATCATCAATCTTTGTACCGCCCAATTTAATCTTCTCGGCTTCTTCAAAAGAGACATTAAATTTTGTCATGATGGCATCCGTAATCTGAGAACCCCCATAAGAAGAGTCTCTTGTAAACATGGATACCCCGTCCTTTATGGCATTTATCCCTAATTCCTCTGCTCCGACATTGATTATGGCGTAACACCCTGATGAGTCACCTGAACTTATTTCATAGGCGTTTTGAAGGGCGAATGCATCCACATCCATTATCATCGGGTTAAGACCCGCCAGTTGTATCAGGCTTTCATAGTCTTCAATAATATCCTTCTTGGCTGCGACTAGCATGACATCCATCATAGTATCCGAGGCCTTCTTGGCCGAAGCCTCCTCTTCCTGTTCACCTGTCGTTTCTTCCTCGGGCCTTGTCAATATTTCGTAATCAAGATTTACATCGCTTATATCAAAAGGAATATATTGTTCAGCCTCTTCCTGGATGCTGGATTCAAGTTCTGATTCTTCTCGTTTAGAGATAGTTATTTTTTTTACGATAACAGAGAAACCTGATATAGATATTGCCACATTCTTATTTTTAACGTTCAGGTTTTTAATAAGGGTTTTTATAGCCGATGCTGCAACCCCCATCTCTTTAATGCTTCCCTCTACTATGGCATCCTTGGGCAAACCGATAATTCCGAAATTTTTCAGAATTAATCCTTTCTTGCTGTCATCAATCTCAACTAGTTTAATGGAATGGGAGCCGATATCCAATCCTATTAACTGATTCTTTTTAGGTACAGGCATAATAGTCCCTTTTAACGATCAAGAAAAACTTTACTTTTATCAGATAGGTTATAACCAAGAGCAATGATTATTTTCCTCTTGGTTTCCATGCGACAGCTCTTGCCTTTCTCAATCCTGTCTATCGTCAAGGATGAAACCCCAGCCTTTCTTGCCAATTCAGCCTTACTCATTAACAGTTCTTCTCGGATCTTCTTTACTATATTTCGACCCAATTTCCCCTCCAAATTTTCTGGTTAGCACAATTTTCCAGATCGATTAGTGTAATATCATATATATGTGGTATAATTTGTCAAGCATTTTTTTATAAATTAATCAAAATTAATATAATTTCTATATATATCGTATATATTAATATAAATTAACACTATATATTGTATGTCTTATTTTTCGGGCAGGTATCAAAATATCATTTTTATGGAATAGATCGGAAGATTTTAATATATAATTGCATGAATAATTTTCTGAATACTTAAATGATCGATCTATTTATTACGGCCGCTGACTCCGGATCACAATTTATTAAAGAAATCAGTTTTGTCATATAAGAGTATTGGATCTTTTGCCTCATCTCTGCTGCAGACCCAATCCCATGTTTCGAAGGATTGATCCTCTAAATATTACAATATATCCTTGTGATTAATCCAGCCATGGCCGGATCGTCTTTCTTGAGAATAAATCTCTCTTCGGAGAGAAACATTATGAAAAATGGATCAAAAAAATTTCAGAAGGTAAAAATTTCTTTACACTTTATGGATATTTAGGTAGAGGATGAAAGTTGTTTAAATATGGTTCAGGCATATATTGAATTATTCTGTTACCAGAATTGAGGTAAAGATTAAGTAACATTTTTTTATAAATCCATCTAAAATTTATACTAGATATAATATGGAGGATCCTTGGAGGTTAAAAAAAATACTGCCAATATTAAAGTGAAGAGCACTGTTAGAGAATATGCCGAAGCCTTGGCTATCGCTATTTTACTTGCTCTATTTATAAGAACCTTTGTTATTCAGGCCTTTAAGATACCATCAGGGTCGATGAAGCCGACCCTAATTATTGGAGACCATCTGCTTGTCAACAAATTCAGTTATGGGATTAGAATTCCGTTAATAGACCGTTTTCTTATACAATTTAATAAACCGAAAAGAGGCGATATAATAGTTTTTAAATGGCCAAAAGATGAGAGTAAGGATTTCATAAAAAGAGTTATCGGGATTGAAGGAGATGTTATTGAGATAAAAAACGATATATTGTATGTTAATGGGGAAAAAGTAGTGACTGAATATATTGCAAAGTATAATGATAATGATATTTCCGAGGCAGATCGATATGAGGAGTTCCTTGGGGGAACCAAGCACTATATTCTTGATCAGTATGTGAAATACGAAGATTTCGGACCTGTTACAGTTCCTGAAAATACTGTTTTTGTTATGGGTGATAACCGCGACAATAGCCAAGACAGCAGATACTGGGGCTTTGTAAGTCTGAACAAGATAAAAGGAAAGGCCTTAATTATTTACTGGTCCTGGCCGTCCTGGGAAAGGTTCTTTAATATAATAAGATAATCTTTGGCTAACATTTCATTTATCCATGACTTTCGGCTAAATCCGGAATAGCAAATCTCTACTCTTGTTCAATAGTAATGTTCAATTTTTAGAGGTGTAATGGATTATATCCATCAAGTTATCGGCAGGAAAAAGGTAGACATCGACCAAATTCGGGAAATCCTGAATGAAAGTATCTACGAGAAGGACGTTTTTTGTCAAACAAGTAGTCAACGGCTTTTCAATCTGGGGCTCGATGGAGACGAGCCACTTATGTTGCTGGCTTTTCATAAATCAAGCGTCAAGTATGGATATGATCTATCATTCGACAGTGTTTCCCACTTGTTTCAGCTTGCTAAAGAGAAGCATGATAAGGCCCCTCTACGAAGACTTTTCAATGCCCCTTTTTTTGTTGTAAAGACATGCTGGCTATATGAACACGCTCCATACTTCCATTTCTATAATAAAGATAGTTCGAGCGAACTCGATGAATTTATTCTTGAGTTCTCCGTACGGTACGAGTCACTATTTTTAAAACGGAAAATACCGACCGATACTTGGAGGAAAATGAAAAACCCGAAACGCGTAAAAGCTGTTACCTTTTGGGAGAATCAGGTCTTTGATCCTGTTTCTATGATAGAAAGGGCATATAATGATAATTTAGAAGGTCTCGAACTGAGTATTGATTTTCACCCATTCAATTATACCAAGCTGCTTCCGGAAGAATTAACCGCCGATAAGCGAAAAGAGATTTTGAAGGCCTGTAGAAAAAGCGGTATAAAGATAGATATACATTCACCGATCGTTGGTCCCTATTCGCCATCCCCTGATCCCAGGAAAGGCAAGCAGCTCTTCTATGACCCTGTAAAATGTCATGATGTCATTAGTGATACCATTGAACTTGCCAAAGAGATCGAGGCAGGTTGTGTTGTTGTTCACCTCATTGGCGACTCAGACCTCAAGAAAATAGCTGATCTGGTAATGCAGGCAATAGGCAGCGATGTCAGGGTCACGATTGAAAATTATTGCCAGACAACCAAGAGGCAAAATTCCGATTTCTTCATAGCGGTTGCTGAAGAGATTTCAAGAATACTTCCTGCCGAAGCAAGGAAAAGAAATTTTGGAATTACATTGGATGTCGGTCATTTCAATATAGAGGGTGAAGACCCCCTGGTTGCCGCGGAAAAGATTGGACATTGGTGCAAGATCAATCAGATCTATCTGCGTCTTCATGCCACAGATAATTACGGGGAACTCCTTTTCAGTCCTCCGGCTTACAGTGCCGATGTGCATGGCAATGTCTCCGGTCGCGGCATAAATAATGAGGCTATTATTAAACTTCTGCGGGGTATGGGACACAAATTTGATGTCATCGCCGAACAGATCAAGCCGCTAACAAGGGATGATATTGATGCGATAAACAGAGCGCAAACCACTTCAATCAAGGAATCCTATGAGACACTGGTTTCAAAAGGGATAAAGCGGTTATCAAAGACAGAAGCGGACGCCCTTATAACGTCTGAGATTGCAAATGAGAGGGCCTATCAGTTCCTGGCGGGCATAGAAGGGGTCTCCAATCTGAAGGAGCATCTTGTTTATAGAAAGATCCAGGACAAAAAATATCTTTCTGTTGATGAGGTTAGAAAAATCTCACGGGAATTTATGAAGATGCCCCAGAGGTATAAAAATGGAATTATAGATTTTTTTGACGAACTGCTTCTGCCCATTCAAAGCGAAAACGGTGTAATACAGAAAAATGAGCTTGATTTGATCTGCCAGAATATAACCGGGAGTTTATTCGGCACCATCAATACCGAACATCTCAACCAGATTTTCTCTCAATCCAAAATATGCAATAAAGATTATATCATTTGTGAACAGGACACAATCGGCAAAGAGATGTATTTAATCAAAGAAGGAGAGGTGAATGTCTTTATTAATAGTTCTCACCTAGCCGTATTATCTCCAGGTGAGATATTCGGCGAGATTAGTCTATTTTATAACGTTAAAAGAACAGCGACTATCAAGGCCGCAAAAAACAAGACGTTACTCGGCATTTTAACGAGGGAAGATTTTGAGGCCCTGCTGAAAAGGAGTGAGCCTTTTACGTATGATCTAATCTATAGGTTGTACAGTATTTTACCGGATAGGTTGAGGAATCTCAATGATAAATACAAGATGGCAATAGATGCCCTTAAGCTTATTATAGATGGAGAAAAAGTCGAAAGATCTCTGTTCCCCTATACTATGAAAGAGATAAAACCAGAACTTGGCCTCTTTGATGGGCTTACTCAAGAAGAAATTAGGGAGGTATTTAAGGACCTGAAGAAATACGATAGGGATCAGTTAATCTTCGCTGAGGGAGATGTTGCAGATGGGGTCTATTACATTATAGAAGGAAGAGTAAAAGCGGTTACATTTTCTTCAGATTACAAAGAGATTGAACTGGGGGAGCTTGGAGAGGGTGAAATTTTTGGGGAGATGGCCCTTATAGATAGTAAGCCTAGGTCCGCAAGTATAATAACAATCACCCCTTGCAAGGTGGCTTTTATTAATAATAAGGACTTTAATAAGTTCATGGAATCTCAATCTGAACTGGCTTTTCGGTTGATGGGCTTTATCTGTCTGTCTATTTTCTGGCGTA
Source organism: uncultured delta proteobacterium (assembly GCA_963776085.1). Taxonomy (GTDB): domain Bacteria; phylum Desulfobacterota; class DSM-4660; order Desulfatiglandales; family HGW-15; genus CAVZMS01. The sequence continues at coordinate 12,122 of CAVZMS010000011.1, forward strand.
TTCTCAAGCTGGATAAAATTTATGCTGATATCAAAAAGGTATTAAGATAGATCATATCTTTTAACAGAAATATCCTTCACTATTATAACCTTGGACATTAAGATGTTTGAAAGAAATCTATTTAAAACTGGTAGATAAATCCCGTCTCAGGTGAAACTGACAGCTACCGACTCCATCCCTAAATATCCTGTTAGCGGGTGGAAAAAAGGTATTCAAGGAAAGGAGACATATATGAGTAAAAGAACAAAAACAATAGAAGGAAATGAAGCAGCCGCCCACGTGGCCTATGCCATGAGCGAGGTAGCGGCTATATATCCAATTACTCCATCGAGCACTATGGGTGAATATTGTGATGAATGGGCTGCCTATGGCAGGAAAAACATCTTCGGCCAGGTATTAAAGGTTAAGGAGATGCAGTCCGAGGCGGGCGCGGCAGGGGCAGTTCACGGTGCGCTTGCAGCAGGCGCATTATCAACGACATTTACGGCATCACAAGGGCTTCTCCTTATGATACCCAACATGTACAAGATCGTCGGGTGAGATCATGCCGACCGTTTTTCATGTCTCTGCCCGCGCCGTGGCAACCCATGCCCTCTCCATCTTTGGAGATCACTCAGACATTAACTCCGTAAGACAAACCGGATTTTCTCTTCTTGCCTCTGCCTCTGTACAGGAGGTTATGGATCTTGCCCTGGTGGCACACTTGGCCAGTATCAGGGCGAGCCTCCCTTTTGTCCATTTCTTTGACGGTTTCAGGACATCCATGGAGATACAGAAGATAGAGATGATCGATTACGAGGATATGGCAAGACTCGTTGACTGGGAAGCCATAGAGGATTTCCGGAGCCGCTGCATGAATCCTGAATATCCGCAACTGCGGGGCACCAACCAGAATCCTGATATCTTTTTCCAGAACCGTGAGGCGTCAAATTCCCTATATGAGAGGATACCTTACATTGTTCATGAGGAGATGAAAAAGGTTAGCGATCTTACAGGGAGGACATACAATCTCTTTGATTATGCAGGCGCGCCTGATGCGGAAAGGGTTATCATATCCATGGCATCAAGCTGTGACGTGATAGAGGAAACGGTCAATTATCTGAATGGCATGGGTGAGAAGGTCGGTCTTATTAAGGTTCGCCTTTACCAACCGTTTTCCAGGGAGCACTTTTTAAGGGCCATGCCCGCGACAGTTAAAAAAATGGCTGTCCTCGACAGGCTGAAGGTGCCGGGCTCGCTCGGCGAACCCCTTTATCAGGATGTATGCACCGTCTTCCAGGAAAGGGCCGAGAAACCCATAATTGTAGGCGGAAGGTACGGTCTTGGAAGCAAGGATTTTACGCCCGTCATGGTCAAGGCTGTCTTTGACAATCTGAAATCAGCCGCCCCTAAAAATCATTTTACAGTCGGTATTGATGACGATGTCACACACACGTCCCTTGAACTGGGCAAGGACTTTGATCCATCCCTCAAAGGCACTGTGCGATGCAAGTTCTGGGGTCTGGGCGCGGACGGAACAGTCGGGGCCAACAAGAACGCGATAAAGATTATCGGTGAAAACACTGATATGTATGCGCAGGCCTATTTTGCCTATGATGCGAAAAAATCAGGCGGAAGCACGATATCCCATCTCAGGTTCTCGCCTCATCCAATACAATCGCCATATCAGCTGACTCAATCGGATTTTATAGCCTGTCATAATCCGGCATATGTAGATCAATTCGATCTCTTAACCGGTATAGTCGAAGGCGGTTCTTTTCTGCTCAACTCGCCATGGAGCGTGGAAGAGATGGAGGAAATGATCCCTGATCCTTTAAAAAGGACTATAGCTCAGAAAAAATTGAATTTTTACAATATTGACGCAGTAAAAATTGCAGCCGACCTGGGTCTGGGCGGTCGTATCAATATGATTATGCAGGCTGCCTTCTTCCAGATCGCCAATGTTATCCCGCCGGAACAGGCCTTTAATTACATGAAAGATGCTATTAAAAAGACCTACGGTAAAAAGGGCGAAAAGGTTGTAAAGATGAATATCGACGCTGTGGACAACGCACTTCAGGGTCTGCAAAAAGTCAAGGTCCCGGAATCATGGGCTACAGCCGGACAGGAGAAATATATTGATAAGGATGAACCGGAGTTCGTCAGGGATGTAATGAGACCGATGCTGGCGTTGAAGGGAGACAAACTTCCTGTCAGCGCCTTCAGCCCTGACGGAATATTTCCGACAGCCACTACCAGATACGAGAAGAGGGGGATCGCCATCAATGTCCCTGAATGGATACCCGAAAACTGCATCCAGTGCAACCAGTGCTCATTCGTGTGCCCTCATGCCGTGATAAGGCCTATGCTGGCGGATAAGGATGACCTTAAGGACGCGCCAAAGGCATTTGTCACTGTTGAGGCCAAGGGAAAGGAACTCAAGGGTCTCCGTTACCGTATACAGGTAAGCACACTTGATTGCACAGGTTGCGGCAATTGCGCCCAGGTATGTCCTGCCAAGGAAAAGGCCCTTGTTATGAAACCACTGGGTACTCAAAAGGATGCACAGGTCCCGAACCATATATTCTCTACTGAATTGCCGGTCCGGGATAACCTCATGCCAGCAACTTCTGTAAAGGGCAGTCAGTTCAGGCAGCCCCTCTTTGAATTTTCAGGCGCCTGTCCCGGCTGTGGGGAAACGCCTTATATAAAACTTATCACCCAGCTGTTCGGCGATCGCATGATAATCGGCAATGCCACTGGTTGTTCATCTATATATGGCGGATCCGCGCCAAGCTGCCCTTATACCGTAAATGAAGACGGTCATGGCCCTGCCTGGGCTAACTCGCTATTTGAAGATATAGCTGAGTTCGGATTCGGAATTGAACTGGGGGTATCACAGAGACGCAATAAACTGGCGGACATGGTACATGAAGCGTTAAAGGGCGATATTTCAGAAGATCTCAAGAAGACCTTTCAGGATTGGCTTGACAATATTAATGACGGACAAAAGTCAAAGGAATATGGCCGTCGCATCATAGAACAGATTGAAATAGAGGTAACCGACCCGAACCGTCAAATCAATCCCATCCTGATGGATATTTTTAACAGTAACGATTATTTTACCAAGAAATCCATTTGGATCTTCGGAGGAGACGGATGGGCCTATGATATCGGATACGGCGGTCTTGACCATGTTATCGCCATGGGACATGACGTCAATATCCTTGTCCTGGACACAGAGGTTTACTCCAACACAGGCGGTCAGTCATCCAAGTCCACGCCGACCGGCGCTGTGGCCAAATTCGCGGCAAGCGGAAAAGAGACCAGAAAAAAGGACCTTGGAATGATGGCCATGACTTATGGCTATGTTTATGTGGCCTCGGTCGCTATGGGCGCTAACAAGAACCAGCTTATGAAGGCCCTGGTCGAGGCAGAGTCCTATCCCGGACCTTCTCTTATAATCGCCTACTCTCCCTGTATTAACCACGGTATTGACATGGGATTCAGCCAGGAAGAGGAAAAGAAGGCTGTTGAGACAGGTTATTGGCCGCTATATCGATATAATCCCCTGCTTAAACAGGAAGGTAAAAATCCCTTTATTCTTGATTCCAAAGAGCCTAAGGGTGATTTGAAGCAATTCCTTATGGGCGAGGTGCGCTATTCAAGCCTTACAAGGACATTCCCGAAGAACGCGGAAACGCTCTTCAAAAAGGCCGAAATTGATATGAAGGATAGATATGAGAGATACAGACAGATGGCTGGAGGACAGGAAGCTGAACAGGGAGAATAAATTATATCCATGTTAAGAATGGGGATTGACAACATTATTATTAGTTGTTAAAAAAAAATTACTGCGCCCGTAGCTCAGCTGGATAGAGCGCCGGGCTTCGAACCCGTAGGCCGCAGGTTCGAATCCTGCCGGGCGCGCTTTCCATGGGACAATATCACAAAACCAAGGGCCTGTAGCTCAGTTGGTAGAGCAGTTGACTCTTAATCAATTGGTCGAGTGTTCGAGTCACTCCAGGCCCACCAGTAATATCAATAGGTTATATAACACAACTGACAGGATTTAGGCGGATGCGACAGTTTTATGATTTTTTCTCTTCCCGAGCCTTTTAATGGCCGACCCTTTTACTTGTTTATACTATCCTGCCCATGTAATATGACTGATTAAATCAAACAGAGACCTAACCCCTTTACCAAAAAGTTTACTGCGTAAAAGTGAAATGAATTGGGGACGTACCTGAAAAGATGAATTGATATTATGTTTTTCAATAACAAAGGAGTAAACATGTTTCAAGCCTATTTGTATATCGTAGTGATTAGTCTTGTCATGGTCGGCTGTAATGATCCAGATACTGCGAAAAAGCTGGAACAGAAGAGCGAGAATCTTGATCAGAGCCTTTCAGACATGACAAGTAAAAACTTCAACTCTGCAGAAGCCTTAATGAAAGAAATTCAAACGATAGCTAAAAGGGATTTTAGAAAGGCAAACTGGGGTATGTCCAGAGATAAGGTAAAATGGACAGAAGCAGATGACCCAATCGGTCAAAAGGATTCAGCTATTGTCTATTCTCGTCAGTTTGCAGGCATGGATGCTCTTATGGGTTATGTATTTGAAGAAGATAAATTGGTAAAAGCGAAATATATGTTTCAACAACAACATTTAGATTTAAATGACTACATTACAGACTACAACAATCTGAAGAAAGCTTTAGAAAAGAAGTATGGCAAGGCCAAAAGGGAAAAAACATTATGGAGTAATGGCTTGTACGCAAAGATTCCCGCTGAATGGGGAAAAGCATTAAGTCTAGGATACCTGACATATCTTTCATATTGGGATACAAAAAATACGGAAATATGCCTGTTATTAAAAGGAGAAGATTCTAAGATTGATTTTTGGTTAGAATACAAAAGTAAGGCCCTGGCAAATCTTGAAGAAAAAGTTACTAAAAAACAACAGTGAAAAAATCTGAATATCAAATTGTCTACTTTTGTTCATATTGGGTTCCAAACAACTATAAAAAAGAAGCTTCAAGTCGATCGGCTGCTGCAGTAACCACTTCTAGTCGGTTCGATGAGTAGGTGAGGCGCAATTCGGATCGAACGGATCCGATCAATAATATCAAGGTCAGAAATGAAGGTAATAATCTTAGGTTCAGGAACAGGCGTTCCCCTGTCCTATCGGGCGTCCCCCTCCCTGGCAATATTTTCGGGAGATAATCCCGTGCTGTTTGACATGGGACCGGGGACCCTGCGCCAGTTGGCGAGGATCGGCATCAATCATGAAAGGTTCGAGCAGATCTTTATAAGCCATTTTCATCCAGACCATACTGCTGATTTGGTCCATTTTCTATTTGTTACACGAGATCCGAAAATTATAGAGAGTAGAAAGCCATTTATTATTACTGGGCCTGCGGGACTCGAAAGTTTTCTTAAGAATCTTCGCGGTGTTTACGGAAAGTGGTTGGATATTCCAGATAAAATAATGAGGATAGAGGAACTGGATATTTGTAAGCCGGAAATAAGGTCATATAACGGTTACGATATCATGTCTCGACCAATAATCCATACGCCCAATAGCCTCGCCTATCGAATCAATGGCAAGACGGGTAAAAGTCTTGTCTATTCAGGAGATACAGCGTTCTGCAATGAGATTGTGGATCTGGCAATGGATTGTGATCTTCTAATATTGGAAAGTTCATTTCCGGAAGGGAAAGATGTGGAAGGGCATCTTACACCATCACAGGCAGGTCGTATCGCCACTCTCGCAGGCGTAAAAAAACTATTGCTTATCCATTTTTATCCTGAGGTCCTGGAGACAGATATTGCCAGGGACTGTCGCAGGACATATAAAGGAGAACTCATTCTTGGAAGAGATATGTTAGATATGACTGTTTGAAGGTCATGGTTTTGTATATCCCAGGGAGATATGAAGCCTTTTTGCCAAATCCGATCACCTTACCTTAGAGATTGGATAAAAAAAGTATTTATAGACGGAAAATGACTAACCTATGACTTCATATACTATTATCTCCTCTGTCTTCCCTTTCACGCGTTTCGCGCCTACTTTGTTGATCTTAAAGTCTCCCTTAACATGTTTGTATGTCTCTTCTCCAATGAGAATCTGATTGGGTTGAGCGATTGATTCTAATCTTGAAGCGATATTAACTGGGTCTCCAATAACAGTATAATCCATTCGCCTTGGTGATCCCATATTCCCGGCCACAACCCGGCCGGTATTAATACCGATCCGCATATTGAATCGCTTTTTAGCTTCCATCTTGTCCATCATTGCGGCTAGTTCCTGTCTCATCTTCAGGGCGGCCATGATTGCCCTTTTGGCATCGCCTTCCTTTTCCATGGGGGCGCCAAAAACCGCCATCAGTGAATCCCCGATATATTTATCCAGGGTCCCTTCGTATTCGAAAATAATATCGGTCATTCGGGAAAAGAATTGATTCAGAATCATATTTATATCCCGGGGCGGCATTCTTTCCGAAAGAAGTGTAAACCCTATAATATCAGTGAAGATAATAGTGGCAGTTAGATCTTTAGGCTCCATAATATAGTCCTTTGTTTCCTGACCGCCTTTTAGAATCATCTCTATTACTTGGGGAGAATGAAACCTCTCCAACCTGCTTCTCATACTCTCTTCCTCTCTGATTTGTTCGTTCAGGCTTGCCTGTTCGATTATCATAGCCATCTGGCTGCTTATGGTCTGGAGAAGTTCGAGGTCATCCTGATTGAAATGGTTGTCCAGTCTTATGCTCCCAAGCTGTATAACACCGATAATTGTGTCCTTTTTCCATAACGGCACACACATGGCGGATCTAATCTGCTGGAGAAACAGGCTTTTCCCGGGATCTAACCGAGAATCCGTCATGGCATTGGATGTTAAAAGAGAGACCTTATCCTGGATTACTTTGTTAACTATTGTTCGGCTGGCCCTTAATTCTCCCTTATCTTTTATATTATCGTCTTTGTATTTCACGACAACGGGAATGAGATCCTCCTTATCTTTGTCTCCTGTCAATATCAAGAATCCGTAGTCAGCGTCGATGATCATAAAGATAAGGTCCATTATCTTGCTGAGGAGTTCATTAAAATCACCTATGGAGTTCAGCTGTCTGCTTATCTCGTAGAGAACAAAAAGGACCTTATTGCTTCTCTCCAAATTCGTGAGATCTTCTTCTATCCTATCTCTATGGCTCTCTTTTTCGGAGGGGGCCGAAATCTCGGTTTTTCTTGGGCTTCTCAATAGTAGTTCGCCTGACTCCTGATGATGATCAATCTGAGGGCTGCTTTGTACAATCTTTTGATCATCTTTTTCATCCTCGGTCTCAGGTATCAAAATAATGGATTCCGTGACAGATGACTGGTACTTTTCCTTTGTTAGAAATATCAGTTTTGTAAACCCTATTCTGATCAGGTCATCATGGCGCAATATGACGTTATGAATTGATTTCTCATTGACCTTGGTACCATTGAAACTTCCAAGATCGATTAAAAGGTAGTCATTTTTAGCCTTTATTATCTTGGCATGATTGCGGGACACCGTGCTGTCGGCCAAGACAATATCATTATCTTTACCGCGTCCTATGGTGATTTCATCCTTAAGGATTGGGTAATTATATATCCTGCCGTCCTTATTTGCTATATGCATAATAGGCATATTATATTACCTCATATGATACCCTACCGCTTGTGGTGAATGGGCTTCATTTGAAAACATGGAACATTGTTGACTAAAAAGATAATAAAACAACGGTAATATTATCTAGACCTCCTGCGAGATTCGCCTGCAAAACCAGTGAAAGGCCTATCTTGTATAGGGACCTGTCCTTAATCGAGTTGATGATCTCCAATATTTTATCGTCATCAATCATGTTATACAACCCATCGGAGCATATCAAGTAAAGATCTGTTGGCATTATCCCCGTAATGAAAATATCAATTTTCGAATTGTTATTTAAATGCCCCAAAGCGCTGGTTAATATATGTTTCTGGGGATGCCGACGAGCCTCTCTCTTGGTAAGGACGCCTTTTCTCTCCTGTTCCCCCACCACGGTGTGATCTTTGGTCAGCTGTTCTATTATTTTATTTCTGACCCTATATAAACGGCTGTCTCCAATATTAACAACGGCAAAGTTGTCTCCGTCTATAACACCTCCGACGAGGGTGGTCCCCATGCCTTTCATTGAGGGATTTTGCTTGCTGATCTCACGTATTCTTCGATTTCCCAAAAAAGCCGCGGCCAAAAGTCTGTTCTGCTCTAAACTCAAATCTTCTCGATATTCAATAGGCCATTCTATATCTGTTTTTTCCCGTGAGTTAATAATAAATTCCTCTACACTGTCAATGGCTAATTTACTGGCTGTTTCACCGGATACATGTCCACCCATCCCGTCGGCCACAAGAAAAAGTTTCTCATCTTTGTTACAGAGAAAACTATCCTCATTGTGATCATGGGTCCTGCCAAGATCTGAAAAGCCGAATGAATTGAACTTCATGAATTAAAGCCTCAAGATGAATAATCAGAAAGATTATATAATATTCCCCGCATCAGTCGCATCGAGTTCTGACAAAAGATAACCTTATGATGGAGATTTATATTACATGTTAATAGACTTGTTGAATTATGCCGTCAATTTTATTAGTGATGATATTACAAGGGTAGGTGTATATAAAACACGCTGTGGCTAATCGAGATTTACCATAACCAGTTCCCTTCTTTATCCCATCGACTATTTACTTTCACCCCGAGCTTGGAGAGTATGTGATGGAAGAGAAAACGCCTATTCCCTTTAAAATAACCAAGGTCGATATCATGTTGATGCGGCTTATAGCCTTTAGCCAAGGCCTCTGAAAGGGTCATCGTCTGGGCTGTTCTGCCTTCTACGCAGATATAATCAAAGTGGATGGAATGGTATAATTTATCTTCAATGGTAACCACAACAACCGCATTGTTGGGTATTTTTTCTTCGACGGTTATATAGATGCTCAGGAATAATGTTACGACAATGAGGCTTATCAAAATAACCACAATTTTTTTCTGGTTTCTTCCCATTTGCACTGGCTCCTGCAAAGACCAGGTTATATCCAGACTCCATCCCTCTATATCTCAAATATCTTTTTCGAAAAGAGATTATGATTATTGTCCCGAAAATTTCTGGATATTTAAGATGATGACCCCTTTATACAATTGAATTTATTATCCTCATAAATCTACACATACTAAATCTAAAAGTCAATTACTCAGGAGACCGGCAGCTTGTCTTTTAATAGAATGAAAAAAAGGAATCAGTTCTTCTTATTATTATCATCTTTTTTAATAAGGGGCACTTTAAAAAACTGAACTCCCTCCTCTTTTAATAACTCCTCCTCAGCTTCCGTTGCCGTGCCCCTGATATTTCTCTCTTCAGCCACGCCATAGTGGATTTTCAATGCCTCTTTGGTAAAATCCGTACCCAAATCGTCAAACTCTTTATGAATATAGTCTAACAGCTCTTTTGCCAACTTTCTGTAATCAATGCGGCTAAGGCCTCGTTCCACATCAGGCTCTGACGAGGTCTTCATGGCAACAGGAGACAGTATTTTCTTTATATTCGTATCACTGCAGTGAGGACAACTAATCATATTTTTTGTATTTTGTTCCTCAAAGGATTTTAAGTTATCGAACCATCCCTCGAACATATGCCCATGTGAACACTCTAAGTCAAACACTATCATATGTTTTCATCTCCAGCGTCTTCCCGTCTAAGACTATAAATTTATCTGCTCTCTTGCCGTTTTTTTGTCCTTGATCCTGGACTATTTTTTCTATCATTGATATGAAAAAGTTTTAGCCGGTCTATACCTATTATATTACTAAATTCTTCTATAATTTGTCGATAGTCTTCCTCATTTAAGAGATCTCTTCTTTACCTCCTATTATTATCGTTAACAGATAGAATCTTTGTCTTCTGAACACATGTTTTATATCATCCTGGAAAATACCGCTTTAACTGTGCTTCCATATTAACTGTCCAGCATGAGTATCACTCCCATTCTATCTCGGTCAGAAGATCCTTATTTTCATGCATATCCTTCCATAAGAGATATGACAATTTCGAATAGACTGGGCCTGGAGACCCGTCGCCGATAATCTTCCCGTTAAAATTTATGACTGGAAGTATATTTATGGATGTTCCCATAAGCACGACCTCCTGGGAGAGATGGACATCTTCGAGTGATATTCCGGCAAATCGAACTCCCTTAATGATTTTATCTTTAACCAGGCTATCCGCCAGATCAATGATCCGTTTTGCGGTTATCCCTGCAAGGGTATTTTCAAAGCTTGGAATTTTAATGTAACCGTCCTCAGATACAATACCGATATTCTCTGTCGATCCTTCACCAAGAAATCCATTATCATCAATATTAACGGAATATTTATATCCCGCGTTGATAGCCTCCATTTTCATAAGGACGTTTTGGAGGTAGTTGCATGATTTTATGGTGGCAAAAAATGATTCCTTAACAGGCACCTTGCTTAAGACTACGGAGACTCCTTCTTTATAATCTATGTCATACACTTCATGGTAACGAACGATGTTTATGTATAATTGACTTGATGGGCATTCAAAGGGGTTTGTGGAAAACCCTCCGGGCCCTCTTGAAATTATTGTTCGTATAATACAGTCCTTCTCTCCTCCCGCTAAGACGAGGGTTTTTATAATATCCCTGACCTCGTCGTATTCCGGAGGAAAGGTAAGTGAGATAGCCCTAGCGGAGTGTTCAAGTCTTTTAAGGTGAGATTCCATCTGATATATTCTGCCGTTGACGCATCTCATTACGTCGAAAACACCATCACCCCTGTGAACCAGATGATCATCAATAGGGACCAACATCAAGGCCGGGTCCGTAACGACCCCTTGTTGCCAACTGGAATACATGGCAAGATAATCATCCTGCCACTGCCTTTCTTTAGGACCAAGGCTGGAGAAAAAATTTTTACGAGTAATCGGTCTAAGATTAACTGCCATAGGCGCCTATAAATTATGCCCACCTTTCTTAAGGAAGTTTACGTCTGTCTCTTGACAGATATGACTCATAAAATTATCATTCAATAAATATCTAAATTTAAGTTAAACAAAATAACCTAAAAAATCAATGATATTTTATATCATAATCAATGGCATATGATATCGCCATGACCGTCTTATGACAATGCCCTGAATTAATTGAAAATACACTGTTTGAATGCGTTATGAGAAAAATTTGGATATGTAATTAATAATTTTTAAGGGAGGAACTAAAACATGAAGGAACACCAGTATCTCGTTGATGACCTTACTATTAAAGACACATGGAGAGTGTTTCTTATCCTTTCCGAATTCGTTGAAGGCTTTGAGACTATGCCTGAGGTATATCCTGCCGTCACTTTTTTTGGGTCAGCCCGATCACGCCCCAACAGCGCCACCTACAAAATGACTGAAAAGCTGGCTCAATTATTGGTAAAAAACGGGTTCAATATCGTTTCCGGCGGCGGGCCGGGCGTTATGGAAGCGGCCAATAAAGGGGCGGCCAAGGCCGGAGGAAAATCCGTAGGGCTTAATATCCGTCTGCCAACGGAGCAGAGACCGAACAAATACGCAAATATCAGACTTGACTTCAAGTATTTTTTTATAAGAAAGGTAATGTTCGTTAAATACGCTGTGGCCTATATCATAATGCCAGGCGGCTTTGGAACCCTTGACGAGTTGTTCGAGGCCCTTACCCTGATACAGACCAACAGGATCAAATCCTTTCCTGTTATTCTAATGGATTCGGAATACTGGAAGGGTCTTATCGATTGGATGAAGGATACCCTATTGAAAGAGAAGACCATATCAAAATCAGACCTCGATATATTTCATATCACCGATGATCCCGAAGAAGCTGTCGCTATCATAAAGAGGAGGGTTATAATCTAAGGTTGGACGAGAAGGAAAAAGACTTTCTACGCGAAAAGGCCGTTGATTTCGGAATAGATTTATCACAGCAGCATCTGAATCTTTTCAGTACCTACATGGATGAACTGCTTGAATGGAATCGCCGTATGAACCTGACAGGACTGTTTGAAAGAAAAAGGATAATCATTGAGCTTTTCCTTGATTCCCTTATCCCCACCCCTTTTATTCCGGAGAGAGGCAGGATGCTGGATGTCGGTTCAGGTGCGGGATTTCCAGGAATAGTGATTAAGATTTACCGCCCTCATCTTAAGGTCTGCCTCTTGGAAGCCAGTTCAAAAAAGACAAGTTTTTTGAAACAGGTGATCCGTTTGCTCAAGTTACTCGATGTCGATGTTGTTAATGGGCGAATAGAAATGGATAAAGATAAACTTCACTCCGATGAATATCATCTTATTACAGCCCGTGCCCTGGCCGGTCTAGATCAAATCATAACATGGTGTTCGCCCTTTCTTTCTACTGATGGAATTTTGATAGGTTTTTTAGGTTCTAATGTTGGGAATGAGCTTAAGAAAAGTGAGGTTTCATTGGAGGCTAATTCTCTTGTCATAGATAGATTAATACCTTATTCTTTACCTGGGATGCAGTCCGAAAGGACTCTTGCAATATTTAAAAAAATAAGATATTAAAATCTTACCAGATAATGCTGAATAATTATGGGGCCCGAAGATTATCGGATTATATCTTCAGGCCCTCTTTCAGCGAATAATATTATTTCTGATACTTGAATGATACATTGACCCTGGCCCTGTAGTTTTTTACCTTTCCATCCTCAATGGTGAGATCAAGTTTGGTTACTTCAGCGATTCTCAGATCCTTAACGCTCTCTCCGGCGGTTTCTACAGCAAGTTTGGCAGCATCTTCCCATGATCTGTCGCTTGTTCCAATCAACTCAATAATTTTATATGTACTCCCGGCCATGTTATCCCTCCTTATAAGATATCGGGTTTACGATCGTCGAAATTAAAATAATATGCCCACCTCCTTTCAATTAAATTTCCATATATAGAATTTATCTATATTAATAAAATTCTGTTTTTTTATCAATTCAATAATTAATACAATTAATCTATCATCGAGGAATTATATTTACTTGACTTTCTATCATTTCTCTAATATATTGCCGAATCAATAAACATCTTATATTAACCCAACAGAAAGGAGACAGTATGGCGACTGCTAATCAAATTAAATACAGGATCGGGCAGGCAAAGAAAACAATAGTAAAGCTTAACAAAGAAGTCACGGCCACAAAAAACAAAATTAAAAAATTAGAATCAGCGTTAAAAAAAGCTAAGGCTGCTCCAAAAGCAAAACCGAGGAAAAAGGTGGCTGCTAAAAAGAAAAGGGTTATCAAGAGGAAAAAAGCTGCTCCTAAGAGAAAGAGATAGATCGCCGGAAAGAGATAATAAGCATTTTCGTTTTAGATCAAAATTACAGGGAAACATAGGAGATATCGACTTGCCAACCGCGGGGGTCAATCATACTTGAATCCCCATTCCTCGAGTTGATTGATCATCCTCATTCTATGACTCCCGGGCCAGAAATAGCGTTCACAGGAGAAACAGAAATCGTAATCCTGTTGTGATGTTTTGGTAAAAGACATATTCCGGTATCTTTTCACGGGCGTCTTCAACGGAGGCCTCTTTTAAAAGAGTATTACAGGCCAAACACCGGGTAAACCATCTTGCACTGTCCAAAGCAAGATAGCCGTGGACTCTCAGCTCTTCTAATTGTCCTGGAACATTGTCTGAAAGGATAAGCAACGATTCAGGGTATTTGTTTACGATAGTCCGGTGTCGTGATAAGAGGAGACGTCCGTCATGGATGAGATGGCCCATCGTCCCCTCTTTATAAAATGTCTGGTAATGTGTATCATATCCCATTATCCTCAACCATTTAGTCAGTCTGCCTAACATAGAATCAGCCAGGAATCTGTATTTTTGCAGTTCCATCTAACCTATCCTAAGTTATAAAATCTACATCTCAGTTCATGTATATCTTGATCATAATAATGATTAGTGTCATTACCGCCAGCAAAGCAATAGATGCAAACGGCAATCCTATGAAAGAGGCCGGACAGATGATGCCTTGATGGCAAATCAGGGAAATGCAAATCGATTGACTAAGCATATATGTTATTATAGATTAATCTTCATCCATATTCCTTAAAAAATTCATAAAATTATACCAGAGTCTATCTCATGAATAAAATAGTAATTGAAGGCGGTACCTCGCTTAGGGGGAACGTAAAACTCAGCGGTGCTAAAAATGCCGCCCTTCCCGTCATAGCATCATGTCTTTTAACAGGGGGATGGCATCGTGTACGTAATGTACCCCTCCTTAAAGATATTACGACAATAAAAATGATCATGTCAGGGATGGGATTAGTCTTTCGGGAAGATAATGATATTCTATCCATAAATTCCGACAATATCAATGAATATGAGGCATCCTATGACCTCGTAAAGACCATGAGGGCCTCCATCCTGCTTTTAGGTCCCCTCCTGGCCCGAATGGGCAGGGCCAGGATCTCCATGCCGGGAGGATGCGCTATAGGCGCAAGGCCTGTCAATCTCCACCTTAAGGCCCTTGCTGCGATGGGAGTGGATATGTCTCTGGATCATGGATATATAGATGCCAGAGCGGATCGGCTGATAGGGACCGATATCTTCTTCGATAATCCCACCGTTACCGGGACGGAAAATATAATGATGGCCGCCGTAAAGGCGGAAGGACAGACGACTCTGAGAAACGCCGCTAAAGAGCCGGAAATAGTGGATCTAGCTAATATGCTCAGAAGCATGGGAGCACAAATCGAGGGAGATGGAACGGATACTATTATAATTAATGGCGTTCGGGACTTGATACCGGCTGAACACACTGTTATCCCCGATAGGATAGAGGCTGGGACATTCATGATTGCCTCCGTCATGACAAAAGGTGATATAAAAATATATAACTGCCGTCCTGATCATCTTATTGCTGTTATTGAAAAGCTGCGCTCGGTTGGCGCAATCATAGAGATGATCGACAACGGCGTGCTTGTCAGGGGACCGGATATAATTAACAGCGTTGACATAAAGACTATGCCTTTTCCGGGCTTTCCCACTGATCTGCAGGCTCAATTTATGACGCTTATGTGTATAGCCAAAGGATTGAGTGTAATAACAGAGACAATATTCGAGAACAGATTCATCCATGTCAGTGAGTTAAAGCGGATGGGAGCGGATATCACCGTAAACGGCAACCAGGCTCTTGTGAGGGGCAGGGATCGATTGCTCGCAGCACCTGTTATGGCCACCGATCTTCGCGCCAGCGCGTCCCTAATTCTTGCTGGACTGGTGACGCAGGATGGCAGGACGGAAGTAAATCGGATCTACCATCTTGACAGGGGATACGAGTCATTGGAAAAGAAGTTTCAGGCCCTGGGCGCCAGGATCTGGAGAGAAAAAGCCTGAAATGTCTCATCGTCCATTGATTCCGGTGCTTTTATCTTTTATATTTCCGGAATAATAACAGGGCGGATTCTCTTACCTCATAATCAGTCCCTTTATTTCCCACTGATTATCTTAATAACCTCTATTCTTATCATTTCCTTTATTCCCCGTCGCCTGTTTCCCCGGTTAATCTGTTTTTTCTTAATATTTTTCTTAATAGGCATTTCCTTTGTCTTTAACACAGCCATTCAACCTCCCAGGTTATTGGAACTCACAAAAGAAAATCAAAAAGTCATCCTTCAAGGGACGATACTGAGCCCGGAGAGCATTACTCAGGAAAGATCCAAATTCGATGTATTGGTAGAAGGTGTTATTCTTAATCAAGATATCATCCCTTTAAGAGAAAAGGTATCGGTAACTATATATGATAACATTGTTGATCTTGACCCAGGTCAACGAATCCGTTTCCCTGCCTCACTGAAACCTTTTAAGAACTTCAACAACCCAGGGAGATATGACTACGAAACAACGATGAGCTTAAGGGGATTTTCCTGCATGGCATCCGTATCGGATGGTAGGTATATCGTTCCCATGGGAAAAGGAGACCTTGGTCTTCTCATGAAGGCCATGGAGGCTGTCAGGGGGCCAATAAGAAAATTTATTATCAATAATCTTTCACCGACTAATCAGAGAGTTTACCGGGCGCTTATCCTTGGCGAGATGCAGGACATCGATAATGACCTCAGGGAATCCTTTAATGTTACCGGGCTTGGGCATGTGCTTTCCGTTTCTGGTCTGCATGTCGGACTGGTTGCGATAATGTCATTTGCTGTTTTCAAGTTTCTTTTTTCTTTATCCTACAATCTGTTGTTAAGGATAGATATACGAAAGGCAACTGCGCTCATTACATGCCTTTGCGTGTTTTTTTACACATTTATTGCCGGCTTTCAGGTATCGGCGAAAAGGGCAATGATAATGGCAGTCACCTACCTGCTGTCCATAGTGCTTGGCCGGGAAAAAGGATCCATGGTCCACTCTTGCCCTGGCAGCCATCATTGTCCTGGCGATTGATCCGAATGACTTATTTGACATCTCCTTTCAATTGTCATTTATCGCAATCATCGGGATATTCTGGCTGTCCCCGGAGATATACAGATTAATAAAAAACACATTTAATAACCTTGGACAAAGGGATATCCTATCTAATATATACATATATTTCTCATCTCTTCTGATAATATCATTTTCGGCTGTAATCTTTCTCCTGCCGGTAACAACATATTATTTTCATCGTATCTCTATCATAGCTGTCCCGATAAACCTAATTGTCGAACCTCTTCTTGGCCTATGGATATTGCCTGTCGGTTTGCTTTCAATTCTGTTTTTGCCTGTTTCATATCCGTTTTCCTGCCTGATTTTAAAAATAGGTTCCTATGGACTGGATTGGATGATGAACATAATAGAGTTCTGGTCTAGTTTCAATTGGGTATCCTTCTGGTCAGTAACACCCAACCCTTTTGAGATAGGATTATGTTACGGAATAATCATTTTTTTCATGTTTACCCTTAAAAACCGTGCCTGGGCAAAGATTGGGTTAGCGCTTATCCTGGTAATCTGCTCCGTAGATATCTCCTATTGGATATATCAGACGCGTTTTAACCAGCATTTAAGGGTGACCTATCTCGACGTGGGACAGGGCAATTCCGCTTTGATACAATTCCCGGGAAAGGAGAGGATGTTAATAGATGGCGGAGGTTTTGAAATGAGCGAGTTTGATGTCGGCAGGATGGTAGTCGCTCCTTTCCTGTTCCATTCAAAGATACTTCGAGTAGATTATCTCGTCTTAAGCCATCCCCATCCTGACCATATGAACGGCCTGCTTTTCATAGCCTCAAATTTTACGCCAAAGGAATTCTGGCATAACGGTGATAGTGTTGACACGCCGGCATACAATGAATTGATGAATATTATTGAATCAAAAAAGACAAAGATACTTTTGCCCTCTGATCTATATAAAGGGAGAGATATCTCGGGTGTAAAGATCGAGGTGTTTCATCCAACTCCGGGAGGTAAGGGCGCAGGTTCATCCTATGAAGACAGGGACCTTAATAACAACTCTTTGGTGCTGAAGATCACATATAATGGGACATCATTCCTCTTCCCCGGCGACATCGAAACGCAGAGTGAAGAGAAGCTGGTTTCCAATGCGGGCTCCGCCCTTAGATAGTGATATCCTCCTCGTCCCCCACCATGGAAGTAAAAATTCAAGCACGACGCTGTTTCTCAAAGCAATAAGCCCGGAAATATGCGTGATCTCTTCAGGCAAAGGAAACCGTTTCGGGTTTCCACATAAGGAAACCATAAAGAGATTGAGAGAGACAGGGTGCAGGATAATATGGATTGACGAGGCCGGAGCAGTACAAGTGAAAGCAGGAGGAGCGGACAGGTATAAGATAAAGAGTTTTTTTGAATAATACCCATCCAAAAACATTCTTTTTCGGATTCGCGCGATGAAGC
>CAVZMS010000012.1:0-11629 GCA_963776085.1 uncultured delta proteobacterium
GGTGATTGCGACGACGCCCGCCACTCCGCCGCCGTCGCATTGGCTGTGGCTGGGCACGGGCATCGTGATCTCGCTGTCGGGGCGCACTTCCTGCTCATGGCGCTGCTCACCCACCGCGCGCTGCGCCGCGAGCCCGGCGGCGCCGCCTACTCCGTCGCCGATCGGCTGGACTGAGTGGCCGACGCACCCGACGAGCCGCGCCCCCGCCGCACCGCGCTCGTCGCCGTGCTGCAGGCAATCGTGCTGCTGGCGGCCTTCATCTCATGGAGGCTGGCGGGCCAGTGGGACGCGCTGCGGCATCACGTGTGGAGGCTCCACGCCGCGCCGGCGCTGCTCTCGCTGCCGCTGGCGGTAAAATTTAATGGCGGCTAACGTAAAGGTAAGGGACTGACGCGCTTCTGCGTCAGTCCCGCTTGAACGCAGGGTTGGGCGGCTTTTCGCCCGTGCAGCGCAAGCAAAAGAGGAGAACAGGTGATGAATACAGCAAGAATGTTTTGAGACACTGGCTCGTGGGGAAAAGTTACGCTCCAGGCAGGAAATGTCGAAATGTTTGTGCATTTTGTTGATGGTGAACTCGTTATGCAGGATGGCGAAAAATGCACCGGTAATTTTGGCTTTTTTGATGGATGGGAAATCTACAAAGAACCCGAGTTCCGAAATCATCTCAAAGGGCTCAGAGATGGGCCACCAGCTCAGGGCGAAGTCCTTATTGCCCAGTTTCTTATCACTGACCAGACCCAGTACCGGGCTTTTAACCTCAAGGTGGCGCTGCTGGATTTCTTTGGGCACTTTCATATCTCTCCTGATATACTTCTCTAGTTTTGATTTGGCCATAGGGCTTTTGCCTCCTTTCGCTAAGACCTGGATGTTGAAGAGACCCACAGGCGTAGATATGCCTGTTGAGTCGGTGACGTCTGCAGCGTAGCACCCGGCTGGTACTTTGTCAACTTTAGTCCTCTTGACTGGAATTAATCAATCTAGCAAGCGAGTTTCCCGCCATCCTGCCGTGGCGGGACTGAATTTGGCTTGACATACAAGGGGAAATTCAATACACTTCACTCCCAAAAAAGCGAGTCCTTATAAAAGAGCGGCCGATAGCGGGTATTTTGTCGCAAAGCGCATTCTCTCTTTCTGGACAAGGGGACCGAAATCACCCCGGAGCGCCCTATTGATTCCGTGTGCATCTTCATGTGTTCTTTCTATCTTGGATTCATGTATCAGCGTAGTTGGACGATCCGCCCTCTTGATTTTCTGCATCGGAAAAGTTTCCCAATTACGCTTATAATACCCGCCAACGCCTCCTCCTTATTAATAGCGGTGCCGGACTACGATAAATCCTTGCCGCCGACGAAGTTGATTCCATTTTAGAGCGTGAAAGTCCTTCTTACACGCGATTTTTTGCCGCTTTTTTCGCATCTATCCAATTATAATGAGAGGCGAAAATACAGGCTGGAACACGGAGGTCGCAAATCACTCATTTAAAGAGGATCAGAAAACATGGAGTCCTTAAACGATATGAATGATGATCCACGCAGAATATTGGATAAGGCTCCCATGAGCCTTATCCAGATATTCATTATCGCAATAACCCTCGGATTGAATGCCATGGACGGCATTGATGTCCTTTCAATAGCTTTAGCTTCCCCCGATATTGCCAAGGAATGGAATCTTAGCGAACTTGTACTCGGCATTATCATGTCCATGGAGCTGGTTGGGATGGCAATAGGTTCTATAGCATTGGGCTGGGTTGCCGATACTATCGGCCGTCGAAAAACGATACTCGGCTGCCTGGTAATGATGGCAGTAGGCATGTTTATGGTAACCGTATCCGCCAATATTACCCAGCTGTCGATCTGGAGGATTATAACCGGTCTGGGCATCGGCGGCCTGCTGGCGGCCATCACAGCGATAACAGCGGAGTTTTCCAACCTTAAAAACCGTGCTCTTTGTATTTCCATTATGGCCATCGGCTATCCGATAGGCGGTCTTTGTGGGATCGTATATTGCCGGGCAAGTTTATTGTAAATTATGACTGGCGCTCGATATTCTATTTCGGCACTGCTGCAACGGTCTTTTTCATTCCTCTGTTTTATTTCGTGGTACCGGAATCTGTCCATTGGCTGATACGCAAACAACCGGAAGGCGCATTGGACAAGATTAACAAAACACTGAAACGTATGGGCCATAGTGCTATCGCGGTGATTACCGGAAATTGCGCCCGAAGTGCGGAAAAAATCTTACGGCGATTTATTCGCTCCAGGCCTATGCCGAATCACGATCATAATAACCGTCGCCTATTTTCTGCAGATCTTTACCTATTATTTCATCCTGAAATGGGTGCCCAAGGTCATCGTCAATATGGGTTTTTCCCCCTCAGATGGAGCAATTATGTTGATGTATGCGAACATCGGCGGCGCTTTGGGTGGAATAGTATTTGGTTTACTGACACTGCGAGTCGACCTGAAGAAATTGACGATGGCAACCCTGGCACTCTCGGCTGTTTTAGTCACGATATTAGGGAACATGACTGACCTGAATCACTTTGCAATTATCGTCACCCTCTGCGGTTTCTTCGGGAATGCAGGTATTATAGGCATGTACGCCCTGTTCCCGGTTGCTTTCCCGACCCATGTACGGGCATCGGGCACCGGATTTGCAATTGGTATGGGACGAGGCGGTGCATACCTATCGCCCATTATTGTGGGGTTTATGTTTCAACATGGATTATCCCTGCCTGTGGTTACCATGCTTATAAGTATTGGAACATTATTCGCCGCAGGCGTTCTGTTGTTCCTGAAATTCAAAAAACACTAGGCCGTAGAGCTTTGCGTTTTCCCGGTATCCGCCGAACTCACGCTCAAGGTTTCAAAGGAGCTTTCGCTGCTCTCGGGGTGCGAGTAGAGAAGTTTTTTAAAAATCTATTTTGAGGAGGTTTCTATGTCATTAGAAGGAAGACTATCGCTTGTAACAGGGGCATCGATGCCTAAGGGCATCGGGAAGTTTGCCGCGCTTGCACTGGCTAGAGATGGGGCTGACGTGGCGGTCACAGGATTTCACCATATGGAAGGGGCTCATGCCCTCGCGGATGAGATCAAGTCCATGGGACGGAAGTCTATGGCCATCCAGATGGACGCGAGCAACCCTGCGGATGTTGCGAAGGCCTTTGCCGCCATAAAGGCCGATCTTGGCCCGGTGAGTATTCTCGTAAACAACGCGGCACAGATGGGACATAACATCAGCATCCGGAAGACTACCATCGAGGAATGGGACTATGAGATAAAGGTCTGCCTCAATTCGGCCTTTTACTGCATCAAGGAGGCCTGGGCGGATATGTGCGCAAACAAGTACGGCCGCATCGTCAATATGACCTCGGTCGCGGGCGTTATGGGAGGCGCGGGACAGACGAGCTACGGGGCTGCCAAAGCAGGCCTGATCGCCCTCGCAAAGTCGGCTGCCCTGGAAGGTGCGAGGTTCAACATCACGGCGAACTGCGTCCTCGTGGGGATATCGGCGACAGACCAGCACTCTCTGCTTCCAGAGTCGGTGCGCCTTGCCGTTGAGAACAGGACTGCTTTGAAGAGAGCCGCCACTCCTCAGGAAATAGCGGAAGCGATAGCATATGTCGTGTCGGACAGGGCAGCTTACATGACGGGCGCCATAATGAACATGATGGGCGGCATGGATCTGTTTGTATTTTAGAGACGCGCAGTTGCATGCTTAATCTTATACATTTAATTTAAGGAGGATCAGATGAAGCCGTATACTAATGCCTTTATCCCTTACAAGGGCTATTATTCGACACCTTTTTCACGCTGGCAGATGAGCATGCAAAACGACAACGCCATCCTGCTCGGCGCCAACACGGCAAGGAGATGGTTCCTGGAAAAGAAGATCGATCCTGTCATCCTCGACTACATGTATTTCGGCTCTACCGTGGCTCAGAAGCACTGGTTTTTATCCCATACCTACGCGGCATCCATACTCACGGACGACAAGAAGTATCTCCCTGCCCTATTCGTCAACCAGGCCTGTTCAACATCCACCACGATCCTGAACCTCCTGGCAAAGGACATTGAGCTCGGCGTATATGAGGTCGGTTATCTACTCACGGCGGATCGGTGCTCGAACGGGCCCCACACCATCTGGCCTACTCCCTTAGGCCCGGGGGCAATGCCGGAACGGGAAGACTGGATGATGGATAACTTCGAAGGGACTCCGAGGCATCACGCCTTCATGGCGCAGACCGCCGAAAACGTGGCCAAAGAGATAGGCATCACGAAGGAAGAATGCGACGCCGTGGTGCTGAGGCGCTTTCAGCAATACCAGATGGCCCTCGCCGATGACAGGGCGTTCCAGAAGAGGTATATGTTCGCCCCTGAGGTGACCGTCACGAAGAAACAGAAAAAGCTCCTGGAAGAGGATGAGGGCTGGTTCCCCACTACTGCGGAAGGTCTTGCCAAACTGAAACCCCAGTTCCCGGGCGGAGTCTTGAGCTTCGGCGCCCAGACATTCCCCGCAGACGGCAACGCCGGCATAATCGTTACTACAATGGAGAAGGCCAGGGAGCTGAGCGCGGACCCTGAGATCGAAATACGGATCGTCTCCTATGGTTTTGCGCGGGTGAAACCTATGTTCATGCCTTCTGCCCCTGTCCCCGCAGCGGAAATGGCCCTTGCCAATGCGGGCATCAAGGTCACGGACGTGAAGGCTATCAAGACGCATAATCCCTTCGCCGTCAATGACCTCTTCTTCGCCAAGAAGTTCGGCATTGACGTCATGAGCATGAACAACTACGGCTCGTCGCTGATCTACGGTCACCCGCAAGGACCGACCGTGGCCAGGGCCGTGATAGAAATGATTGAAGAGCTGGTGCTTCTGGGCGGAGGATACGGGTTGTTCACGGGCTGCGCAGCAGGGCGATACGTCAGCGGCGCTGGTATTAAAGGTCGGATAAACGAGCGATCTCTTTTTTAAACAAAACGAATTAAGAATATTCGAATATCGATTCCAGAATATCGAATGTTGAAAGAGTCTAAACATTGTATAATTCAAAATTCCTTGTTCGACCTGCCCGCCCATGCCCGAAAGCAATACAGTGCTTAGTATTATGCAAATTTGAGCAATGAACAGGCAGGTTCATGATCCCTGAAACAGGGGCTTGGCAGGCGGGTATTCGATATTCTAAATTTAATGCATTTTCGCCTCTGAGAGAGAATTGGGATATATCTGCAATAGTCAAATCCAATAATGCCAATACTTTTGAACATTATCAATTAAGTGTTTACGAGGCATACCATGCCCATAGAAGGATTTGAGCCTTACAGACCTGAAGACGTAGAGATGTACAACAAGTACCGGTGGTGGTTCGGCATCACCTGGGGAGATATGTTCAATAAGGCCACAGACCTTTATCCTGATAAGGAGGGTCTTGTAGATGATACTCACCGATTTACTTACAGGGAGCTTCGCAGCAAGGTAGATCGCCTCGCAGTGGGCTTCATGGGATTAGGGATCAAGGAGCGCCAGTTCGTGCTCCTCCAGATCCCGAACTGGCACGAATATATCCTGGCCTTCTATGCCCTCCAGAAGATCGGCGCTATCCCCGTGCTTCTCATCTCCCGGCACGGCCTCGCTGAGATCCTGCATATCGCGTCGCTGACAGACCCTGTCGCGTGGATAGGGCCCACCCGTTACAGAAATACGGACTACATGCCTATGCTCAGGGAAGTGATGAAAAAAAACAAGGCGCTCCGGCATCTCATATCCGTGCGCGGGCAAGACGACAAGGCTTTCACCCCGCTCGAATCATTGATGGCCTCCGGCCAACCCACGACCGCCGAGCTCGAAGCCCTCGACGCACGACGTCCCGACCCCATGGAGGTGTCGATAATACTCCTTACCGGAGGCACCACCGGTCTGCCAAAGGCCGTTCCCAGGACCCATAACGACTACATCTCGAGCGTGCATTCCATTCGAGGGCCTGGGAGATAACCAGCGAAGACACGATCCTCACGGCAGCCCCTGTAAGCCATGCCCAGGGCATGCATAACGGCGTGGGCAGCGCCTTTCTCAACTTTTGCAAGTACGTGATTACAGATTCGACGGACGCTGAAGAAATCTGCAGGGTTATCGAACGGGAGAAGGTTACGGCCTTCCCTACCGTGCCAGTCCTCGTTCAAAGGATGGTAGATCTCGAGAACCTTGGGGACTACAACCTTCATTCGCTCAAGAAGATCTACTGTGGAGGAGCGCCTAGCACCCCCGAACTGGTGAGAAGCGTCTGTGAAAAGATAGGCTGCAAGTTCGTCAACGCCCTCGGCTCCTCGGAAGGACTCGGCTCCATGACCCGCTTGAACTCGGATCTTGAGACCATCTGCACGACGGTAGGGCAAAAGGATTGCCCTTACTCACAGTACAAGATCCTTGATCAGTATGGACAGGAACTGCCGCCCGGCCATGAGGGGGAGCTCATGGCAAAAGGCCCCACCATCTTCACCGGCTACTTCAAGTCCCATGAGGACAACCTGATGACCTTCACCAGTGACGGCTTCTTCAAGACCGGAGACCTCGCAAAGATCGATGAATCGGGGATAATAACGATCACGGGCCGGATAAAGGAGACGATCCTTCGGGGCGGTGAGACGATAAGTGCCGTTGCCATCGAGCGGCTGATAACTTCCCATCCCGGAGTCGTGGAAGCGGCTGTCATCGGCATGCCCGATAAGGTTTTCGGTGAGCGGATCTGCGCCTATGTCACCTTAAAAGAAGGGACGAGCCTCTCTTTTCAGGATCTTGTCGCATACCTGAGAAGCATCGGCGCATCGGTGCTTCAGCTGCCGGAACATCTCGAAATCATAGATACCATACCGCGTACAAAGGTGGGTAAAGCAGACAAGAAGGTGCTCAAGGAGGATATCAGGAAGAAACTCGGTTTGTAGTAAAGGAGATTATGTATCGTTCAGTGATTGTGAATCAAGTCATAGGTGACGGCAGATTCAACCGTTTCTTAGTACATCTTCATAATTGCCATACTGACAACTAAACCGTTGATTGAGTAATTATTTAATGGACTGTCCCACTTTTGAGTTTCTAGTGTCACGTTTGTAAATTCAGCCCACCTCTCCCGGGCCGTCTTACGTCCAGCCCGATCTTATCTATAAACCCCATACTCCTTAGTAAAATCCATCATAGCCTTTATGTTTTCAGGTTTAGCCTCGTCAATTGTTGCCCCAGCATCTACAATAAGACCTCCCCCTTTTCCGGCAACATCAATAAGCATTTTGCAGTAATCTTTCACTCCTTGGGGGGATCCAATGCATAACAACGAGTTGGGGACGTTACCAGATATACAAGCGACATCACCTAAAATCTCCTTTGCCTTTTTAAGGTCCACCTTCTCAAAATGATAAAGCACTTTTCCTTTAGGTACATCGCTTATCGTTTCCAGGCGTGACGTATAACCGCCTTCGGTATATGGATATGGTATAAGCCCCGCATCAATTATTCCCATTATGAGCTGTTTTAGAAAAGGCCAATAGAAAATTTTATATTGTTCCATAGACATGAATCCTTCAGCGCCCTTATGGAGCGGTATGAAAACCATAGGAATGCTGCCAGCCGCAGCTCTACGTGTCGCCACCCTTATCATCACTCTCGTTGCCTTATCGAGCGCTTCGAGTATCTTATCGGACCTTCGATACATATCCAGCATCATTCCACGAGTTCCTCTGAAATTATCTCCAATAAGGTCAAAGGGCGCATATGTGGCTACAAAGAAAAAGGAACTAAAACCCAGTTCCTTCATTTCCTGATTAAATGACTGCAGGTGGGTCACCCATTTCAATGATTCTCTCGCCGCCTTTAAAAGGGTCTGAAAGGCCTCTTGAATTTCCGTTGTACCCATTGTTGCTAGGCCTGCACTGGGGGCTCCATAATAATAAAATTGATCGAGTATGCCCGGAAGGCTGCTGAAGGGTTTCAGCGCTCCATATATGCGCGGCATGTACCTCATCAGCATCCAATCCGATGGATTTTCTATGAACTCATCATACTCATCTGGTAGCATATATTCCCCTTCTACAAACTGATACACATAGCCGGGCTGAACTCCATGGCCAGGCCATTTAAGTTGTTTAACGTCAAGGATTTCCAAGACAGGGCCCGAACGGAAAAGGCCTGGGCCTGGATACATGTCCGGCTCAAAATCAATAATCGTTTTTTTATAGGCTTGATGTGCCTTTTCATAGTCGTACATAGCTTCTTGGCAGGTAATCCCCGCATAGTAAGCTGCGAAAAATTCAAAACATGGCATTAAGGGTACTCTGTCGGGCACTCTCAGCTCAATGGCGTCCTTTACTCTTTTTTCTCTCTCTTTACCGAGTTCTTCAGCTGTTCTTTCCATTTTTATTCACCTCCAGATTTCTGAAATGTACTCAATAAGTGGTCAAAGCCGAGGTAGTCAACAATGCCACCTCTCTTCGATTGATAGGGATATCAATAGGCGGTTTTCAAAAAGTCAATTGATTTTCCCCCTGTTTTCAATAAAAATCGCACGAGTTTTTATTCAGAAATATAAAATAATACAGTTTATGCAAATAATTTCAGAAAAGCAGTCATTTTTTCAAGAGAATCAGTGAAAATCTGTTAAAAAGAAACGTATTTTTTTCCTTATCAGTACATAGCTATCTATTTATCTGGCAGGAGTAAAATAATATACCACAATACAAAAAATTAATGAAAATAGTATTTTCGTATCACAGATATTGATCGGTCTGAAGTATATCGCAGTGATCTGAAAACTGTGATCCGGAATTACACAAGTATGCAAACTTGACAAAGATCGGCAGCTACAATATTATATTCTGCCAGTGTCATTGACACACAACGGTATTTTTTTAAACTTGGTCCCCCAAAAAGGGACTTCTTATCAACCCGTCAATTGCAGACTTTATCAGAGATGCTGGCTTCCAAACCGTTGAGGATTTTCCGCACTTCCGGGATGCGATTCAAATGAACATCATCGTAACCGGAGGATCGAATAACAATTATTACAGAAAGGAGGATTGAAATATGAAGAGGCATATATCTACTGCCGTAATTACAGTACTTTGCCTGGGATTTTTTTGCTGCTTTCCGGCACTAAACAACCAGGCTCAGGCGGCGCCGGCTGAAGAAAAGATAACGGTGCTCACTCCACTGGGCACTCCGCCGTCAATAAAACTGAAAACCATGGCACCGCGACTGGATACTTTGGAAGGTAAAACAATCTATATCGTGGATAACATTTATCCGGGTAGCGATCTCCTTCTCACGGAAATGGCTGCCTGGTTCGAAAGGGAAATGCCCAACACCAAAGCCCTTTATAAGCGAAAAAACGCCATGGGTTTTGAGGGTGAAGATCCGGCATTGTGGGCTGAGATTAAGGAGAAAGCTGATGCCGTGATCATCGGACTAGGCCATTGAAGCCAATGCGCGCCGGCAGTTGTCGGCCACTCCATCAAATTTGAAGCCGAAATGGGTATCCCAGCCACCGCTATTGTTCTTGCGGAGTTTTATGAACAGGAGAAGGAGAAAGCATTGCATGAAGGGATGCCGGGAATACGGACTCAGTGGATTCAGGGTCCGGTGTGGGCTAAAACCCGCGAAGAAATGCGCAGAGATGTTATAGAAGGAAACAATCCGATTTCCGGGCGTCCGGTCATGCAGGAGATTGTTGAAAAACTTACCAAGCCCTTGACTGCTGAAGAAAAAAAGACAGGGGAAATCAAGCGCGACAGAGGACCGGAGACTTATACCGGCACCCCGGAAGAACTGCATAAGTTATTCCTGGAAAAGAGATTTACTGATTTTCTGCCGATCGTTCTGCCGACCCCGGAGAGAGTCAATGATATGTTGCAGGGGACCAGCCACGATCCGGACGAGATCGTCGGCAGGATGTCGCCCACCAACACCGGGGATTTTTTTGAGTACTGGACCTTTACAGTCAGAGATGTCGCTGTGAATGCGGTCATGGCAGGCTGTAAACCGGAGTATCTGCCGATTCTCCTGGCTATAGCGTCGGCAGATCCAAGAACCGGTAATTCAAAAGAGGCCATATCGGTTTCGGATAATGGTTTTGTGGGTGCTCTGGTCATCAATGGGAACATCCGCGACGAGATAGGTCTGAATTATGAAGTCGGCGCTGTAGGGCCATATGCTCATGCCAATACCACTATTGGAAGGGCCTGGAGCCTGATGGCCATAAATCTCGGAAATTGCGGCAAAGTAGGGACGACCTACATGGGCGTTATCGGAAATCCGATGAACCTGATCAACATCGTCATTGCCGAGAACGAGGAAAAATCCCCCTTCAAACCCTTTTCGGTTCGAAAAGGCTTTGAAAAGGGTGAGAATGTCGTCAGCCTCTTCGAAGGATGGGGAATTCTTTCCGCGGCAAACTGGCGTGTGAACAGATGGGGAACTGAGATGGATTATCCCCAGATTGCCAAGGACATTTTCGCTCAACAGGGTATGTTTACTCCAACAGCGATCCTGAGTCCGCCGATCGCCAATTTTATCAAGGCCCGTTTCGATACTATTGAGGAGTTTGAAGAATGGGCCGTGCCG
The DNA here is from genome assembly GCA_963776085.1 of uncultured delta proteobacterium. Taxonomy (GTDB): domain Bacteria; phylum Desulfobacterota; class DSM-4660; order Desulfatiglandales; family HGW-15; genus CAVZMS01. Next base: position 10,606 of record CAVZMS010000012.1, read on the forward strand.
CCACCGTCATTCCCCGGTTTTGCAGAACCTAAACCGGCTGCGAAAGGCGACGAATCGGCTGCCGGAAAACCGATGCCCAAAATGCCTATGTTTAATTTTCCAAGAGCGAATATCATCGTTACAGGTGGATCGAATAACAACTATTGGAGCGTCGGAGGCCTGAGCTATTCTCGGAGCATCAAAATCGACGATTGGCGGTAGATAGTCGCCAGTAACCAGCCGCCAGTAGCACGATGCTGCTGGTGGCTTCGACAAAAAAATAACCGCGGATGCGCGCGGATAGGCACGGATTTAATCCGTGCGTAACATTCAAAAGTGTTGGCATGGGTATTGTGAACTGATGTGAAGATATGCATCAGTGGTATCCGGAATGTCCCACGGGGATCTCTTTTTTAGAGGCAAAACGCTTTAAGAATATTGAATACCCGCCTGCCAAAGCTCTATTTAGCTAATGCTGCCTACTTGATTACTGCAGTATAATACACAACGTATAGAGCATTTATCTCCAAAAGGCATGAGCGGGCAGGTCGATTTCAGAATATCGAATATTGAAAGAGTCTAAACTTCATAATTCAAAATTCCCTGTTCAATATTCAATATTCTATTTTTAGCCCTATGCATGCGCTTGCGATATGTCCTCATTCGACATTCGCGACTTGATGTAAATGAAGGCAATACTTGAAAATACAGATTCCGGCCTTCGCCGGAATGACAAAATTTGGGATAAAATCTTGTTTTCAAAGGACTCTACGGCCATGATGCAATGTGGGCTCCGCCCGCCTGACGACATCCTTATGCCGATTCCTTGCAGATTATTTCTTCGCCTCTAAAAAAGAGATCCCCGTGGGACATATCTAAACTAATCAAATCTGATAATGCCAATACTTTTGAACGTTACTAACCCATGTCAATCCGCGTAGATCCGCGGTTTTATTTACTGCAGACTCTCAATTATCAGTGAAATTTACCCATTTTGCCGGTTCAACTGGCCTTGGTGACGTCTTATTCATCAACCCACCAAGCT
>CAVZMS010000013.1:0-21217 GCA_963776085.1 uncultured delta proteobacterium
TGGGCATGACGTCGGTTTCCCTGGATGACGATCTTCGGCTTCGTCGGGGCCCCTCGCGCCCTTGCCCCGGGTGCTTCCCGGAATACAGGACGCGGACCCCCCATGAAGACCCCCGAGGAAACCCGCCGCGGCACGATCTTCGTGCAGGCGGACGCCGTCCCCGTCCCGATCGACCCCCGCATCTACGGCCAGAACATCGAACACATGGGGCGCCAGGTCCTGGGCGGACTCGTACAAAAACGGGATCCACGGCCCCGCACGACGGCCGCGGGTTCCGCCTGGACGTGCTGGACGCCATCCGGGACCTCCGGCAGGCGCTCATCACTGGCCGGGAGAGTGTTCGCGGATTCGTACCAACCAATGGAAAGAACGGCGAGGTCGGGGCGGATCGCCCGACCGTCCCGAACCGGATGTGGGGCGGATTCCTGATCGGAAAGCTATTCGGCAGCCCTCCATTCCCGCTCGGGCCGCTCGAGGACAACCGTTTCGGGACGGACGAGTTCATGGCGCTCTGCCGCGGTCGTGTGAGCGGAGCCCAGCCTGACCGCCAGCCTCGGCGGGACGACCCGCGGGAAGCGGCGGACTGGGTGGCGTACATACGGGATCGCTACGGCTCCGGGGCGGTCCCCGCCTGGAGCGTCGGCAACGAGCAGTGGAACATCGTCGAGCCGAACGGGTGCGCCAATACGGCCCGGGCGGTACGTGAGCCGGGTCCACGTTCGCAGGATCGGTACCGCGAATACTACTTGCCGCACATCGAACGAGCCTGCCAGACCCTGCACGCCGCGGGTCATACATCAGCAGCAGTCACTCGGTAGCTGGCGCATGGCTCAGGCCCGACAGCCCCTGCCCCGAAGTTAGAAGTGGTGCCACAAAGGTCGATACGACGATACATCCGGCCCCGTTGCCCGAAGCGTCAGCTTCCCTGTACCCGCCGCGTCTGCACCTGCCTCGTCCGCCGCACCACCATCGCCCCGGCCAGCAGCCCCGCGACCGCGGCGGCGCAGAACCAGTACGACTGCGCTATCCCGACCGACTGCGCGATCGTGCCCACGAGCAATGGGAACACCATCCCGCCGAGCGCGATGCCCGCGTAGAGGATGCCGCTCACCGCGCCCGACTGCTCGGGAAACTCCCGCGTGCCCCGCGCCATCAGCAGCGGGAACACCGGGCCCACCCCGAGCCCGTACACCGCGCACAGCGCCGCCTTCGACCGGCCCGGGCACCAGGATGAACGCGAGGATCCCCCCAAGGGCCAGGGCGAGGCTCGCGGGCAGCAGCGTCTCGGCCGAGCCGCTTCAGCGCGACCGGCATCAGCAGGCGCCCCGAGATGATCCCGAGGAGGTACACACTGGTCACCAAGCTCGCCAGGCCCAGGCTCACGCCCAGCTCGGTCTTGAAGTACTCCGAGAGCCAGTACACGAAGCCGAGGTCGGTCGCCACCGAGAAGAAGATCATCACCCACGTGGTCAGCACGCGGCGATTGGCGAGCATCGCGAGCGCGTTCGTCCGCTGCTTCGGCGCGCCCGCGGTGGGGAGACGCACCGCCAGGATCGCCACGGCCAGCGCGAGGGCGATGACGCGGTCTCGAGGAACCCCCAGCGCCAGGCGAGCCCGGCGATGAAGTTGACCGTCACGAGGCGGGCGCCAGCAGGCTGCCCACGGCCCCGAGGGTCGTGAAGAGCGAGAGATTCCGCTCCCGCCGTTCGGGCGCAGCTCCCAGCATGATGCTCTGCCCGATCGAGCCCAGCGGGCTTCCCGCCACGCTGAGCAGGAACACCGAGCAGGGCGACGGTGAGGTAGCCCGGCATGTACCCCACCAGGGCGAGCCCCGCGGCGAGGCACAGCGCGCACCCCGCGTACAAGGCCTTCCGCGGCAGTCGGTCGCTGGCCAAAGCCCCGAAGCTCGCGCCGCGGCCATACGGTAATTAATAACGGCGGAGGTCATTGAGTTTCTTGCCGAAAGTAATGCGGACTGTGCATCTAACAGATCACGAATCTCTGCTCTCCCTGCTTCAAAAAACATATTTGTGCTCTTTAACCTGTTTCTGCGACACTTACAGCCTTGGTCTGGATATTCAGACCTTCACGGGCCTCTGACATTTGCGAAGAGTTTGGCGTATAGATAGTTTAATATTGTCCTCCTTGCTCTGGAATGCCCTAACTGCCTGTTCCAGGGCTATATAACTTTTCCTGTATGCGTTGCGCTCGGAGGTCCGATCAAAGGGGAGATTAAGGGTCAATAAGCCCGTGTAGATCCCGTTGTCCTTTTTAAATTTATCTTCTTCATCACCCGGAAAACTGGCCGATCCCATAAGGGTAAGTTCAGCGCCCAAGGCATTGGCCTTGATGGCCACGGCTCGCTGGGCGTCATAGATCTTCCCTTCCAATACCGAAGATCAAGACGATTCTCAAAGCAAGTTTAATAGCCTGGGCTTCTTCCATCTCCAGGGGGCCCGGCATTTTCCTTGCCAGGTTCAACAAATTTTCGAATCCGATGAAGAACCACTTTCATCTTTAGCTTTGGCTACGATCTCAGAGGCGCGTTTGATAAGGCTATCCAGATCAGACCTGTCCAATTCCACATTGGCATCGGTCGGAAGCCCCATCATTATCTTAAAGTTATCAAGCTGGTTTTTATATTGTGCCTTGACGCTTATCCACCTGTTGCGTGCCGTCAATTCTTGCTGAAGAGTCTGGTTGACCTATCAACAGTTGCGCGCCCTGCCTCTGCCAGCCGTTTGGTTCGGTTATAGGATGTTATGCTGATTTTTATAGTTCTCAGCGGCATTATCAATCTGATCCATCTGAGAAATCACATTCAGATAATTCTTACTATTTGTACGGCAAAGGTATTTTTATACCTGTCAAATTCATACAGGGTATAAATCATATCACGTTCAGCCTGGGTCAAAGACTCTGACGCTATATACTTTCCTGCCCCCCTTAACAAAGGGATTGAAATAGAGGCATCCGTTTTAAATGTCTTTGACGAAATACCATTTGTTAGGAGGTTGATTATGTCAATACCGATGGATGTGACAATCTTGCCCCCGCTCTTGAGTGTCTTGGTTAAAGATACTGAACCGCCTCCCTTGTCCGAACTCGTTGTATCGCCGTCGGTCTCCTGTGAGGAGATATTGTATGTCCCTGTCCCGCCAAGGCTAAATCCGTATTGATGTCTCTGGAGATTAAGATCAAGTGCCTTCTGAAAGACATTTTCTTTCTGGGTCTGATATTCGGAGCTGTTCATGGCGCCTACCTGAAGGGCCTGAACAAGAGAAAGCTTAAGGGCCTTCCCCGATTCCAGATCAATATCATCTCCTGATGAGGAGGTCTCTCCACTGGGATAATCTTTTTCCGGCCAGTGGGCAATCATTTCAAGTTTGTCTGTCCCGAGAGATGCATTGCTGGAATATGGTAAATCCTGTTCAATCATAAGACGACGTCTCAGGATATCGCTCGGACGTTCAATGCTGAGACCCTCAGCCTTTCCGAAAAGCTGTTTTTGCTTTTCCTCAATAATGTTCTCGGCCGCTTTATCCGCAGCCCTCCTGTATCTGGAAGCTGTACATCCTGTCTCTATGAATAGGACAGATATAGACAATATGAACAGCAGATAGAATCCGATCTGCATCTTAGCCTTTCCACGCCGACTGGAAGATACGGCATTGATCTGCATTTTCGGAACACCCCTCATAAAACCTCCTGAAAAAATTATTTATCCTTAATTATTACAAATATATGACTCAGATCAATTTCCGATGGATTATAAGAACATTTCTATATAATTCAAGGGCCTTTCACCAACCAGTCATAATATAAGACGTCTAATTCACGGAAAAAGTTACATTAAAAAATTTTACCACCCTTTTAACCAGTCCAGATCAAGAAGGGGAGATATATTGACTTACCTCCTCCTGATGGTGTATTGATAGGCATTATTAGACATACTGTGCGCTATTCGGGATCTCTGAGTTTTGATTCCGATCTTCGTATCGGAAGTTTATCAATCAAATAACCTTATATGTAAGGAGGAAAAGATGAAATCAATATATCTTTGTATTCTTTTATTGATAGGATTTTTTGCGGGCGACGCATCCGGTGGAGAGATCAAACAAGTAACCCTGAATGACGGAAGTATCATCCACGGTGAAATTATGTCATTAAGCGACGGACTATACACGCTTAAATCCATCAGCCTGGGCACCATAAAAATTGAGGAATCGAAGATTCAATCCATCACGCCCCTTAAGAATATAAAGAAAGAGATTCAAACCATCGAGCAGAAAATCATGAATGATGCTGAACTCCTTAACATCATACTCCCATTACAGGATGATCCCGACTTTCAAAAGGCACTGGAAGATCCTTCCATTATTGAAGCCGTGGAGGCAGGTGACATGAACGCCCTCTTGTCAAATCCAAAGTTCATAAAACTTTTAAATAACGCCACAATTTTAGATATAAGAGATAAGATTACAAAATAGAAAAACGACCATTTTCCCACTATATTCAGGGATCTACTTTTTAAAAAGGGCCTCAAGGGCCTCCCTTGCTTCCCTGGTTCTGTTATAAATGCCGCCACCGGCACTTTTTGAACCATTTGGCATAAAGAAATCGCAAAAATTGGCCCTCTCCTTTTCGACTATACGTTCAGCCGCAACCTCTCTGCATTCATTATAGGCATCTTGGCCGTAAAAGTCACATTGCCTGCAACAACGTAAATCACGGTTGCAGTGCGGGCAGGTATCATTCCTGCCTATCTTGCCCTCAATGTAGACATCCTTGTTGCAAAAAAAACATTTCATCTGATATTTACCTCCTGAATTAGTGTCTGTAGAATATCGCTCCGGACCACGCTATAAAACGGAGAAGAAGCGGGTTTTTTCTCTGAATGGAGAGGTACCTTTCTTTGACAATAAATAAATACAAATGTAAAATTAACAAATAATAATCAATACCATCGAGAGTATTATGACTTTCCCTATAACAGAGACGTGAAAACGATTAATATCATGACCGAAACAACTCCTGAATATACCATCCTGGATCATACGGCGGATCTCGGCGTCATGATAAAGGGGACCGGCCTGATTGATCTTTTTGAGAACGCCGGAAGAACCCTCCTGCATCTCATGTTCAGGATCAGGCTGACTAAACAAGCTGATTTCACCAAGATCTCCATCTCGGGTAATGACATTGCCGATCTAATGGTTCGATGGTTGACCGAAATTCTATATCTGTTTGCTGGTGAAAATCTCGTTGTTACTGGCATTAATATTGACTCATTATCCCCTGCCGTGCTCGAGGCAACATTGAAAACGGCCCCATTTGATCCAAAGTCCCATAAGATTATTAGAGAAATAAAGGCTGTCACATATCATCAGATCGCGGTCACTGATGAAAATGGGATATGGACGGCCAGAGTCATATTCGATCTTTAGAGGTTAGGCCATGGAAATAAAACTTAAAGAGATCGACAAAAACCGCTGGCTTATTCCCAGGACAGCGAATATGCGCGTCCCGGGGATTATCTTTTCAAACCATAAATTGATAAAAGATCTGCAACAGGACCAGAGCCTCGTCCAGGTGGCCAATGTCGCCACCTTACCCGGCATTGTCAAACAATCCCTTGCGATGCCTGACATACACTGGGGTTATGGATTCCCCATCGGCGGCGTAGCAGCCTTCCAAATGGAAGATGGCATCGTTTCACCGGGTGGTGTAGGTTATGATATAAACTGCGGTTGCCGTCTCATGACAACTTCTCTGAAGGCCAATGAGATAAGGCCCTATGTCAAGGAGCTGATATCAGCGCTCTTTAAAAATATCCCCGCAGGTGTGGGGTCAGAAGGTGCTATTCATCTCTCCAAACAGGATGAGACTAAGGTAGCCCTGGAAGGGGCTTCCTGGGCCGTTAAAAAAGGTTTTGGTCAAACCGAAGACCTGGAGAGGACGGAAGACCTTGGTGCCATGGAGGGGGCCGACCCGTCGGTCCTGAGTGACAGGGCCATAAAAAGGGGGCTCAATCAGTTAGGCACATTGGGATCAGGGAATCACTTCCTTGAACTCCAAGTCGTTGACCATATCTACGACTACAGAATAGCTGACAGATTTAATCTTTTCGAAGGTCAGACCACAATATTTATTCATACCGGCTCCCGTGGATTTGGTCACCAGATATGTGATGACTTCCTAAAAGAGATGATCAAAGAGAGCTCATTAATAAATCTGCAATTGCCCGACAGACAGCTAGCGTGTGCGCCCCTGACATCGGATCTGGGTAGAAGATACCTTTCAGCTATGGCCTGTGCCGCAAATTATGCATGGGCAAATCGTCAAATACTTATGCACCTTACACAGGAAACCCTTATCACAACCCTATCAATAAATCCAAATGATCTGGGGATGAGACTTCTTTATGACGTTTGCCATAATATTGCCAAGAAAGAGTTTCACAATGTAGACGGGCAGGATACGCTGCTCTGCGTCCATCGAAAGGGAGCCACCCGCTCTTTGCCTCCGGGGCATCCCCTATTACCCCGGATCTATCAAGATACAGGTCAACCTGTGCTTATTCCCGGTGGCATGGGGACCTATTCCTATGTGCTTGCAGGCGCCCAAGGGGCCATGGAACTAAGTTTTGGCTCCAGTTGTCACGGGGCCGGTCGCTCTCTCAGCAGAAGCAAGGCCATCAAAATGGCAAAAGGGAGATCCATACATCGTGAACTGGAAGACAAAGGTATCTTCGTACAATCCAGAGGCAAACTAACACTTAAAGAAGAGATGCCGGAGGCCTATAAGGACGTATCCCAGGTTGTTGAAGTTGTTCATGAAACAGGTTTGGCAAAGAAGGTTGCACGCCTAAGGCCACTGGGTGTCATAAAGGGTTGAAAACCCCCTCCATGAACGAAATATCCCATCTAAAATCACTATAGGGAAACCTTACGAGGTGATAGCAATCTTTTTTATCAACTTGAACCGACACAGTCAAGATAAAAAAAGGCATTAAAAAATATTCACGAAAGGATATCTCTCCCCTCCTTGCATAAGTTCTCTCTGTACTCGCAAAATCGGCATTCCTTAATGTCCTTTTTTATTTCCTTCAGACCTCTAGTCCAATAGTCCATATTTTTCTCATATTCTATTATCTCTACCAACATTTCATTAAATATATCCTTGGTGTCACATGGCATTCGGCTCTCAAGAAGGTAGTTTTTATCCGTAAAATAGATATATAGGCTGCCGACCTTTTCATTCAGTATACGCTCCGTCGCCCATTTATAGCAGGCCAGCTGGAGGTGATAGCTATTTTCTTCTGCCACATCCTCCGGCTCCTTTCCATCCAGGTCATTGCTCTTCCAGTCAATGATCGTCCAATCTCCTTTATCCATATCTCTGGAGAGTCTGTCAATGACACCTCTAAATTCGATTCCTCTGGAAACCTTAAGGAGGAATGGGACCTCGGCGTAACAGGCCTTTCCCCCAAGGATCTTGATAAGACGTTTATCATATACAGTGTTCTTCAATTGTCTGAAGGCCTTTTCCCTGAGCTTTAGCAGCGTATCATTGTCTAAACCATATCTTCCCCTTTCAGAGTCTATTAACCTCTCCCATATGCTTATCAGAAGCCCCTCTCCAAAAGGATCTCCGAAATGATGTTTCTCAAGGTATTCATGGATAAGTTCACCCAAGAATAAAGCGCTTTCCGAGGTGTATTCCCCTTGGTCAGCTTCTCTTGGATCCGTGTCTTGAACGAAGGGTTCATCATCCATTGACCCAAGAAGATCCTTCCCCTTCAGTTTAACTCCTAAAACTACATTAAAATAAAACTTTACTGGACACTTTTTGAAGATACGAAAAGACTCGAAACTAAGCTGGAGATAGGGAGGGGATTTGATCGGCCCTGTGAGGTCAAGTCGCTTTATCCTTTCATCATAGACGCCGAGATCGTAATTATTCGATCTTTCTTTTCCATAGTGAATACCTTTAAATATCCTCGACTTCGGTTCAGTCCAGACAATAGATGGCTGGCCTCCTTCCCCTTTATAGACTTTTGATTGTTCAGGGGGAAAATTCATACTGAACCCGTAGATGTCGTCCAAAAGATCCAATACTGTGGCCCTCTCTCTATAATCCTCGGAAGTAAGTGCCCCCTTCTCATTTTCCATCTGTCCTTTTTTGATATTGCCCACTAAGAGGAGATGATTTCTTGCCCTTGTACAGCCTACATAAAAGACCCGCCTGTTCTCCGCAATATCCTCAAGGCTGTTCCTTCTCGTCAGGAGGAATCCCAGAGGACTGAATTTTCTGGAGTAATCAAGTTCGGGAACCTCCACCTGCCATACAGGGATCTCACCTTCCAAGTAATTCCAATGTCCTGGCTCTTCATCCTCGCAAGAGTAAAGCCTGACAGGCCTCCCTGTTTTCGGCCTTGCCGGAAAACGTCGATCCAGCTCAGGTATAATAACCATCGGAAATTCGAGCCCCTTTGCCGCGTGGATTGTCATAAGTAAGATAGGGCTTTCTTCCCCGGAGGTTATCAATGCCTCGCCCTCCTCTTCCTCCTCATCGGCCATCTGGAAAGAATACTTGATAAATTCCTGCAATGGTCCATTCCCTTCCGATTGGAAACGCCTGGCTATCTCTATAAGTTTCTCAATGTTTGCCATTCTCTGCAGACCATTTGGGTGAACAGAGTAGATAGCCGTAAGGGACCGATCGGCGATTATTGTCCTTATAAGCTCAGCTATGGTCAACCGACCTGATAAGAAACGCCATGCCTCAATCCGGCTGCCGACTTCTCGGATATAAGGATTTACAGAACTCTGAAATTGATCAGGCGTGACTGTTCTGCCGTAAAAAAGATCAAAGATCTCCGGGTCGGTCAAACCGAATATGGGACTTCTCAAAGCAGAGAGGAGAGAAATTTTCTGCCTTTCATCCACTAGGTAGTTCAGGAGCTGTAATATCTCCATTACCTCCTCACAGCGAAAAAAACCTTTCCCCCTGTGGACCATAAAAGGAAGACCTGCCTCCCTTAACATACTCTCAAATGCCTTAAGATGCAGGAATGTAAAAAACAGGATTCCGACGGCAGGCTGGTTTTTCTCGATCTTTTCCCTTATGTCGGGATAGGCATTATATTCATGGTTCTCTTTCCCGTGTTTCCCCAGGATCTTTTCAATAACATCCACTATTAAAGCGGCCTCTGTTTCGACCTGATCATTTTTTTCGAATGAAGCGCGGGTAAGATATATCGTAACCGATCCTTTATTTCTTCGCTTAAGTCTTTCCGCCTCTGGAATACTGATCATTTTGTGGGCCGTTTCATATCTTTCCAGTTTCTCCGCACCTTTATTGCCGAATATCTCCTTGAATACCCTGTTGAAAAAATCTATAGGCAAGGGATCACTCCTAAAATTATGTGGGAGGTAGATTGATCCACTCAGGATCTCTTCCCGCTCCGAATCGGGCAGAGATGCAAAACTCTCAGTATTCCTTTTCACTATTTCAGGATATTCCTTGCAGATCCTCGTTATACGATCATGAATATCCCCGTCCTGCCAAAACATCCTGACAGGCTTTGCAGGGTTTGATTCTCTTATCTTATCCGTGACGGATTCAAAGACCGTTACATCTCCCCCACGGAATCTATAGATAGCCTGTCTCTTATCGCCCACAACGAACAGTTTTCCGGGCTGGAGAATCTCTTTTCCTCCCTGCTCCCTAAAGGAGCAAAGCATCCTGATGATATCCCATTGAACCCTGTTTGTATCCTGAAATTCATCGACCATGATGTATCTGTATCTTTTCTGTATCCTTCCCAATGGACCCTGGTCCCCCTTTTTATAAAGATCTGCAAGGAAGGAATAAGACCTGGACTCAAGGTCGGCAAAGTCTAATGCGTTAATCTTCTCCTTCTCCCTCTGATATTGTTCCATGCAGGCCTTTGCAACCTCCAGGAAAAGATTGAGCTCTTTTTCAAAGACGGAGTCAGGAGATTGAGGGTAGAAAACGTCTGGGTAAAACTTATCAACCAAGTCGACATATGATATCTTTTTAATTCCATCTCTTACGGCCGGAACAGGTCTGAAAGGCCTCCTGTCATCAGACATCCTCCTCAGATTAGAAAAAAGATCCGGTATCCCGAATGTCTCCTGATCTTTTTCCGCCATACTTTGCCAATCATCGAGAAGGCCCAGCAGTTCTTCGGATCCCACTTTTCCATTGCCATGATCCCTTAATCCCTTAAGATATGGAATAATGCTTTTATCCTTGATATATCCGCAGTAATCCCTGAATACCTGACTTACCCATTCCTTTGTATGGAATAATCTATCTCTGGTGGCCATAACCCTTTCGAATGTAAGGGGGTGATCTATTACATTGCGCACAGCCCTCATAAGGTTATTACGGCCCCCAAAGGACTGAAAAAGCGGCATTAATAACTCCTTATTTCTATTCCAGACAGAGGATATGGATGACGCTATGGATTCCTCCATTATATTTCGCTGTCTTGCCCCCTGTAATATTACGTAACCAGGGTCGATACCTGATTCAACAGGATGTTCTCGCAAGAGATCGGCACAAAAAGAATGGATAGTGGATATCCTGTTCTTATGAAACCTCTCCCTTGCTTCCCTGATCCTCTTCATGATCAAATCATCACCAACTTTCCCGAGGTCCCTTTCAAGCCGCGCAAGCATCTCATAGATTCGGCTTTTCATCTCCTCTGCGGCCTTTTCAGTAAAGGTAAGGGTCAGGATCTGAGGAATGGATACGGAGTCATCGGTGAGCAGGATAAAGCAGAATCGGTAACTGAGGATTCGGGTCTTTCCGGCGCCCGGGCCGGACGTTACGACCATATTTCTATTACAATCAAGGGCGCAGAACTGCTGAAGTGTCAGGTTGTCGAACATATGTGCATTATCTCATAAATGAGGTTTTTCTCCCTACCAGTCGGGAGAAAGCGGTCCAGGATTCGAGGGTTCCTATGTGAACGTCTGACGTTGTTCGTTTAAGCTGCTCGTTTCGTATATAGTCTGTCGTTTTCCGTCTGCCTGTCCGTAATACGTTACACTAATACCGATACGAGCCGCGCAACCGCTATCGTTGGACGTTTATGAAGAGGCATTAACATTTCACTCGACCCCTCGAACCCTATCAGTAATCAACCTATTATTTGATCATCTTCCTATTTTAATGATTGTAAAATGCCTTTTTTTCATGAGATATTAAAATATCATTAAAGGCTAAAATATAAAGGTGCTAAAATATAAGATACGGTATCCGTTTGCCGGAGGATATACATTGCAAGAAAGAACTTAAAACAGCATCCATAATCTTTGCTGCAGGCAGGGGCAGCCGCATAAAGGGCTTTAAAGGAAATAAGACCCTTCTGCCTTTAATCGCCGGACTATCACCCTTTGAGGGCAGATATCCGATACTTTTGCATATAATTAACAGCCTGCCTCCCGGGCCAAAGGCACTGGTCATGAATTACAGGAAAGAAGAGGTCATTGAATCAACAATATTCTCTTGACCTGACCTACTGTGAACAACCCGTTCTGAACGGGACAGGGGGCGCCTTGCTGGCATCAAGGGGATTCATTGAAAAATATGATTGCGACCGATTGCTAATAACCATGGGTGATGTCCCGTTAGTCAGGCGCTCTACCTTTGAAACATTGTTAAAGATATTGGAAGACTGTCAAATGGCTGTGCTCGGATTCCGGCCTGAGGACAAAAAGGAGTACGGCGTACTTGAGATCGATAATGGCCGCGTTAAAAGGATTATTGAGTGGAAGTACTGGAGGCTGTATCCTGAAGAGGATCAAAAGAGGTTTGAGATATGCAATTCCGGCATCTATGTGGTCAGGAAAAACGATCTGATCCGATTTCTGGACATCCTTGAAACAAGACCTCACAAGGTAATGAAGGAGAGAGACGGCAGGCTGTCTGAGGTGGAAGAATTTTTTATCACCGACCTGATAGAGATAATGAATAATGCAGGTCTTATGACAGGATATGCCCTTGCCGAGGATGAGGACGAAGTAATGGGCGTCGATGACATGCAATCATTGATAAAGGTACAGGAGAAATTTATTAACAGATAATTTTCATAAATTATTAAACTTATTCTATTTTTGATCTTTTTCCATAATTTTATTATAAATTCCATAATTTCAAAAAACCCGAATTATCCGTCTTCCGTATAATATATTATGTTATACAACCTCTCGAATGAGTACTGCAACATTTTCATATAATCAATAATATTAAAACAGGAGAGATATGATGAAAGAAAGATTTATAATGATTTCTATTGTTTTGCTTTTCTCACTTGGTTTTGCCGGCAGAGTGGCTTCTCAAGAGATTACATCGCCAGATTATGAAGCGGTGAAAAAGACCATCGAACAATCGATCGGCTGGGCCATCGAGAAGGACTTCGACGCCATGTTCCGCCTGTGGGCTGACAATATGTTTGATTTCTGGCTGTTTTCAAACAGCATAGTGGTCGGCCTGGATAATTTTAAGATTTATGCCGAACAGTGGAAGGATCCTGATTTCCGTGGAACCCGTTTCGAATTTAAGGACTTACGCATCATTTTTTCTCGCTCCGGAGATGTGGCGTGGTATTCATGCTTTCTCGATGACTGCAGTTCCTATAAGGGCAAGGAGTCTTGTTTGGAAAACGTTTTTCGAACCGGTGTTCTGGAAAAAAGGGACGGCCGGTGGGTCCATGTGCTGATGCACGGATCATATCCGGTCGATAAGATACCCGAAAATTATGTCAGGAAATTTTATTCGAACCTGTTTGAAAAAAAGGAATAATTGTGAAAGTTGAAGAGCAAAAGAATCATCAACCAAAAGCATGTTGTATAACAAACAATTGAACTCGGACTGGCTAAAAGCGCTTCCGCGCTTTCATCCATCCGGTTAATTGTACCGTTAGCTTTCAGAGACGATGAAAAATAATATTAATGTAAGAGAAGTAGTAACATCTGATCTTCCCGGATATGTTAATATATGCATGAAAATTTGGAGCGGGAAAGATTATGAAAAAATTTTTAACCACTTTGAAAAAAGCTTTTCCATATTTAGACCTGGATATAGCATTGCATCGTTTGATAAAGAAATAGTCGGAACAGGTGAAGGCTTACCAATAACTAAAAAATTATCTATTACAGAAATGAATAGAGTTGAAGAGGCAATTGATTTGTATGAACCCAATGGTGAATATTTTTATATCCACGGTATCGAGGTCCTACCAAAATATCGTAAGCTTGGTATTGGACGTGCGATACTTCATTACAATATAAATCTCGCAAAAAAATTGAATTGCCAACAAGTATGCGGCATTGGGATTTATGAGAACATCGATTTCTGGCTGAAACAGGGTTTTGAATCAGAAGGAACATGGCAGCAATACAAGAATGTCGGCCAATTTATCTGGATTCATAAGCAACTGTAAGCTAACATCGGGCTAAACAAGGATACCCGGAAAAGTCGTCGGGCACCTGTTAGTCCGTGTGTTAAAAGGCAAAAGAAGAGAAGGTGATGAGGATGATTCGCTTATTCCGTAAAACTGACTTGATACCGCTTCATCGCATGATTTGCGAAACCATTGACATATCATATTCGGATGTCTATCCTCCTCGCGCAGTAGAGTTTTTTAAAGACTACCATTCGGAGAAGAGAATAGAGGCGCGTAGTGTAGTTGGGGAAATACTCGTGATGGAAGAACACGATTCCCTACTCGCAACAGGTTCTCTTGTAGATATGGAGATAATGTGCGTTTTCGTGTATCCTGTCTACCAACGGCAAGGCTATGGTAAGGCTATAATGTTCGAACTTGAAAGAAGAGCAAAAGCGAAAGGCTTATTAGAGATCAGCCTAAGTGTTTCTTTACCGTCAAGGAAGTTCTATGAGAATCTTGGCTACAATATGCTTGCCGATAATGCTCTTGACGTAGGTGAAGGCCAGTACTTGAACTATTGGCTGGGTCAAAAGACATTAAGTTCATAACAAAAGCATGCAGCGGATTGACAGGAAACGGCGCTTGGCTCCCGCTGATGCCCGGTGTTATATAAATGGAGAAAAAAGTGTCCGAGATTGATAAGTACGTCAAAATGGCAAAAGACCTCAAAATGCTTAATGCCAAGCTTATTACCCCTGATGATATATTCTTTGACATCAGAGCTATATTGAAGTGCAGATGGGGGTGTGAAGACTTTTTTAACCAAACAATAAAATGCAATACAAGGAATACATCATATCAGGAACGAACTGAAATGATTAAAGCATACCGGAATATTTTACTTGTTCATTCTCATGAGGCAAGGGAATTGAGCAAAGCTGCTCTTGATATTGAAAGGACAGCATTCCTCGATGGGTACTATTTTTCTTTTGCGATTAGGTATTGCAAGCTTTGTAAAAGCTGTGCAGTCGATCATGGTAAACCCTGCCCTACACCAGAGAATGTTAGACCTTGTGATCAAAGTTTTGGTATTGATGTATACAAAACGGCAAGGAATCTAGGTTTGCCTTGTGAGGTACTTCACAATAAGAAAGATGTACAAAACCGGTACGGATTTGTTCTTATCGAATAAATGAACTCGATTTTGGATCAATGACCGGAATTCTGGCTAGAGAGGGATGCGGCATAAAACGCATCGTACCCTCAGCCAGTCCATTGGAGAACGTTCGATGAGTATTGAAATTATATCTTTTACTGAGTCAGAGAATTATATAAGATCCCTCCGTGATACGGTATTCGTACAAGAGCAAGGTGTACCACGTGAATTAGAATGGGATGGTGAAGACACTCGCTGTATTCATGTTCTCGCGAGGAATGATTCCGGTATCCCAATCGGTACCGGCCGAATGCGGCCAGATGGGAAGATTGGCAGACTCGCTGTACTAGCAAATTGGCGTGGTCACGGAATTGGTGGCGAATTACTGAAATCACTTGTTAGCAAAGCTTATGAGTGTAAATTCAAATCTGTATATTTACACGCTCAAACCCATGCGATCTCCTTTTACGAGAAGTATGGATTTCGCAAGGAAGGCGCGGAATTTATTGAAGCTGGAATTTCACACGTCAAAATGGTAAAAGATCTCCAACTTATTTCTGGAGTCGACAGCTGAAGCCGCGCCTAAGAATTGTGTAAAGCGTGACACTCTTTAATAATTTAAGAGCGTCCCGCTTTAAAATTGCGTGCTACTCATTAGTTCGAAAAAGGGGGATTTTTAAATGAAAGCTTTTTTTCTTTGCTTTGTACCATTTTTTATCGCAGTTGATCCGATTGGGATTTTGCCGATGTATGTTGGATTAACCGATGGACATAGCGAAAGACATAAGAAAAAAATCATTGTCCAGTCACTTATAACTGCTTCAATAGTAGCGGTTTCTTTTATTCTTGGTGGTCCTTTACTACTCAGACTTGTCGGAGTTGGAGTTTCTGATTTTATGGTTGCGGGTGGAATTTTACTTCTTGTCTTATCTCTTTCCAATTTGCTGACAGGGGAAAAACGTCAACGTGTTATAGATGCTGATACAATTGGCGCTGTTCCTATCGGAGTTCCATTAATTACTGGACCGGCCGTATTGACTACCTCAATATTGCTCGCAAACGAATATGGGATTCTTCCAGCGACTCTGGCATTGCTTATAAATATTTTAATTGTCGGCGTGGTGTTTTTTATGTCTTCTTCAATTGAGCGTTATTTGGGTCACGCAGGGACTAAAACAGTATCTAAGGTTGCTAGTCTATTTTTAGCCTCAATAGCAGTGATGCTAATTCGCCGAGGTATTTTTGAGATTATTGAAATAAGTGTAAGGTGAAACTGTCGAACATTAGTTGAACAAAGCGAACAATTTGCTGCACGGGAGTATAAATATCGTAAAGCGGGACGCTCTATAATAATTCAATGAACAGAGGGCGTTCGTGTAGAGAGTGGAATGAAATATCAATGCATGTTCTATACGAACGTCCCCCTTGAGTTTTGTTTATTGTTAACTAATCATTTATGCGCTTCAGGCGGATTGTTTATTGATCATTGGTCATTGTTCTCTGTTTATTTTAAGAAAACCTCTTCAACCGGCACAATATTTACTTTTTCGGCTTTGAAATTCAGTTCGTAATTCTCAATGATTTTGTCCTCCTCAAGCAATGCCTCCGGTTTATCTGCCTGGTAGATCATTTTTGAGACGGAGTTGTTTACCAGACGATTTTTCAAGTCCTCAGCATTTTTTGTAATGAAAACGAATTTGATATTTTCAGCCTTCAGATACTTTTTAATTGCCTTATTAACATCGTCGAGGGTAAGTCTGCTGAGCGTATCAACCATGGTTTTTGGTGTATTCGCCGATACCGTAGTAATCGCTGTCCAGCGAGTAGCCGAGCTGGCGGTCCTGGGTTTTGGTGAGAATATTGACAAATTTGGTCAGATAAGCCCGGGTTACTTCAAAATCTTTCCGGCTGATACCTTCTTCGATAAGTTTATTCAGTTCGTACATCGCGACACGCGTTGCGAAATGCGCATTCTCAACAGATTCAACAGGGCGAATCCATATCTGGAAGATCTGCTGGCTGCGGGTAAGATTGGTATCGGGATAAAATTGGTACATGCCGCGAGGAAAATACTCGATATATGCATAATCACCATAATTCATACCCCTTACCCCACGGATGCGGTTAAATAACACTCCGTTGAATGAACGATGCTCGCCCAGGTACGAGCACACCAGCCAAAGTGCTGCAAAATCGGGATCTCTGCGGGTTACTTCAATTGGAAATCCAAAAGAAACAAAATTTCCGCGTGTCTCTTTTTTTATAATTTTCGCTTCAAAGTCATGATTTCTTTCCGGCTTTGGTAACTCGAGTTTCATTGCCGGGCCTTCGGGTAACACCCGCAGGTCTTTTTTTACCCTGTCCAGGAAGCTATTACTGAAATTACCGGCCATGCCCAGCGTCAGGTTCGCCCGGGTATAATTTCGCAGGTAGAAATCCTTGACATCGTCGATGGTCAGATTTTCAACGGCTTTAATGTGTCCCAGATTTAAATGCCCGTAGGGATGATTTTCGTAAATCATTTCGTACAGCGCTTCTTTTCCCAGTTCTTCTTCATTATTGTCGCGTAGGTCAATTTTAATTCTGTTGATGAGATCGGTCTTAACGCGTGTGAAATCATCTTCATCCCATGCCGGATTTAAAAGCTGGCCGGAAATAATCTCGTAGTATGAATTTAAATTGTTCCCATGTATGGTACCGGTAAATACAGTCATTTCTTTATCCACCTGGTTATTGAAACCCGCTGCCATGGGATAAAAGGCCTCCTGGATTTCCTTGTATTTCATGAATTTGCTTCCCGCATCGGTTATCATGGCTGCGGTAAGCTGAGCAAGGCCCTCCTTGCCTTCCGGGTCGTAAGCCACACCAGTATTAAATAAGATCCTGAAATTTACCAGCGGAGAACCCGATCGCAGCAGCACGGTTTTAATTCCGGTGCTGCCTGTTTCGACATCTCTACAAACTCATCGATCGAGCCTGCAGCACGTTCGGAGGCGGGCAGAGCTTCGTGGGAAAGTGAAACCACCACAAGCCGTTTATCTGTTAAGTATTTTTTTGCGTTTTCAAGAATATCGGATGCAGTGATGTTATCGTACAGATTATATACACGGTTAATGGTTTCCAGGATCGCGGGTTTTTAGTAAAATAGGGAACCAGCGCTGCGGCTATGGCCTCCGAGTTGTCCATGCCTGCGGCAAAGCTGTACTTCATGTGCGATTTCATGTGTTCCAGCTTTTGACTTGAAACAGGTTCGAGACGGAATTTTGCAAAAGTTTTTAGAATTTCATCCCGAACATACCAGATATCAGCAGGATTTTTTACACGCGCCATTACGGTAAGCAGGTAAGGATCAATACTTTCCGGGAGATACTGGGTTAGCTGATCAACCTTTTGCTCATCAACTACAAGCTTTTGATACAGGGCTGAACTCTGGCCAAAGCCGATTTGGCCGAGAATCTTCATGGCACCGAAATCATTCTCGGTTACCGAGAACGCAGGCCCATGAAATGCCACCATTATCAAGGGCAGGGTGGAAGACTGCCATTCCATATGTTCATATACCGGGCCTTCTGGTTCCGGCTCCTGTGGTATATCGGCAGAATAGTTACCGCGCTCCCAATCTCCCCAGTACTTTTCAACCAGTTTAAATGTCTTTTCTGGGTCCAGATCACCGGCAAGGATAATGGTGGTTTTTTCCGGTCGGTAGTAGCGGTTAAAAAATTCCCTGCTGTACTCAAACTGGTTGGGCATATCTTCGATGTCTTCTAAAAAACCCATGGTTGTGTGCTTGTAGGTATGTTTTTCAAAGGCTGCATTTCGCAGGATTTCAATCACTTTTTCTGCCGGGTCTGCAGAGTTTTTATTGTATTCTCCTAAAACCGCTTTTGACTCTGTCTTGAAGTCAGCTTCGGAGTACTTCAGGCTTTTAAAGCAGTCTGCCTCCAGCTCAAGGATTTTCTCCAGGTCTTCTTTTGAAAACGTGGTGTGGTAATTTGTCAGGTCGTCATCAGTAAAGGCATTACTGTCTGCTCCTGCATTCTTTAAAATTTTAACATATTCATCAAACGGATATTTGTCAGTGCCGCTAAACATCATGTGTTCAAATAAATGTGCGAAACCGGATTTACCTTTTTCCACTTCATTTCTCGATCCGGCTTGTACTGGAATTTGCAGCGCCACAATATTGGGATAATCGGTGGGAATGATCACCACACGCAGGCTGTTTTTCAAGTCTTTTACATGGTAATTATAGGGAAAAATTTTCGTGGTTCCTCCATCACTTTCTGCCATGGCGATTCCCGTGACAATTAAAATACAAAAAAAAGTAAAGAATGTTCGAAATGTCATGATCCCTCCAAGATCTATTATCAGTTAATTTTTCCAGGATGATATGTAATCGTATTGAGTACATGTAACCTGTATTTTGCACCAAATATCTATTGCGGTCCAAAGCAACCTATCTTTAAAGGCCATTTCATAATTTTTGTCTTCACCATATTGATAATATACCTGCAAATTAATAAAAGGGTCAAGCCTGCCGTTGACTCTTTTGTATTTTAGGACGAAAAGCGGCACAATCCTTAACTTTTTAACTTGAAAATATAAAAACAATAGACTGCGTCCTAATATACCGATTCGTGACAAAAAGACGATTCATGAGATCTGCTAAAATTTATGAAAAACAAGGTAACCCTCTGAAAAATAAGGTATATTATTAAATTGTGTTGAAAAAACAGGAGATATTTAATATTAAAGAAAAACAGGCAGAATGATCAAATCGTGACAAAAGTAAGCATGTCAATGAATAACTAATGTTATCTTCAGAGAAAATGACAACCGCAGAATTGACAATACGAATCGCTAAGGCGACCCGAGAGCATCTTCCCGGATTGTGGAGTTGATGAAAGGGCTTGCCGAGTTCGAGAAGCTGCTCGATGAGTTTCGAGTGACAGAAGCTCTCTTGGAGCGTTACCTCTTTACTCGGGAGCCGGTAGCGGAGTTGCTTATCGGATGCCTTGGTGAAGAGATCCATGGTTATGCGCTCTTCTTCCACAATTTCTCGTCCTTTCAAGGTCGGCCAGGCATGTACATCGAGGACGTGTACGTCGAGCCATGCGCTCGCGGGAAAGGCTTGGGCAAGGCCCTCCTCGTCGAAGTCATGCGGATCGCCCGCGCAAGAGGATGTCGAAGATCCGAATGGATAGTGCTCGAATGGAATCAGCGGGCAAAGCACTTCTATGAGTCACTCGGCGCAGAGATTCTCAGTGACTGGAGGCTATGCCGAATGGATGAAGTCGCCATGAACAGACTCATATCCGGAGATTACCAGGAAGATAACAGGCCCACTGGAGACGATGTCCAATAGGCTGCGCCTCAGTTGCACGTTAGCGAAATCATAGATCCACCATTCAGGATCCGCGAACCTCATCATATTCCCGCGGCCTAATTACTGTTCATATCGCACGTCAGGATTTATATCGAGTATCTTCAGTCTTAGCTCAATCCGCTAATGCCCTAGATTCGGAAAAAGGGATTATTCATCCTTTCCTTCCCGAGAGTCGTGACAGGACCATGTCCAGGATAGACTCGTAGTTCATCACCTAGTGGAAAAATCTTTTTTACAACATTATTAACGAGGCTGTTATGATCGCCTCCCGGGAAATCGGTGCGACCGACCGAGCCGGCGAAGAGGGTATCTCCGGTGAAAACGGCCCCAGGCGCATGCAGACATACTCCACCGGGGGAATGACCCGGGGTGTGGATTACGAAAATCTTATAAGATCCCACAACAATCTCTTGACCATCGAACAGATCTCCGTCCGGGGTGAATCCCAATCCCGGGGCATCCGAAGGATGTATCCAGATAGGGGCTTTTGTTATATCCCTTAGTTCCCTCGAGCCTCCCGCATGATCAAAATGCCCATGGGTGATAAGTATGTGTCTTATCTTAAGTCCCGATCGAGATATCTCTTTAACAATACGTAAAACCTCATCTCCCGGGTCTATGACCACACCTTCCATGGTCTTATTGCAACCCATTATATAACAATTGGCCTGGTATGCACCAACCGCAATCTTTTTAAGCATAGGTCAAACCTCCGTTAAAAATTAAGGCCTGATCCAATCAAGTCAAGCAAGGTTTTTGAGTATGCTGTCTTTGTTTTCCTGCCGCATAACTTGCAGCGGATAGAGCCTTCATCGCCAAGAGTCGCGAGGAATAGCAGGTCAGACAGGCATCAGAGGCCATTCAGCTATTTCAGTTTTTTAAAAACCGGAAAAATATAGCACAAAGCAAAACTATACAAGACCTTCTTGGCCACTCAGATATTAATACTACAATGATATACGCACATATAATGGGCAAAAAAACCGGGAATAACCAGTCCATTGGATTAAAAAGATTTGAAACAACTTTTTTGAAAAAAATATCCAGCAGCCGGATAATATTGATAATTACAGTAAAAAAATCGGTGATTTTTATAATTTTGTATTGACCTCAAAATATCCTAAAAAAATAATTTATCAATCTGTAATTATTAAACTTATTCTATTTTTGATTTTTCTCCACAATTTTGATACAAACGTTTAGAATCATTATAAATCCAAATTATCCGTTTGCCGGATAATATATATGT
>CAVZMS010000014.1:0-13475 GCA_963776085.1 uncultured delta proteobacterium
TTTATTGTTTTTTTTAACATTTACCGATTACCTATTGCGGTCGTTTTAGCAATTTTTTTTTATTTTAATAACTATAAATATAAATTAAAGAGGAGTGATTAATAAAATGGGAACAGAAATTAAAGATCTAAAGAAGAAAGACAGCAAACCAAAATCTCGTAAGGCAACCTCGATCTTTGCGATAATTATTATCCCTATTGAACTGATCGTGGCTATTATTATCTATAAGTATGTCTTTGGAGACCCTTCAAACTTTATTGACAACAACCCTGCCAATAATCCGCTCCCCGGTAATCTTCTGGGTACCATCTATAAAGGCGGTTGGGTTGTGCCCATCCTTATGACCACATCTCTGATGGTATTCACATTCTTCTTTGAGAGGTTGATTACCATACACAGGGCAAAGGGAAAAGGAAACTTAACTAGGTTTCTTAGCACTGTAAGAGAGAATATTTTCGCTGTTAATATTGATGCAGCGAAAAAGGCATGCGATCTGCAACGCGGTTCACTAGCCAATATAATCAAGGCTGGGTTGACAAAGTATCAGGAAATGGATAAGGTTCAAGGGGTGGAAGTCGAGAAAAAGGTGCTTGCGGTACAGAAAGAGCTTGATGAATCTACGGGTATTGAACTGCCCATGCTTGAAAAAAACCTGATAATCCTTTCTACCATTGCATCCATTGCCACACTTTTGGGGCTTTTTGGCACGGTCCTCGGCATGATCAGGGCATTTTCCGCCCTTGCGCATGCAGGGGCGCCTGACGCTATAGCACTGGCAACCGGGATATCCGAGGCATTGGTGAACACGGCCCTTGGAATAGGCACCTCGATGCTTTCTATTATATTTTATAACTATTTTACGACACAGATTGATAAGATAGTCTATCTTGCAGGTGAAGCAGGCTCATCGATTGTGCATACATTTACTTACCACCACTCAGATAAATAGGGCTATATATCATGAGACAAAAGAAACATTCGAGCCCTTTGGTAGATATGACGCCCATGGTAGATCTCGGGTTTCTCCTGGTTACATTTTTTATGATGACGACACAATTTAATCCGTCTGACCTGGTGCCAGTCTCTGTACCTCATGCAACGTCGGAAATAAAACTGCCAGAATCCAATAACACGGTACTGTTGATTTCACCGGAAGGGAAAGTGTTTATACGTATGTCTGAAGTGAAAAACATGAAAATTCTGGCCAAGAAATTAAGTGAAAAATACATGCTGAATCTGACCGACGAGGAAATTAATAAATTCGCATCCTTGAGCGGCATTGGCGTGCCGTTTGGAAATTTAAAAGAGTTTCTTAAGCTATCGGAGACTGATATTAAAAACGTGTCCCAACCGGGTATCCCTAAGGAAGCCGAACAAAATGAACTTTTTAATTGGCTTATCTATTCAAGAATCACTAACCCGGATTCGCGCGTGGTCATAAAGGCAGATAAGAAAACCCCTTATCCCGCGGTTAAAAGGGTCATGGATACCTTGAAGGATTGCAGCTATCGTCAGGTTCAGCCTCATTACAGATGTAGAAAAATGAACCTAATAATTCGGAGTTTAAATTATGGGAGAAGTTAGTGCCGAAAAAAAACGTGGTGGGGCAAAAGGAAAGCCGGCCGCCAAAAAATTATCCACTCGGGTAGACATGACCCCGGTAGTGGACCTGGCTTTTTTACTCCTTACCTTTTTTATGCTTGCTACCACCTTTATTAAACCCCAGGTCATGGAATTGATTTTGCCGGAAGACACTAAGGATGAATCCCAGCCGAAGGTAAATGAGAAAAAGGTATTGAACATTATCTTAGGTGGAGAGGACAAGATATACTGGTTCATCGGCTTAACAGCACCGCAGGTCTATGAGACTGATTATACCTCTAAAGGCATCAGGAAGGTTATGCAAGAGCAGAATGCTTTAATCGATAAGATGATTATTCTGATAAAACCTGATGAAAATTCAACGTATGAAAACCTGGTTGATATACTTGATGAAATTGAAATAACGGGAATGACAAGATTTGCCCTGGTTGATATGACGCCTGAAGATAAGGCTATTATGGCACAGTATCTTACTCCCGGCGTTGATGCGCAAACCACTGGCGGGTAATCTTGAGGGGGGATATTTAGATAATTAAATCTCAGATCGTTATATGGGCCTTTAACGAAAAACCTATAAACGCCGTTCATGTGACTTTATCACTGTCTTCAGGGAATGCAGTGTATTGACATCTCATTAAATTTAATATTACCGATTTAATGGATTGGATAAAAACAGAATAGCGAGGAATCATGAATAAATCAGCAACTACTTCCTGGGATGAAATTGTTTTTGAATACAGAAACAAGGAATATGGGGCATATCCATTAAGATACAACTATCCAAACATCGTATCCGTTTCTGCAGTGATTGTTATCTCCGTATTTTTAGCTACTATGATTGGTCACCAAATATTGAAAAAAGAAATGGCTAAAATGGAAGGGAGGGTTAAGGTTATACACTATACCGAGCTTGAACAGCCCCCGCCTATTGAAAGGATGGAGGTCCCGCAGGTGAAGGTGGTTGCTAGATATGAGGCGCCAAAGGTAGTTGCAGAAGAGACGGAACAAGAGCAGGATTTCATGACAATGGACCAAGTAAGGGGCATGTTAGACACTATGCCAGAAGAAATCCCCACAGGTAATGAAACACCGCAGGAGGTGGTGGAGGTAGAGGTAATACCACCGCCGGAGCCGGTTCCAGAACCGGAACCCGAACCCGAACCGGTAATTATTGTACAGCCGCCTGAATTCCCAGGCGGAGTGAAGGCATTGCAAAAGTGGCTGGGCAGCCATCTGAAATATCCCGATATGGCAGTAAGAATGGGGATAGAGGGGAGCGTCGTCGTCGAGTTTACTGTAGATGTAGACGGTAAAATTAGTGATATTACGATAGTGAAAACTCTTCATAAACTCTGCGACCAGGAGGCGATACGTCTGGTCAAGTCCATGCCTGAATGGACACCGGGAAATGCAAGCGGCGGTGCAAAGGCTACCGCAAAGGTTACACTCCCAATCCGTTTTGTTCTTAGGTAAGATACAAGAGTATATATAAATAAATTCTATCCTTTCACAAAAGGGGGCACAGTGCGAATTTTTGCGCCTATGCGGCTCAATTCACACTGAGCCCCCTTTTACTTAGGGAAGGAGATTTTTTCAACGCGGATGATAATGGATGGCTTTTAGTGAAAAAAATAGATATCAATAAAATCATAAAATATCTTAATTATATAATCCCTTTTTGTTATATCATGTTTGGCTGTGTATTATTCACCGATCTGTTTCCCGATATTGACGGATCGAAAAGGATTATATTCGGTATCATCATTATAATATATGGTTTTTTCCGCGGTTATAAGGCCTATGAAAAAATACGGAAGATTACATGAAGGCAAATGTTATAATTTTAGTTGCAGGATTTCTGGCAATCATAGGATGCAATGACAAGGATCAAAATAAGAAACCATCTATGCCGACGACCGGGAGATTGGTCATAGGGGTTGATGAATCCCTGCGACCTTTAGTGGACGCTGAAATCAGGACATTTTCCATTTATTACCCAAACACCGATATTGTACCTTTGTACCTCCCTGAAAAACAAGTCGTTGAAAAACTCCTTACCAATGAAATCCAGACGGGCGTCATATGCAGGGACCTCTATGACGATGAGATAGAGTCAATAAAAGCCAACTACAATCACTCTCCGACAACATTCAAATTGGGTGAAGACGAGATTGTCTTGGTTGTAAACAATTCAAACCCGGTTAATGATCTGTCTTATGATGAGTTGAAGAAGATCTTGTCCGGTGAAATTACGGGCTGGGAACAGATCGATCCTGTTTTCAAGGACAAAACTCCTATTGCGGCGGTTATGACAAGATCATCGAGCATGGATCGATATTTTTTCCCCATGAATGATTCCCCTTCCCCTATCAGAAGCTATGCCCTGGATTCCACAAACGAGGTGATCGATTATGTTAAAGAGAACGTCTCGGCATTAGGGATACTGGGTGGAAGCTGGTTCTATCAAGAAGGGAAAAAATACTCAGACGTTAAACTGCTCGGCTATATTAAAGACAGTCCAAAGACCGATAATCAGAAACAGGGTTTATTCAGGGAGGTCTTTGCCGTAACCCATGAACCTTTTAAGGTCTGGGAAGCGGCTTTATTTCCTTTATGGCAAATGAAAAAGGACAATTAATTATCTCAAAGGCAGGGATGACCCCTTACAAGCCAATCAAACGAGAAATTCAAATAACAGGTTCTTATCCTTCGGATTAGTTGCGCCAATGGCAATAGTAATACCGTTCATTAGGCAATGCTCAAATGCCAAATTGTATTTAAATTCGATTCTTCTCCCAAGTAGTGTCCTTCCATATTAGTACCTCTCGTCTTATATACGACGGTCTTTCAGTTGCAAAATCCTAACCGGAAATTACTGAACTTTCTATACCTTCCCGGGGTTTAGTGCCTTCACGGATTCAATCACAAGCCAGATGCCTAAGACCAGCAGGACAATGCCGAATATCCCCGAGATAATGACATCGGGTGCAACCGCCTGGCCAAAGGTATTAATAAAGGGAATTATCTGGAGTATCAGGGACCATAGGGTCATGACCAGCATGAAGATGGCAGGGATAATCGCAATTAAGGCATTTTTGCCGGTCTTTTTCATCCATACGGAGATGGCCAGGAGCGTAAGGCTTGCAAGGAGCTGGTTGCTTGTCCCGAATATCGGCCATGCCACAAGGTATCCCTTTTCCTTTGTGCTCATCAGGAATATAAGCGGCAGCAGAAGGGTTGCCAGTGTGGCGACCACGGCCCCGATCCTCGATTTCAGACCGAAGATCTCCTGGAAGATGTATCTCCCCAGCCTGGTGCTGACATCAAGCGTATCATAGACAAATGTGGAAAAGGCAAGGAGGGCAAAGGGGAAGGCCACATTAAATCCGATTCCCATAAGGCCCAGGTATCTGGGCGATACCATTGGCATAAACAAGGTTTGGGTCATTCTTGAGCATCGGTGAACCTACAGGGAGCATCATGACGGTCGCGATGGCAAGGATGGCCACCAGACCTTCCATAAGCATTGCGCCGTAACCTACGATAAGGGTATCTGATTCCTTGCTTATCTGCTTTGAGGTTGTCCCTGAACTTACGATCCCGTGAAAACCGGAACAGGCCCCGCAGGCGATGGTGATAAAGAGGATCGGAAAGAGGAGTTTGGCGTTGAGAGCGCTTTTAAACCCGGCAAGATTGATCGCCGGGTATTCTATCCCGAAACCGCCGAATAACGCCCCGATAAGGCCGATAATGATGGTAAGATAGAGCATCCATCCTCCAAGATAACCCCTCGGCTGGAGCAGCAGCCACATGGGGATGATGGAGGCAAAGAAGCAGTATACAAGCAGAAAGATATCCCATTGTTTTACCGGGATATCCGACAGAAAGGAAAGGATAGGTTCAGGAAGCCTTGGCCCCACCCAGACGATAAAGAGGACGACGGGCAGGAAGATGATGGTTGCGACGGTCAGACTGACCCTGAATTTATACAGCAAGACACCCATTATCATCCCTGCCATCAGATAGAGGATGGATGAGGCGGCGACTGCCGGGCCGAATGCCGTGTTATCCGTAACGGTCTTGAAGGTCTGGGCCGTAATATCCGTAAAGGCAATAATCACATATACGAGACATAACCATATAAAGATAGGAAAAGCATGTGTGATGTGGAGGACATGTTCTCCTTTACGATCTCAGCTATTGAAGAGGCCTTGTGCCTCACAGAGGCGATCAGGCTGGAAAAATCATGCACCCCGCCGATGAAGATCGCGCCAAGGATTATCCACAAGACCGCGGGAAGCCACCCGAACCATATGGCGGCAAGGATTGGACCAACAATAGGGCCTGCTGCCGCGATTGCGGAAAAATGCTGGCCGATCAGCAATGCAGGCCTTGCAGGGACATAATCTACGCCGTCGTTAATCTGTACAGCCGGCGTTGTGGTGGTGTCGTCGAGTTTGAAATCTCGTGCCACAAACCTAGCGTAGAAGCGATAACCCAGGATAAAGATGAATATAGAGACAAGGACTACGGTTGCTATCATGGGGACATACCTCCTTGCGCAAAATCAAGACCTGGAGGTCTTACATATCATAAAATTGATAAGAATATCCATACAATAGTTATTTTAGATACTACAACATAAGTTATAGGACTTTACATATATTACTAAATGTGTAAAATGCCTAACTGACAGGCAGAGTTTATCGAAGGTCGTTCTTTAATATCCTGAACGGAGAAGTTTCAAGTGAAGAAGGTAATAAAATTTATAATCTTTGGTTTTGCGGCCCTGTGCCTTATATTAATAGCTATCGGTGCGGTCCTGTACTATTTCTGGTCCAGCAACCTCCCTTATATAGGATCTTTAAGGGAATACAATCCGCCTATTATAACGGAGGTCTACAGCGATGACGGGCAGGTGATCGGGAGGTTCTGGGATGAGATGAGGATTGTAGTCTCCCTTGACCAGGTTCCCAAGCATCTTATAAACGCCTTTGTCGCGGCGGAAGACGCCAGGTTCTTTAAACACGAGGGGGTGGATTTTCAGAGCATCTTCAGGGCCTTTATCAAAAACCTGGTGGCAGGAGAGATAGAACAGGGCGGCAGCACAATCACCCAGCAGGTAACCAGATCTCTGCTATTGAAGAGCCAGGAAAGGACATATAAGAGGAAGGCAAGGGAGGCCATCCTCTCATTACAGATCGAGAAAAGCTTCTCAAAGGAACAGATACTGTTCCTTTATTTAAACCAGATCTATATGGGGCATGGTGCCTATGGCGTGGAAGCGGCGGCCCGGACCTATTTCGACAAGAGCGCCGCTGAATTAAATCTCGCTGAATCGGCGCTATTGGCAGGACTTCCCCAGGCCCCCAGCCGGTATTCACCGATTCAGAATTTTGACAGGGCCAAGGCCAGGCAGAAATACGTCCTGGAGAGGATGCGTGATGAGGACTTTATTACAAAGGCCGAGGAGACCGAGGCATTGAATACCCCCATCGTTGTTGTGGATAAAGGAGAAAGCAGTTTTGAAAAAAGTCCATGTTTTACGGAATATGTTCGAAGATACCTTGAGAAACAGTATGGGAGAGATCTCTTATACAGGGGGGGGCTCAAGGTATACACG
This sequence comes from uncultured delta proteobacterium, assembly GCA_963776085.1. Classification (GTDB taxonomy): domain Bacteria; phylum Desulfobacterota; class DSM-4660; order Desulfatiglandales; family HGW-15; genus CAVZMS01. Next base: position 7,226 of record CAVZMS010000014.1, read on the forward strand.
ACTGTGAACCTGGACATGCAGCAGTGGGCGCGTGAGGCATTGAGTGAAGGCCTGAGTGAACTGGACAAGAGAGAGGGATACAGGGGGCCTATAAGATCACTTACCGCCGAAGAGATGGAGAAATTTAATCAGGAGACAGAAGAGAAATTACGCCTCAATCCGCCTGAGATAGGTTCGGTCGTTCAAGGAGTCGTGGATAGGGTAGATGATGAGAACATCCGGGCTATCATAACCATCGGCAGGGAATCGGGGATTCTCCCTTTATCGGAGATGAAATGGGCGAGGAAACCTAATCCGGAGGTGGAGTATTATGAGGCCACGGTTAGGAGACCGGGAGATGTTCTCAAGCGGGGCGATGTTATTCTATGCCGGATAAAGGAGAAGATGGCCCCCCCGTATAGCTGGGGGCTTTCACTGGAGCAGGAGCCGGTGGTAGAGGGTTCTGTTTTTGTAATGGAAGCCAAGACCGGCAAGGTCAAGGCCATGATCGGGGGCAGGGATTTTACCGTAAGCCAGTTCAACAGGGCGATCCAGTCCAGACGCCAGCCGGGTTCATCGTTCAAGCCTATCATCTACTCCGCCGCCCTTGACAGCGGGATGACCCCCTCAACCGTGATTCTTGACACCCCCTATATATCCACGATGAATCCGGATGAGGAGGTATGGAGACCTAAGAACTATAGAGGGAATTTTTTAGGCCCCACCCTTTTCCGTACCGGACTGATCCAGTCCCTGAACGTGATAACCGTAAAGATATTGAAGAGTGTCGGGGTTGGCAATGTTATCGATTATGCGAGGAGGATGGGAATTGAATCCGATCTTACCCCGAATCTATCTCTTGCCCTTGGCTCATCAGGGGTTTCTCTTAAAGAGATAACCACGGCCTATTCGGTCTTTGTGAACCGCGGCCTGCTGGTGGAGCCTTTTTTCATAGAGAGGATAGAGGACCGGAGCGGCCTGATTTTAGAGGAAGATCAGTCTTCTTTCAGGGAAGCTATCTCGGAAGATACCGCCTATGTCATGACGGATCTGTTAAAGGGGGTTATTTCAGAGGGGACCGGCCGGAGGATAAAGGCATTAAACAGGCCGGCGGCGGGGAAGACGGGCACGACCAATGACCTGAAAGACGCATGGTTTATAGGATTCACTCCCAGCCTGGTAACCGGTGTATGGGTAGGATATGACGATCAAAAATCGATGAGCAAAGGAGAGACCGGTGCTAGGGCGGCTAGCCCTATATGGCTCTAATTTCATGTCCAAGGCCCTTGAGGCCCGGCCGGTGGAGGACTTTATAGCCCCTGAAGGCGTTGTTTTTACCAAGATAGACACAGGAAAAGGGTCTCCTGGCCAGCTCATATTCAAAAAAGACGGTATTTCAGGCCTTTAAGAAAGGCACCGAGCCTAGAGAATACACCCCAAGGCCCAAGGCTGCCAAATCAGGGCAATTTCCACAGTTTGACATGGATTTTAGCGAATAACTACCTATGCTGGATACTTGATACTGGATACTGGATTCTTGATACTGGATACTACAGCAGACTAACCTCTATAGACTGGGAGTCGCAATGAAACTGTAGTCGTCTCCTTACCCGCTCTAATATCAATATTCCCCTTGAGCATGCGGATGATCCTGTGAGTAATGTAAAATCCGCGGCCCGGCACTTCCCCTTCGAGCAGTCTATGGCGCTCTTCATCAAGAATGGGGCCGGTATTAGTGACCTCCACGCAGGCGGAGTCACTATCTTCATATGATCGCACGGAAAGGGTTCCACCCTTAAGAGGGATGGCATTTGTAGCATTGTTCAGGATGTTGTCCATGACACGTTCAATATAGAGCGGATAACATCTGATATATAGATGGTCCTGGTAAGGTCCTTCCTTAAGGATTACGTTATGCCTAAGCTGTTCTTTTATGACCTCCTTGTTAATCTCGAATCTCCTCTTCAACACCTCCGTCAGGTTTACGCGCTGTTCCTTGCCCACATGCGACATGCTCAAGGCCATCTCCTGCAGGCGGTTCGTCTCTTCCAGGAGGACGTTTAGATACTTTTTTATCTTGGAATCGGGATCCAGGTTATATTCCTTTTCAAGGAGTTGATTTATCCTTCGCGCGAAACCAGCCGTGGCGATCGCCGGATTCTTGAAATCGTGGAGTATATCGTCAAGCCGTTCCATCCTCTGGGCCTTCATCAGTTCCCGGCCAAGGAAGAGGAAGATCTCTATCTCTTCAGGGGCATATCCCTTTCTCTGGTCAATGGCGTCGAATGTCATGAAATGTGTAATCTGTTCCTCTACATTCAGGGGGACATAGAGTATGGAGTTTATATTGCGATCCGATGCGAGCCTCTTGAGGTTGTTGGAAACGATTGTGCTCTTTCTCGGGTCAATGACAAGGACATAGGACGGAGTCACCAGTTCGTAAGGAGATTCATCGGCGTACTTTCTGCGCCCCAGCACCAGTTCAAAGGCAGGCTCATTTTTTACAGGAAAACTCTTTCCAATGCCGTGATAGGAGGCGGAATCAGGGTATCCGGCTTCCAGGAACACGTTTTCAAGGTCTTCTGTAACAGAGAACAGGGCGCAGCTCTGCAGGTTGACTATGTCCGCCAGCTCGGGGATCAGGCGGTTGAATACATCTTTCATCTTGACCCCTTCCCATGCCCCAGGTTTTAAAAAGATCTTACGTACGATCGCCTCCTTTTTTTCATTGACCCTTTGCATGGAGAGGATCTTTTTACGAGCAATAGCAAAACCGAATCTGCGTGACATAGTCTCTGCCATCTGGACTTCCAAAGGAGTGAAGACGCGATTATTTTCAGGGAAGTAGACCTGGATGACACCCGCAGTAGCCCTCTCATGAGGGAAAAAGCGGGGGATCTCGAAAGGGATCGCCATCATGGAATTGACGCCCTTCCTCTCGATGATCGTCTTGTCATGATAACGCCCCTCTTCATGTATGTTGGGGACGAGAAATGGGTTTCCGGACTTGACAACCTCGCCGGCAATGCTGCCCTCCTGGGCGATATTGCTCTCTCTGGCCTCTTCACCAGGAGGGTAGGAGCCAAAGGACAGCATCTGTTCCGTGTCCGGGTCATAGATCCTGACGGAACCGTAGCTGGCATCAAGCGATTTCACCATATGCATGGCGACCATTTCCAGGATCTGCCGTTCAGTCAGGTTAGGGTCTATGTGGATGATCTCATCAATATGTCCGATATACTTGGTCATGAATTCGGGAAGGAGGACAGCATAGATCCATTCCGTCAGCTTTGTCCAGAATTCATCGTTCGGACTACATGACTTTGCCCAACCCTCTTCCATGACGGACTTAATAAGATTTTTTGATCTCTTGAACATCTTTAAACCCGGCTAAAGGCATACGGTTGATCACAGATCTTGTATCCCCTGATAAATTATATTAAAAAGTTCACGGATATCTTCCTTCTCAATACAGGAAAACGCTATGCGTATGTCGCTCTTTCCAATGGAGATGACACCTACGCCGAATTTTTCAAGGAGGTGGACCCTTAGGGGTTCAGCCTCCACTGTTTTCAATCTAAGACACATAAAATAACCCGAGTTGAAAGGGTAGGCCTCCCAGACCTGAAGGTACCGTGGGTCTGCCAGTACATCTTTTAGCTCCATGGCCCGTTCTTTCATGATCAGTGAATTTCTCATGTTTTTCAGATGCGAACGTGCCGGACTGTAAGGATTTCAGGATTATTGTCTGACTCAGGTGGGAGGCATTGGAGATGGAGGCCCTGACATCGCCGGCGGTCTTTCTCTCCAGGGCGTCATAGACCGGCCGGGTTGCACCCTTGATATGTGCGCCATAGGTAATAAATCCTACCCTGAGTCCCCAGACATAGTTTTCTTTGGTTGCGCCGTCCAATTTAATGGCTAAAAGTCTCGGATCTCTGCCAATAATACTCGCAAAAAGGGATTCCTTCAGGACATCATCTTCATAAAAGAGACCGAAATAGGCGTCATCCATAACGGCAATCACATTTGTCCCCTTTACCGCGATTTCTGTAAGGATATCTGCTATCTTTGTCCCTTCCTCAGAGGTTACGGTGTATCCGGTTGGATTGTTGGGGAAATTCAGAAGAACGATAATCTTGTCCCTCTTTTCCGCCTCAGCCAGCAGGCATTTCCTGAAGCCTTTCAGATTAAATCCCCTATTGCCGTCAAACAGGGGGTATTGGACAATCTCAGCGGACCCTACTACTTCAAATATCATTCGATATTCCCATATCTTGTCGGGGAAAATAATCCGATCTCCGCGGTCAATCCAGAGATCCGAGACCACGGAAAGGCCGTGAGTGACAGCGTTGGTAACGATAGGCAGACTTATATCTTTGTCTTTGAGGGAAGGATTCTTTTCAATCATGGATTCCTTCCATGCCTTACGGAGAGGCATGATTCCATAGGATGGTGCATAGCTTATCGATTCATCCGGATCAAAGCCCTGCAGAGAATCCATAACTGAATGGAGATACATGGTCTTGCCCTTTTCCATGGCCATGCCGATTGTGGCATTTAACTTATAGGCCTTTTCTTTGGCCTCTGCACTCTGGGTAAGTATCCCTTTTGGAAAAAATAGTGTTTTCCCGACCTCGGAAAGCATGTCATATATGTGAGGATTAGCTTTAATAATAATTTCGTTCAGTTCCTGCGCAAGTGGATTCATTTATCATCTCCGTTGATCCTGATCAGTGTTTTTAAAGTCTGTTAGCTCCAAGTATACCAAATTGACAGCATGTGAAAGGGGTCAGGGTTATATAAAAAGGTTTTTAGACTGTAGGCTGAAGGCTGTTAGGTTTTCGCATTGATTAAGACGAAGAACTACAGCATATTGCCTGATTCTATCTTCTGGATTCTGACTTCTGGCTTCTGACTCCTGTCCTTAATCCTCAAAGCCTTGAACCCTTGAACCCTCGAAGCCTTCATTATCGATCAACCCGTACTCCGCAGGATTCTACTGCGGAGGATGGACTGATTTGGATATACCTAAAATATTAATCGGACAATATTAACAGAGATTATATACTAATATTAGCGATCAGTCTCGAAATATTTCAAGAAAAATTATGGAATAATTCATCGATGTCCGATTAGGATTTCTCGTGACAAAGTTAATGCATATATGGCCTATGGGTGTACCGTACTATTTCGCCTTAAAAAAGAGACCCCCATAGGCCATTGAGCCATTATTAGCTGCAAAATCCTAAACGGACATCGTTGGGGATCATTCGAATTTTAAATTTCACTTGACTTAGAAAGAGTCATCTTTATATATTCATCACCTTTCAGGTATTTTCTGTAAAGGAAAAGGGCAAGGCCCTAATTTTAATTATTGCAAGGAGATAAGATTATGAGAGATGTGGTAATTGTATCCGGAGCGAGGACCCCTGTAGGGACGTTCGGGGCGTCTTTAAAGTCAATCCCTGTTGTACAGCTTGGATCCATCGTATTAAAAGAGACCCTCAAAAAGGTAAAATTGAGACCCCTGGCTACCAAAGCCATGACGCGGTTCGAACCTGATGCCTTGAAGGGTATCGGGATGATTGATCTGGAAAAAGAAGGCTATGATTATGACGATTCGTTTCAGCCGATTGAGATTGATGAGGTGATCATGGGGAACGTAGTCGGCGCAGGTCAGGGCCAGAATGTGTCGAGGCAGGCCATGATCAAGGCCGGCATTTCCAAGGAGACCCCGGCATTTTCGGTAAACAAGATATGCGCTTCGGGCATGAAGGCCGTGGTCCTTGCGACGCAGGCGATCCGCGCCGGTGAAGCGGATGTCGTGCTGGCGGGCGGAATGGAAAATATGAGCCTCATCCCCTATGCAGTGCCGGCCGCTCGATGGGGCGCACGCATGAATAATACCGAGCTTGTGGACCTGATGATCATGGACGGTCTCTTTGAGATATTTTATGGTTATCATATGGGTCTTACGGCAGAGAATATCGCTGAGAAGTACGGCATTTCAAGAAAAGAGCAGGACGAGCTAGGGGCCTTGAGCCACCAGAGGGCGAGGAAAGCCATTGCGGACGGGACTTTCAGGGATGAAATAGTGCCGGTAATAGTTCCCCAGAAAAAGGGAGATCCCATAATCTTCGATACTGACGAGAGACCGATGGATACGAGCGTGGAAAAGATGGCCAAGCTTCCCCCTGCCTTTAAAAAGGACGGAACCGTAACCGCAGGGAATGCCTCCGGTATTAATGATGCGGCCGCGGCCCTTCTT
>CAVZMS010000015.1:0-10594 GCA_963776085.1 uncultured delta proteobacterium
GAGAGCTTTGTCCCCTGTCCAAGCAGCGCTATCAGTAATCCTGTCGCAAAAGGATCCAGTGTGCCCGCGTGACCAACCTTTTTCAGACCCGGGATCTTCCTGAGCCTTTTCACTATATCAAATGAGGTTTCTCCCTCATTCTTGTCTATCAATATTATCCCGTCACAGGAATCTCCGCTGGACGACCGCAGTCCCTTGACCATTGTCTGCATCATTAAGAGGATTCTCCCGTGTCTTCTATTCTCAACTTATCAAAAAGTCTCTCCATCCTGTCCCCTGTTTCCAAGGTTGGGTCATGTTCGAAGATAATATCCGGCACATATCTCAATTCAGATCGAAGTCCTATTTCCCGTTTAATATATCCTTTTGCGCTATCGAGCCCGGACTGGGCTTTTATGACTTCATCCTGGTTCCCTATAACACTGAAAAATATCTTGGTGTGCTTGAGATCATTGCTGAGATCTATACCTGTAAGGGTTACGCCCTTGATCCTTGGATCTTTAATCTTATGCATTAAGAGGTCGGCAACACCCCTGAGAATCTGCTCACCTACCCTGACCGCTCTCTTGCCCGCTAACATCCTGTCTCCAACGCTAAAAAACCGGTATAAGGTTTAAGGTGTAAGGGTGTACGGTGTAAGGACTTAACCTTAAACCTTATACCTTAGACCTTAAACCCTCTTTTCATACATTCATTATCTCTATCTTCGAGTCAACAATCTCGGCCAGATACAATGAATCCAGAAAGGAAAGCACATTGGCGAGCGAGGAATCGATGTGACGCCTGTCATTCCCCACGGTACTGATTCCCAGTTCTATCTTTTGCCATTTGTCATTCGAGCCTATCTCCGCGATAGCCACGTTGAATTTGTGCTTAACCTTATCTACCATGCTCCTTACAATCTTCCTCTTTCCCTTCAGGGAACGATTATCATGTAAACGGAGTTCAATGATCATGGTGCCGACGACCATCTCTTATAGTTCCGCCTGGATTTTTTCGATCTGGTATACCTCGAACACGTCACCGGGTTTTATATCCTGAAAGGACTCAAGCCCGATACCGCATTCAAACCCGGTCTGGACATCTTTTACATCCCCTTTAAAACGTTTGAGGGAGGCCATCTTTCCGTCAAAAACGACTACTTCATCCCTTAAAAGACGGACCATGGCGCTCCGTTCAATAAACCCGTCAGTCACGAGACATCCCGCGACAGTGCCCACCTTGGGGACGTTAAATATCTCTTTAATATCGGCCCTTCCTATGACATTCTCCTTATAAATCGGCTCAAGAAGTCCTGCCATGGCCTTTTGAATATCCTCAATAAGATTATAGATCACATCATAGTATCGTATATCCACGCCTTCCTTTTCAGCTATCCGAAAAACCCTGGGATGCGCGCGGACCCTGAACCCGATAATGATAGCTCCTGATGCGGAAGCGAGCATGACGTCCGATTCTGTTATGGCCCCCGTCGAAGAATGGATCATTTTGACCTTAACCTCTTCAGTGCCTAATTTATTGAAGGACTCTGAAAGGGCTTCAAGGGAACCCTGCACGTCTGCCTTGAGGACGATGTTGAGCCCCTTTATCTTGCCTTCCTTTATCTTCTCATAAAGGTCGTCAAGGCTTACGACACCGCTTCTGGTGCTCTCTTTCTCTTTTATCTTGGCCTGGCGATAGTCGGCGACCTGTCTCGCGATCTTCTCATCTTTGACAACATAAAATTCATCGCCGGCCATGGGCACGCCTGAAATACCGTAGATCTCTACAGGGACCGAGGGAAGGGCGATATCCATCTTCTTTCCGCGGTTGTTGAGCATGGCCCTGACCCTGCCATAATTCTCTCCGCAAATAAAATAATCACCCTGCTTTAAGGACCCCTCCTTGATAAGGACCGTAGCCACAGACCCCTTGCTCTTGTCCAGCTTGGCCTCAATGATTGTGCCCCTCGCGGGCTTTTCGGGATTTGCTTTCAATTCAAGTATTTCAGCTTGAAGCAGGATAAGTTCCATAAGTTCATCGATCCCTTCACCGGTCTTTGCAGAGATCTTGCCGAATATGGTATTTCCACCCCATGCCTCAGGCGCCAGGTCCAGATCGGCCAGTTCCCTCATGACCTTTTCAGGATTGGCCTCCGGCTTATCTATCTTGTTAATGGCGACGACTATAGGAATATTCGCCGCGCGGGCATGGTTGATAGCCTCTATTGTCTGAGGCATAACCCCGTCATCCGCGGCAACCATAAGTACAATGATATCGGTAACCTTTGCCCCCCTTGCCCTCATGGCGGTAAATGCCTCATGACCCGGGGTGTCAAGAAAGACTATGTCCCCTCCCTTGCTTTCCACATAGTAGGCCCCTATATGCTGCGTGATGCCGCCTGATTCACCAAGGATGATGTTGGAATGTCTTATATAATCAAGGAGAGATGTCTTTCCATGGTCAACGTGCCCCATTATGGTAACAACTGGAGGTCTTGGCTTCAAATCTTCGGGCTTGTCTTTAACCTCCTTGATTATGCTATCTACCTCGAAGATATCCAGATCGAGTTCATACCCGAAATCATCCGCGACAACGGACGCGGTCTCAAAATCAATAATCTTATTAATAGTTGCCATAACCCCGAGGCCTAATAATTTCTTAATAAGTTCCGCGGCCTTGACACCCATTGCCTTGCCCAGTTCAGCAACGGTTACGTTTCCCTGAACTTTGAGCCTCCTCTTTATAGCCCTGGGAACGGTTATCTCCGTCTGTTTCAGCCTTTTAACGACATCCTTGGTTTTTTTTGTCGCTTTTCTATCCTTAAGCCTTGGTCCTCGGTCTTCATAAAGATCCGCCCTTTCAAAGACCTCCAATTTGTGATGGCGAATGCGGACCCTTGATTCTTCCTCCTTTTTCTTCTCGGCCTTTCTTTTATCCCTCCTTTTCTTAAAAGGCCTTTTCCTCCTCCTCCTCGAACTCGGCTATTTTTATCTCCTCTAAGGGCAGTATCTTGAGAGGCCTTTCAACAGGGGGCTTTCCCTTCTCCTTTGGCATCACTTCCTTCAGGACTCTTTCATCCGGCATCTTGATTATCCTGGCCGGTCGGTCCTTGGACTTTTTCTTCGCCTTTTTAACTACGGGCTTGGCCGCGATCTCCAAAGCTCCGATCTCATCTGAGGGTTCTTCCTCTTTGAGGGCCTCTTTGCCCTTGGAAATAACCTTTTCCTCTATTTCAGGGATTATCTCTTTGACCTCTTCCTGGGCTAATTCCGCCGGCCTTTTCCCTTCCTTTACTTCACGCTCCTCCGCTGCAACCGCGACGACCATTTTGCGACGGCGAATAACATTAGATTTGATCCTCTTCTCTTCGACCACCTCCGATGTAACGCCGCTGACTATCTCTCTAGCCCTCCTGGAGGCCTCCTCATCCAGGGTGCTCATATAGTTCTTTATATTCAGTCCGCCGGCCTTAAGCTTATCCACCAGATCTTTGTTTTCCATATTAAGTTCTTTGGCCAACTCATAGACCCTAACTTTCGCCATCTAATCCCCCAAATCCAGCCATGATTTTCTGTCTTCCAAAATATAGCCTTTAGAAAGACCGGATAAAGTTTTTATCCTGTCAGTCCTGAAAAGCCTTCTAATACGTCTATTCCCGGATAATCGCTCCAGGCAATATCCGGTCTTACAGACATAAGCCCCCCTGCCATGCATTTTCCCGGAGACATCATTCACCAACCGGCCTTCCTTATCCGGCAGCAACCGGATAAGATCATATCTTGAACGCTTCGCCCCGCATGAAACGCATGTCCGGACAGGGATATGACCTTTATCCTTCCCCATCAGTCCCGCCCTCCACCGGCTCCTTTTCCTCTTTTTCTTCCACAACAACATCTTCTTTGACCTTATCGTCCTGAAGACGCTTTTTAGCATCTTCAATAAGCTTCACTGCCTTTTCTTCGCTTATCCCTTTGACCTGACTCAATTCATCAATAGTGGCCTTTGCCACATCTTCAACGGATCTATAACTCTCCTGATAAAGATTGGTCGCGGTGGCTTCTCCCACCCCCTCCAGGCTAAGAAGCGAGTTATAAGCCTCCTTCAGATCTTTATTATATTCCGTCTCGCTTGTCACATCCAGGTTCCAACCGGATATCTTTGAGGCCAGCCTGACATTCTGTCCTCTCCTTCCGATAGCCAGTGAGAGCTGATCATCAGGGACGACAACGCTCATGGACCGGTTGGCCTCGTCAACGATGACCCTTGTAATCTCTGCCGGCGCAAGGGCGTTACAGATAAACTTGGCCTGGTCAGGGTCCCATGTCACAATATCTATCTTTTCTCCCCGCAGTTCCTGAACGACCGCCTGGACCCTCGATCCTTTCATGCCCACGCAGGCGCCCACCGGATCGACATCACTGTCCTTGGAAGAGACGGCAATCTTGGCCCTGCTCCCCGGCTCTCTGGCAACCTGGATAATACTAACGATTCCTTCCGCAATTTCAGGGACTTCGTTCTCAAACAGCACGGACAGAAAATTGGGGTGGGTACGTGAAAGGATTATCTGAGGACCCCGGCTGAACTGTTTTACCTCCAGTATATACGCCCTTATGCGATCCCCTTGCTTGTATGACTCCCTGGGTATCTGTTCCTTTACCGGAAGCTCCGCCTCCGCGCGGCCGAGATTAACTATAATTGAACCTTTGTCGAATCTCTGCACAATCCCATAGACTATCTCTCCGCGTCTGTCCTTGAAATCATTAAAAACAACATTCCTTTCAGCCTCCCTCAATCTCTGCATGATCACCTGTTTGGCCGATTGCGCCGCTACCCTGCCCAGGTCATCCATATCCATTTTAATGCCAAGACTGTCGCCGATCACCGCTTCCGGATCAATCTCATTGGCCTTTTCCAGGGCTTATCTCAAGATTCTCGTTAGCTACCTTTTCCACTACTTGCTTAAATTCGAATATCTCGATTTCGCCCATCTCATCATTGAAGTTTATCTCAAGGTCATAATTCGGCCCCAGCTTCTTCCTGGCAGCGGCACGGACCGCCTCCTCCAGTGTCTTGATCAATGTATCCCTCTCAACACCTCTTTCACGGCCCACCTGTTCCAATACTTTTGTTAGCTCAGAAGCCATCTTGGTTCTTCCCCGTATCCTTTGTTAAACTGTTAATTCTTGAACTCATAGACCAGGTTGGCCTTATCAATCTCCGGCCAGGACAAGGTTATAAGTCCTCCTTCATCCTCAATATATAATTTATGTTCCCGCACATCTTTCAGATAACCTGAAAAATTTCTGCGGCCGTTCACCGGCATAGTCATCCTTACCTTTACCTTCTTTCCGATCACGCGAATAAAGTCCGCCTCCTTTTTAAGAGGCCTGTTGAGGCCGGGGGACGAGACCTCCAGGACATATTCATGCTTGACTACGTCCTTGATATCTATCAGGTCTCCCAGTTCCCCGCTTATCCTCGCGCAGTCATCAATGGTTACGCCATCGAGTTTATCGATATATATTCTCAGAATCCATCTCCCGTGCTCTGAGAGAAATTCCACGTCAACCAACTCAAAACCGAGTTCACCAAGGATAGGTTCTATCAGATCAGTGACCTGCCTTGTTATCATAGTATTGGTTAGCCAATGCCTTTTCCCTCGAAGCCAATGATCCGTGATATTTTGAATGATTGAACAGGAATTTAGAATGATGAAGTTCAAATCCCTTTGACATTCAACATTCGACATTTCGGCATTCAATATTCTACTGTTTCCTATTCATTATTCCGGATTCCGGCTCCCGTCTCCTGACTTCTAATTTAAATCCTCGACCCCTCGAACCCTTAATATACCACTCATCGAGCATTCTTTTGAGGATGATCCTAATTTTTAAACCGGGCCTCCAAATAACAATAAAAAAGCGGGTAATCAGACCCGCTTCAGAACTGCAGACAATAATGTTGTCAGTTTTATTGCTAAACAATCTTAAAGGCAATATTATAAACCAACACCATCCACAATTTGAAGAAGATCAACCACCCTTTAGAATATGGCCAATAACCTCAAAAAGGGATTCAGGTCTCCGGAATTCAAATCCTTGGAGCGGGCAACGGGGTTCGAACCCGCGACACCAAGCTTGGGAAGCTTGTACTCTACCAACTGAGCTATGCCCGCCTTCAAAACGCCCCCCTCGCCTGCCAGTCTTTGATTTTAGGGAGGAAGAAGATTTGGATATTATCTTAGCAAGGGTTTTTAATGTCAAGACATATTTATAACATCTTAAAATCTATAGGATCTTGACATTCAAGTTTGATAAAAATAAAATTTATATGATTTATTGTCAATCCCGATTAAAAGATAACTGCACGAATAACAAGGAGATTAAAAAAATCTTGGAAGAGGAATCAGGAAGAACTATTTTCGGAAAAATCCTGTCAAGGATAAGAAAACCTCACCTCCTGAATGGCTCAGATCTGACCGAAGAGATAAGTGATCTCATGGACGAAGGTCAGGCCAAGGGGCTTATAACCGACGAGGAATCTGAAATGGTCCACGGCGTCCTAGAGCTAAAGGAGATCATGGCCTCTGAAGTCATGATACCACGCACGAATATCATATCCGCCTCGATCAACTCGACTATAGGGGAAGTCACAAAGCTGGTCACTACCTGTGGACATACGAGAATCCCTATCTATAAAGATACTATCGACGAGATCGTGGGAGTACTGAACTCCAAGGACCTCCTTAAGCTCGTGGGAGAAGATCCCAATGCCAAGATTCCCTTAAATATCCTGAGAAAACCGTATTTTGTCCCTGGCAACCAGAAAATAAGCAAACTGCTGAAGGACCTTAAGACCAAAAAGACCCATCTCGCCATTGTGACCGATGAGTACGGCGGGACAGCGGGGATTATCACCATTGAGGACATCCTGGAGGAGATAGTCGGTGAGATAATGGATGAGCATGATCGTGATGTGAACAGCCTTTGCTCTCCGTCATTGATAAAAATTCGGTTGTGGTGAATGCCCGCCTGGAAATTGAGAAGGTGGAAGAACATTTTAATATTGATTTCCCTGAAGGTGAATATGAGTCCGTAGGAGGATTCATCATCCACATCCTGGGCAGGATACCCAAGGTCGATGAAAAGATCCAATATAAAGGACTGGAGATGATCGTCAAATCCGCGGATGAAAGGAAAATAGACAAGGTACTGATCACCCTTATAACCCCTCCCGACTCCGCGTCAACAGAAAATAACCAGCCCTGACCAATGGAACCTTAGTCCGTTAATTATATATAGTGAAAACCATACTAGTTGTCATATTTATAAAATCACTGTTCAGCAGGTCTCTTTCATATGTGAAGCGCCATGAATAAATAGCCATATTTATTAAAGTAGGCATATAAATCTTACGTTAAATCAGTATCACTAGTGTAACTGTGTAGTATGAGGAAGGCCCTTGAAAACGAGGACCAATAAACAATATGCATTTTTTCACCAGATAAAATCCCGAATATGGAAATATAAAGTCGTCACCCCGTTGAAAAACAGGGTCCAGAGGTTTTATTATTGCTTGATAATACTGAATTCCGGCTTTCGCCGGAATGACGGATAATAGTTGCTGTTTTCAACTTATTCGACACTATCAACATTTGGTCATTGTAAACCGCCTGAAACGGTATAACCTTTTCAATTCTCATCGGAACTAGTCGAATGGATTACTAAGTCTTAAATCGTTCACTATCAGTCACTAATATGTCATTAATACCTACAAGAAAAACACTGCTTGCCGTCCTGTCCGGGGTCATGCTGACCGCCTCTTTTCCTCCCGGGAAAATGGGCTGGATCGCATGGCTCGCCCTCGTGCCTCTCCTTAAAGGCCTGGAAGAAGAATCGCCCTCAAGGGCATTCAGGCTGGGGATTATCGCCGGACTGACCCACTACCTCACACTCATATACTGGATCATCATTGTGCTCAAGACCTACGGCGGTCTGAACCTTATTGTAAGTTCAGCTATCCTGCTCCTTTTATCCATCTATCTCTCCCTTTATCCCGCCCTGTTCTCAGTCCTTGTCGGCTATCTCAAGGGGACCCGTTTCCGGGCCTTTATGACGGCAGGGATATGGGTGTCACTTGAATACATAAGGGCCGAGTTCCTGACAGGCTTTCCCTGGTGCCTTCTCGGATACACCCAGTCAGGCTACATTCATCTGATACAGATAGCCGATATTGCAGGCGTGTACGGGATATCATTTCTCATCATGCTTGCAAACGCCATGATCTATCTGCTTCTCTTTAGCGCCGGCCCAGGGCCAGGGAAAAGATATATGGGATTGGAGATACTTCTCCTTATTGCCCTGTTATCTGTCGCCATACTCTACGGTAATTATCGACTGTCAGAAAATAAGGAAGGACTCAAAGACGCTAAACTCTTGAAGGTAGCGATTATCCAGGCCAACATAGACCAGTCAATTAAATGGGACCCCTTATACCAGAGAGACAGCATGGACAAATATCGCATGCTTACAGAGGCAACCTATGCCTTTAAACCGCGTCTCATTGTGTGGCCTGAGACGGCCGTGCCGTTCTTTTTCCAGGACAACTCTGAACTCACGGAAGAGGTCTACAGGATATCAGGAGAATCAGGGGCCATAATGATCCTCGGCAGCCCCGCTTATGAAAGGGTAAACGGCTCCATGAGATATTATAACCGCGCCTACTGGCTGTCAGGTGGGGACCTGTCAGCCGGTTACTATGACAAGGTCCACCTCGTGCCCTTTGGCGAATACGTGCCGCTTAAAACCCTCCTTCCGTTTGTCAATCGCCTGGTCCCGGCAGCTGGAGATTTTGCCTCAGGTAGTGACCTGGCCCCAATGAGGCTGCCTAACCTCCCCACAGGTATGCTGATCTGCTATGAGGCCATATTTCCGGAACTCTCAAGGGCCCAGGTGAAAAAAGGGGCGTCCATCCTGGTCAATATTACTAACGACGCCTGGTATGGCATGACCAGCGCGCCTCACCAGCACCTGAGCATGTCTCTGTTCAGGGCGGTGGAAAACAGGAGACCCATGATCCGGGCCGCGAACACCGGCTTCAGCGCCTTTATCGATTCAAACGGCAGGATTACCATGAAGGGTGACCTCTTTGATGAAGAGGTGCTGATGAAAGAGGTCCGGGTCAAGGACGGCAGCCTGACCTTTTATAGCCGATATGGAGATATCTTCGTTTACCTGGTTTTAATAATATGCTTGATTAAATTTTTACTTGAATTATGTTATTATCTCACTAGTGTCCGGTTAAGATTGAAATAAATTCAGCTGGTTACAATTTTCATTGATCTTATTTGTGTAACTATCAGGCGAAAACGCCTGTGAAATGGGGATTTTCTCAAAAAGAGTCACACTTAAAATCTGTAAAATTGTGTAGAGACTAAGGTCTATTTTTAATCTCTTTTTCATTATCGCAACAAGGACATATACTGATATTGCAATCCAAATTTGAGTTTTAACAGCATTTTCAGATGTCCCATAAAATGCCTTTATACGCAGATGCTGTTTGATCCATTTAAAAAATAATTCAACTTGCCACCGGCATCGATAAAGATCTGCTATAGTTATAGCCGGTAACGTAAACTGATTTGTAAGAAACGTTAATTTCTTGTTTTGCTCTTTGTCAAAATATTTTATCCGACGAAGTTTCTCCGGATAATGTTTTCGAGAATAAAAGCCGGTCGGGACTACAACTTGATCACATTGAATGCCAGAGCTTTTATCGACTGGCATAGAATAAATTCGTCTAAGACAAGCATTGGATTTTTCTCTGACGATAAAGAACGCCGAGTTCTGGTGCAATGTGTAAAGCCTTTCAAAGTCCAGATAGCCACGGTCCATAATATAAATCGCACCTGCTTCTGGGATGAGTTCATCAAGGATATTAACTTCGTGCACCTTGCCGTGCGTTATGGCTATAAAAGAGGGGATGCTGCCCCTCAAGTCTAAAAGCGTATGCAGTTTAATGGCACCCTTACTTTTTCTGAAGCGTGCCCATGGGAATACTGAAAGACATAGATCAATAATTGTTGCATCCAGCGCATAAACAGTTTCCTGAAGTTGTAGGCCAAAGTCGTCGTTTATATATAATTGCCTTGCATGGTGAATGAGTACCTGAGCAAAATCGCTATATATGCGCCAATCCCTGTTTTCATTGGCATCCGCCAGGGTACTTCTTGAAACTTTACCTCTGATTCCCATGTGGTAGAGTTTCTTTTGAAAGGCACGCAGACAGCATTCGATGTCCCTTAGGCTTTCTCGATAAGTGAGTTGAGCAAATGCCATACACAGGAATTGATCGAAGGATGAAAAATAGCGAACCTTATAATTGCCCTGGTATCTATCAACACATTGGCGAAATATTTTCTTGGGCAGAAAATCCATTACCTGAGAGAAAACCGTTTTACCGTGATTCACTTGATACCTCCTTCTGCGTGTTATTATTGTAGAAGGAGTATCAATATTATCAGGCTGATTTCAAATCGATTCCACCCAAATCGGCCTATATTTTATGTAATTACAATTTGTTATAGACTTTTTAAAAATCTTAACCGGACACT
>CAVZMS010000016.1:0-19201 GCA_963776085.1 uncultured delta proteobacterium
CCAGATTGCTGGTCAATATCAATCGCCGCAACCCTTTCAGCCCCAAGCTTGACGCCGTACATGGCAAGGATGCCGCTGCCTGTCCCGATATCAAGCATACTCCACGGACCCTTGAAACAGGATTTTTCCATGGACAGGAGGCACATCCTTGTGGTGTGATGCTGTCCGGTGCCAAAGGCAGGGCCCGGGTCAATCTTTATGAAATGGCATTTCAGCGAGGCAGGGACAGGCTCCCACTCAGGTATTACCATGAGGTTCCGGGTCACCTGGTCGGCATGAAAAAACCTCCGCCAGCTGATGCCCCAGTCCTGATCTTCTATTGAGCGTATCTTTAATTTTGAGGCCCTTGCCTCAGGGAATATATTTCCCAGGTCCTGCAGGAAAATCTCTATCCTGTTCCGGATATCTTCAATGTCTTTCTGGAACAGCAGATAGGCTTTTAAGGTATAGTCATTAAAGTCTTCTGAGACGACGCCCTCACACCCCATATCAAAAAGAAAGGCGCTCAGTGCCTCATGGGCCGCCGGATCGACATCGACGGATATTTCAAGCCATCCCGGATGTTCATGAAGTTGCGTTCACGTGGCTAGCCGGATTCTTATTTTTTAGTAATAGTTCGGCCCTTTGAAAAAGCAGTAGCTCAAGGGCTCAGGGGTCAATAAGAAGGTTTACGGTATAAGGTGTAAGGTGTTAGGTAAAGATAAAGAAGTCACCGTAGACCTTAAACCCTAAACCTTACACCGTACACCTTAAACCTTATACCTTTGTTTTAAATATTGCTGAGCTTCTGATTATTTTCATAAACCTAAATTGTTAGTGATTTTAATTTACGCCTTTTTAAAGACATAGTTCAGATGTCCGTTAGGCAATTTATTAACGACCGCCTTCATCTCCATGCCCACCTTTATCTCGTCTTGCGACAGGCTGCTTTCAAGCCTGCCGAATACCTTATAATCGCCGTAGTCAAGGAGGGCGATGCTATACGGGAGGTCGCCTTCAAATCCGACCGGGGCGTATTCGAGCCTGCTGTAAGTGACCAGCTTTCCTGTGCCGGACACATCAAACCATTCCATGTCTCTGCCGAAACAGTTATAACAATCTGCCCTGGGCGGGAAATAGACTCTTCCCACAGCCCTTGCACCTCGAGCCGGATACTTTCCCCTGTTCGAGCCTGTCGATAAAGTCATTGACCTTTGTGGTGGAGGTAAAGCTTATGGTCCCGAATTTACCGAATCTCACATCTGTCTCTTTTCCTTTCTTCTCTGCCATTTTATCACCTCCCGAGGATAGTCACGTTTCCATAAAGGCCAACGCCGCCTATATTGTGAACCAACCCGATCTCCGGGTCCTTGACCTGCATAGGTCCTGCCTCGCCCCTTAGTTGAAGGACAATGGTCCTGATCTGTGAACCGCCGGTAGCGCCGATGGGATGGCCCTTTGACAAAAGCCCCCCGTCCACATTAACAGGGATTCTCCCTTCCTTATAGGTCTCTTTGCCTCTTATCAGATCCTTGCCCTCGCCGGGTTTGGCGAAACCGAGGTTCTCATATGCCATCATCTCCGCTATCGTGAAACAGTCATGGACCTCGGCCACGTCAATATCCTTGGGTCCAAGCCCTGCCATCTTATATGCCTGTTGCCCTGCCTCTATGCCCACTGTCAGGCCTGTAAACAGGTCCCTGCCTGCCATATTAACGGCCGTGGATGCGGCGCCCAGCCCCAGAATCCAGACCGGTTTTTTTGAAAACGCCTTGGCCTTCTCTTCATTCGCCACAATGACACAGGAACTCCCGTCCGCGTTGGCGCAGCAGTCGCCCACCCTTAAGGGGCTTGCTATCGGCCCGGACATCGTGTTTTCAGGGTCTGAAAACATCTCAAAGGTCACAGGCTTTCGATAAACGGCCTTCTCATTAAGCTGGCCGTATGTGGCCGCCTTTACCCTTATAAGGGCCAGATCATCGGATGTGGTCCCGTATTTTGCCATATGGGCCCTGGCATACATGGCGTAATAGGCCGGCATCATGGTCCCGAAAGGGCTTTCCCACTGTATATCAGCGCCCCTACCCATCCTCTCCTGGGACTCGGCAGATGTTATCTCCGACATCTTCTGAAAACCCACAACCGCCACCATGTCATGAAGTCCTGATTTTATCATCGAATAGGCCATTCTTACGCCCGTACTGCTGGACGAACACAGGGTTTCCACATAGAATGTGGGCTGAGGTGTGAGACCCAGATACTCGGCGAATACCCCGGCCGGGGACCGCTGCTTATCGTATTCAGGGGCGGAGCAAATGATGGAAGCCCCTATATCTTTTGTGGTTATGCCTGCATCCTGCATCGCCTCCCTGAAGCCTTCAAAGGCCAGCTCTCTGATAGAACCCGGAAATCCGCGAACAAATGCGCTCTGGCCCACGCCAATAATTCCTACTTTTCCCATATTGATCCTCCTCTTAAAAAATTTCCCCTTATCTCTCAGTAATAATAGACAAATATAAAGATCGTCATCTCTCTATCTATCTGAAAGAGATATGTTTATTTCGGGAAATGTCCGGTTAATATATTTAAGAATAGATAAGCGGTCAAGTTAAAAGAGTTACCCCTTATCCACATCGCGGTGTTGCACTGACAGAAGGATTCCCATCTTCGTCAATTCATCCCGGAGCATCTCCGCCAACCGGTTGACGATGGCAACGGACCGATGTCTCCCACCGGTACATCCCACAGCAATGGTCAAATGGGTCTTCATCTCCTTTTGGTAGAGGGGGAGAAGAAATCGAATTAGATTATAAACATGTCGCAAAAATTCTTTTGTCTCTTCCCATTGCAGGACATATTCCGATACCTTTGGATGATCCCCCTTGAATCGTCTCAGTTCTTCAACAAAATAAGGATTGGGTAAAAAACGGACATCCATAAGGAGGTCCGTTTCAAACGGAATCCCAAAGCTATATCCAAAAGAAAGGAGGGCGACCGTCATCTGGCTTGAACTCTTCCCCTCCTGGGCATACTGTTGGACTTTTTCTTTGAGTTGATGCACACTTAACGTTGAGGTATCAATCACCTGATCGGCCATATCCCTGATGTCTTGAAGTCGTTTTCGTTCCAATTGGAGCCCGTCCCGGATGGAACCTCCCACCGCCAAAGGATGCTGACGCCGAGTCTCGCTGAATCTCCTCATCAGAATCTCATCCGAAGACTCCAAAAAAAGAATCTCGATCCGGTAACCTTCCCTCTTTAAATCTTGGATGATCCTTCTTGAATCTTTTAAAAAATCTATCCCCCCCGCAGTGCCCTCTGCCTCCACTGTACCAGTCCCGCCGTTGACGGGGTTCGGGACCTGCTGGGAGACAGGGTAGGAGGCTTCTCCCCGGATATCCTCCACCACTGCCACCTTGGAGATCTTTCCCCCTGATTGCTCACAGAGTTCTATGAATTTAGGTAAGAGAAGGATGGGAAGGTTATCGACACAATAAAAGCCGATATCTTCTAAGGCTTTAATGGCCGTGGTTTTGCCGGACCCGGAAAGACCGCTAATCAGAATCACCCGTATGTTCTTCATCGAAATCCTCCTTCCAGGAAATGCGAGACAAATAATCCTTTGAGGAACAGACTCCCGGTTCAACGATTGATCAAGATGAGATGAACCTGCTTCTCTGAGACAGGACTATATGGAGACTGTCCCTGTGTGTCAAGGGGTCAAAAACAGAAGGCAGGAGACAGAATAATAATAAAGGCTAACAACCTAACAGCCTTCAGCCCATAGCAATTCACGCAGCTATTAACAGGGATCCGCCGGGACTGCCGGATTTGAAGATCGATAAAAAAATGTTGAAATGTAAATTAATTAATATATTATATTTTTTTTGGAGGAGGGTATGGACATTCAACCGCGATGTTACGATAAGGTGATTCAATTGATTAATAAAGGCGTTGATATTCCCAATCCCCTGACCATAGATCTGGGCGATGAGGTAAACATTGATCATATATCCGGAAAGGGTGTCAGGATCTATCCCGGGTGCAGGATCTACGGCGAAGCACACTGTCATATCTGCAGGGTCCCAGATCGGGTATGAAGGTCCGGTCACCATAGATAATTGCCAGTTAGGACCAAAGGTTGAACTGAAGGGCGGATATTTCAACAGGTCCGTCTTCCTGGAAAAGGCAAACATGGGGTCAGGGGCGCAGGTGCGCGAAGGCTGCATCCTCGAAGAGGAGGCTAACGGCGCGCACTGTGTCGGCATAAAACAGACCATACTTTTCCCTTTTGTGACACTCGGAAGTCTGATCAACTTCTGTGATTGTCTGATGGCCGGAGGGACAAGCCGCAAGGATCACAGCGAGGTGGGCAGTTCTTATATCCATTTTAACTTTACACCGGATGGGGACAAAACCACGGCATCACTGATCGGTGATGTACCGCGGGGTGTAATGCTCAACCAGCCGGCCATCTTTCTCGGCGGCCAGGGAGGCATTGTCGGCCCTTTACGCATGGGATACGGCAATGTGGTTGCCGCCAACTCGGTGCTGAGAAATGATTTTACTGAGGACAACAAACTGATTATCGGAAAGACACACCCCGGAAAGACAATTGATTTCAGGCCCAGGGCATATCCAAACATCCGCCGTATCGTGGAGAATAATATTATATATATTGCGAATCTGATGGCCCTTGAGGAGTGGTACATTCATGTGAGGCGTCCATTTTTTGATTCGCAGGAATTTGGCCAACTTATCTTTTCCGGACTGCTTGATAAACTGGGCCTGGCGAAAAAAGAACGGATAAAGCGTTTACAGGTATTGGCTGAAAAAGCAAAGGTATCTTCTGAACATGATGCAGAAACAAAAACGGGAAGTGGCCGGAAGAAACGAGTTTTATGAAAGGTTTTCAGAAATAGAAGGGCTTTTCGCGGCAGCTATACGGGATAGTGCTGTTGAGAAATACCGCGATGATTTTCTCTCAGCCTCCGATAAAGCAAGAGGCGAAAGCGGGGCCGATTATATAGCTGTCATACAGGGTCTCCCCGCTCATGTTTCCGATAAGGGTACAATATGGCTTCAAAGGATTGTCGATGCCTTTTGTGAAAAGACAAAAGAGATTGTGCCGTCATTAAGGTTGTTCGGCAAATGATTTTCATTTCAGGATTATCTGCAAGTCAGTTGATCGATAATCAGGGCCGAGGGCAGGGGCCCGCCGCCTTCGCTAACCGCCGTCGCTGGAGCTTTAGCGCGTCAAGAAGCTACGGCGCTCCAAGGGAGACAGAGGTTAGAAGCCGGAAGTAAAATAAAGGCTAACAATCTAACAGCCTTCAGTCTACAATCTAACAACCTTTGTGATAACATTAATCAGGAAGCAGATTTTCATGGGAAAACTGTTCGGCACTGATGGCATCCGAGGAGAAGCAAACCGATATCCTATGAACGCTGAGATTGCTTTTGCCATAGGGCAGGCGGTTGTCTATATCTTAAAAAAGGAACATGCACGCCCGAGGATAGTGATCGGGAAGGATACACGTATTTCGGGCTATATGCTTGAGAGTTCGCTTGAGTCAGGTATAACCTCAATGGGCGGGAATCCCTATCTGCTCGGGGTCCTGCCGACCCCTGGAATCGCTTTCATCGCCAAGAGTATGCACGCCGACGCCGGGATCGTCATTTCCGCTTCCCACAATCCATATCAGGACAACGGCATAAAGATTTTTTCCGGCAGCGGCTTCAAGCTCTCCGATGAGCAGGAGGAGGCTATTGAAAACCTGGTGCTGAGCAATACGCTTCACGGCCTGGTGCCGCCCGTCAAGGATATGGGGCAGGCATTCCGTCTCGAAGACGTGCATGGCCGTTATATTGTATTTCTGAAAAATACGTTCCCCCGGGATTTATCTATTGAAGGAATGAAGATTATTCTCGATACCGCCAATGGCGCCACCTATAAAGTCGCCCCCGAAACCTTCTGGGAACTGGGCGCCGACATAGAGGTTATCCACAACACCCCGAACGGCATCAACATCAATGATAAATGCGGTTCACAGCATACAGAGGACCTGAGGAAAAAGGTCGTTGAAAGCGGCGCCGCGATCGGGCTTGCCTTCGACGGGGACGGCGACCGGCTTATAGCCGTAGATGAAAAAGGGCAGGAAATAACCGGAGATCAAATTCTGCTCATATGCGCCAGGATGCTTAAGGAACAAGGGAAATTGAAAAACGATCTCCTCGTAAGTACCGTGATGAGCAACCTGGGTTTACGAATCGCCTGCAAGAAATACGGCTTTAAATACCATGCCTCCAAGGTGGGAGACCGTTATGTCCTGGAGGACATGTTGCGGCTGGGGAGCGTGATTGGAGGGGAAGAATCCGGCCACATGATATTTCTTGATCACCACACGACAGGGGACGGGATTATTGCCGCCCTTCAACTGCTTGCCGCCATGGTCAGGACCGGCAAGCCGCTGTCGGAGCTTGCCAAGATGATGGATATTTATCCCCAGAAACTGATCAATGTGGATGTGAAGAGCAAGCCTGATATCAAAACCGTGCCTCAGGTTATGGAGGTCATAGACAGGATTGAGAAGGAACTGGGAGACGAGGGCCGCGTCCTTGTCCGCTATTCCGGAACCCAGAACATGTGCAGGGTAATGGTTGAGGGGCCTTCCGAATCAGTAACGGAAAAATACTGCAGGGAGATCGCCGATATTGTAAGAAGCATATTGGGTTGAGATGGTATTAAATGACGGTCGAGCTTGAAAACGAAGGCCGCTTAGAGCAGAGAAGACAACGCTTGGGGATCTAACATACATACAGGTAATCAGGAAAATGCCTAGCCCTGAACAGGAGATTATCGTCAATCTGATCAGAGCCAAAGGACCACGTACAGGTTTTGAGATCATAAAAGAGATCAATATAGACAGCCTGCTTATCTGGAAGGCATGCAAGACCTCTCAAGAACTTCAGGTCCGGGCCTTAGGTAAGAGGTATATGAGACTTGACCGCCACGTCGACGGTTTTGCCCGCCTTTCCCCCTCAATTCTTAGAGAATTCCTTACATACTCGGTTATAGGGCTCGCCAGTGATCCGGACCCACTTGAAAAAAGGTGTATGGAGGTAATTGGACGAATCCATGAAATAAGCAGATTTAAGTTTGAACTTGCCCGGCAAATGGTTTCTGAAATCATGGAGGAATTCGAGGACGAGGTATCCAGCATACATCAAATCTGCTTTATCATTGCCGGAGATATTGTCTATGATATGGCCCATGATGTACCCAGACCGGAGCGAAGCACCGGAAAGCTTGTAAAAGGTTCGGATATTGATCTTATTGCCGTTGTTGATGATACCCTGCCGGATACTTATATAAGTAAGCTTGACGAGATTATATACCGGAAAAAGTACAGAATGCTTATTAATCCCGCCATAAAGGAGGAGGTTGATTACAAAATAAAAAGGTTGGCGCTCATTAGAAATCAGGCCCGCTTTGATGATTTCAAACACATGGTTGCCGTCAAAATTCTCCAGGAAGGATTATTGATTTACGGGAGTGAAGACCTTTTTCACACCGTCAAAACAATCATAGAGGAAAATGGACTTCCGGAAAGGCTTGACGAGCTTGAAAGGCTGGCGAAGATATTCAGGAATAAGGCCGAAGAGTCAATTCTGAATGGCAGTCTGGATAAAGAAAAAATAAAGGAAATGCACCTTTTCTATTCTACTGAGGAGTTTGAGGAATTTGAATGAATCTCTGAGGCAGAAGACAGGAGTCAGGAGACAGGAGCCAGAAGGAAAATAATGGCTAACAACCTAACAGCCTAGCAGTCTAACAATGCTTTTTACATACACTTGACCCCTGGAATCCTCGAATCCCGGACCACTTTCTTTAAATAATTAAGTGATATCTCTTTGACAAATGGGTAAAAATATCCTATGTAATTTAACATTAAACCCAAGCTTATATGATCCAACCATGACGGAATCGCATAAGCGGCATTTAATATTTTCTGCCATAGAAAATTTATATCTTACAGGAGATTACAGGTTTACATGCCAAACGCAATTATCACAGGGACCGGCAGCTATATTCCGACAAGAAAGGTGGATAACAGCTATTTCCTTGAAAACGAATTTTTCAGCATCGATGGTAAAAGGATCCCCAAATCAAATGAAGAAATAATACGGAAATTTCAGGAGATAACATGCATAAAGGAGAGACGATATGCAACCGATGATCTGACGACATCGGATATCGCTTTTGAGGCCGCAAAAGAGGCACTTGAGGATGTGGATAAGGAGAGTCTTGATTACATCATTGTGGCTCACAATTACGGAGATGTAAAGGCGGGCGGCGTGAGAGTTGACTTGTGCCCGTCTTTGGCCTCCAGGGTAAAGTTCCTCCTGGGAATAGAAAATCCCTATACCGTTGCATATGATATCCCCTTCGGGTGCCCTGGCTGGCTGCATGGGATGACCGTCGCGGACTATTATATAAAATCCGGAGACGCAAAAAAGGTACTGGTTATAGGCGCCGAGATCCTGTCCAGGGTGGTTGACCCGAATGATATAGACTGTATGATATTTTCCGACGGCGCCGGGGCTGCTTTGGTTGAACCTACGGAGGAGGAATCGGGTATCCTTTCCCATGTTACACGATCAGACACAAAGGACGAGGCATATATGATATGGACCGGAAGGACGTACAATCCCAACCGCAACGGCGACGAGATCTACCTCAAAATGCACGGGCACCAGATATATAAATACGCCCTTAAGATCGTGCCTCAAGTAGTCAAGCAGTGTCTTGACAAGGTCGGACTTACGCTTAAGGACGTGAAAAAGATCCTCATTCACCAGGCCAACGAAAAGATGGACAGGGCAATACTTAAGAATATATTCAAGGCCTATGGAATAGAGGAGATCCCGGAGTATATTATGCCAATGACCATCGCATGGCTGGGTAATAGTTCGGTCGCAACCCTGCCTACCATGTTCGATCTCCTGCAGAAGGGAAAACTGGACAATCAAAGGCTGCATTCCGGAGATATCGCCTTGTTTGCCTCGGTCGGAGCGGGCATGAATATCAACGCTATGGTCTACAGGATGCCTCAAACAAGACAGTCGAGGATCTCATTGACTCTTTGAAGAAAGGAAGACAGTGAAAGGAGAATTCAATGCCTAAAAGCGCTAGGAAACGTTTTGGTTACTTCGCCATAAAAAAAGGCTTTATCACTGAAGGGCAATTTATTGAAGCGATGAGGCTTCAAATATCAAGCGAGCAAAAGGGGGATGACCCTGATCTTATCGGCGAAACAATGAAAAAAATGGGGTTTATGACTGATGAACAGGTGGAAGAAGTAATGGTTTATAGCCTTGATTTCGAAAGATATAAATGCCCTAACTGTGGTATGCTTTTACATGAGTGTCCGAATTGCGGAGCAGATTTAATGAAGTTCGGAATGTAAAACAAGTAACTTTTTCAACCTTTTTTCAAATTCTTCGAAAAATTTACTGCCGTTTGTGAAGCAACATTGATTGTTGAACCACTTATAAGCAAAATCAGCATCGTATTATTGACCTCTATTCTTGATTTCTCATAAAAGCCTATTGGCATTAAAACTGAAAATTCTTGATATTTATAAAATTAGTACCATAATAAATTGGATTTCTTAATTGTAATAAAACTGAGTTAGATCATCCTTTAACCATTAGATATATTCTTTTTTTCAGTAACTCTTAAGCGCTTATTCTGTGGTTCGTCTCTCGAAGGCCCGGAAGATGTTCGGTACAAGTCTGGCGATCTTATCAAGTGATTGAAATGCGGCAAAGACAATGGCTATGACAGCGTTTTGGAAGTCGCAAAGGAAGGGGGGATGGGAAAGATGAAAGGACACGCTATTGAAATACGTTTTGGAATCATAGCAGTAGATAAGGGATTTATTACGTCGGAACAACTTTTCGATGCACTAAGGACACAGGTACTGGGAGATATAGAGCAAAGGGAGCATAAACTTATCGGCACAATCCTGCTCGAAATGGGATTAGTCACAAATGCACAGATCGATGAAGTTGTGAAAGAACTACTGAAGAAGAACAAGAGCGAAACCGCTGGCTGTCCCTAAATAACTGAACATCTCCAGAATTCAACATTGTTATTTTTATCGGCATACGTAATCTATAATTTTTCCCTATTAACCGAGACCAATATATAGTATAACGCTTGCCATCGCAGTCAGTAAACGTCAATTACCAAAAAAATAATCTAAATTTTTTTAAGAGAGGTCAATTCCAAATTATTACACCATTGGAAAAGATTTAAATGACCTGGCGAACTTTAGATAACAAACTAAAAATAATTCAAATATTCAACCATTTAATTATTAATCGAACAGAGATTAAGATTCGGGTTAAAGGAGGAGAAACTGAGTTTACCTCTAAATTTATTAAGATTAATCAGGAGGATCTCTTATCTGAGATCGGGAAGAAGCCTGAACTGATCATTGAAAAATTAACTCCTGAAAAAGGCAATATCCTTATCCAATCATCTCCCGAGGTCACTGCGGAGTTTGTAATCCAAGAAAACCTTTGCCGCAGTACTCTTGTATATACTGGAACAAGCAGTACCTATCCCCACTTTGGCCATATATTGAATTTCCCCGAATCCATTGAAATCACGGAAAAGCGAAAGGAAGAGCGGTTTCCCTGTGAAAAGACAGGGTTTATTTCAGTGGAACTTAGACTGGGAGAAAAGTCAAAAGATGATAGAGTATATGAACTTAATGTTTTTGACACCTCAAAGCATGGCCTTTGCATCATAATACCTCCAAAATATTCCTGATCTTCCCCAAAAGATAAAGGTGGGGGATAAATTAGAAGATATTACATTTTATTCCGCCCGGGCAAGGATTACTGTGAATGGGACTGTAAGACACAAGACTAAAATAGATGAAGGAAAATATAAAGGCGTTTGCCTCATTGGAATTGAATCACCTGACATTATTGAGAATCGCAGACCGATGAAGTGAGGGAACCGGGGCGTATCACACCTCACTGGAAAACTTGCCTAATAGCGCTTTGGAGGTGTCCCCATCATCCGGATAGACCGCGGATTTAATTGAAATGTCTCCCAATTTTTTTTCTTCCGCAATCCGGTATATTCTGGCTTTAACCGCTTCAACTCCGTTCTTATCCGTCTGTGGGAGAATAATATAATATCTTCTCATGAGGTGAGATTCTATTACCTGATCATATAAACGAAGATTTTTCTCCAATACTTGGAAAGAGATCGTCCTGCCAGGCAGTATCTTACTCAGGCCTCTGGGAACAGAATGGCTTAACTCGACTGTTAACACACCAAATTGAAGGCCAAACCTTTTTGATCGGCTGATCTCCGCCTCGATAAGTTTGGCCTCTACCTCGAATTTAGGTCTCTTCTTCTTGGTAAAAAACCAACCCATTGATATTACCTCACCTTGATTACAAATGAATTGTGTTTATCACCGCAGGATGTCTTAGGGATTAAAATATCCCATAATCTCTTTTGCCTTTGAAATCAAAATATCCGCATCATCAGACTTTATGTTCTTCCCTTTCTGGGCGTTTACTCTATTTATAAAATTATCTATGCTATTCATGGCCTGTTTATTATCGCCGTTTTCAATAGAAGCCTTCGCGTTATCTAAAACATTCAATAATTGTTTCCCTGTGTTCTTCTGGATGTTCAAAGTTCCAATATATTCAATGAGAGCATCGATTAGATTGGGAAGGTGTTATTTTTTCGGCGGGTGGGGCCGGTGCGGGTGGTGTTTCATCGACCGGCGGCGCCGGTGCAGGGATCGGCTCTTCTGCGGGCGGCGTTGGTTCAGGCGGTGTTTCATCAACCGGCGGTGACGGTGTCGCGGGCGCCTCCTCCTTAGGTGCGGCTGTCTCCGGAGCGGAACCCGTAAAATGTATGGAACAACCGATTTGCGGATAATCAGGGTCTTCCGGGTCCATAACGAGCCATACATAGGTTCCACCGCGCGGACATGAATATTTATCATCGATTTTCAGGCTCGGTTTTCCATGTTCGGCAAAATAGGCCATCTCTTCCATTTCTATGTGATACCTGTTGGCCTTACACTGGGCCTCCAGCGCCTTTTCCCTGTAATCCGCGTAATGGGGAATAGCAATCGATGCCAGCGCCCCGATAATCACAAAAACCATCAATAACTCTATCAATGCAAATCCGGCGTTGTTGTTGAGGCACCTTAATATCTTCATTTTATCACCTCCGGAACCGGTCTCTTTTTACTGACCCGGATCTCCCTGAACCCGTAGAGTCCCGGGTTGGGGCTTCGCGCAACGACATCTCCGTCTTCCTCCGTTACTATGAAAGGTTTTTTGCTCGCGGGACATAATATCTCGTTTCCCGGCTGTTTCCCTTCCTGGAGGATCTTCGCCACCCTCCAGAGGTTCCGGATGCAATCGTCGGTCTTTGCATCCGTTTTATATGTCCCGTTTCTGAGAGGCTTTTCATCCTTTAACACGCTGATGAGATCCGGCACTTGATAGGCCATGACGCATAGGCCGACTAAGACAATGCCCCATTGCAATGCAAACCATAGGATCTTTTTAAACCTTTTCCTTTCCTTGCGTTCGTCGGCCTTCCTCTTCTTTTCCTCCAGACGCTGATCGATTCCATCGGCCGCCTCCCTGGCCGCTTCAAGGGCGATACAGCGACTGCAGAGAAATCCGCTGTCGCGGGGTATGGCACACTGATCGCATAGAGGTTTTTTACATTGACCGCATTGCACGCCGGTCTCTTTTTCCGGATGGTAATAGCATTTCATAGGATCGGTCCTCCGTTTTTGAAACGATCTTTCATAGATATCCTATTCAACAATCGGTCTCTTGAGCAGCCTTTTAATTCTCACAAGGAGTTTTTGGGCATTTACCGATTTTATCAGATAATCATCCGCTCCTGCATCGATGACCTCCACGGAGGCATCCTCTTCATCTTTCGCGGTAAGCATGATGATGGGAATATAGCGTGTGGCAAGCTGGGATTTTAATCTTTTAATAAGGGTCACCCCATCCATGACCGGCATAAGAAAATCCGTGATAATAAGATCGGGTTTTTCCAGGAAGGTCCAGCCTACGGGACTTCAGCCGCCCGCCTAACGTCATCCTTATGTTGATTCCTTGCATATAATTTCTTCGCCTCTGAAAAGAGACCTCCGTGGGACTTATATGCATTAAATTTATAATGAAAATCTAACCGGATATTGATAATTTTACATAGATATCTATTCAATGATCGGTCTCTTAAGCAGCCTTTTTATTCTCACAAGGAGTTTTTCGGCATTTACCGGTTTTGTGAGATAATCATCCGCTCCGGCATCGATGACCTCCACTTCGGCATCCTCTTCATCTTTCGCGGTAAGCATGATGATGGGGATATAGCGTGTGGCAAGCTGGGATTTTAATCTTTTAATAAGGGTCACCCCATCCATCACCGGCATAAGAAAATCCGTGATAATAAGATCCGGTTTTTCCTGTAAGGCCAGCCTAAGGGCCTCCATACCATTCTTTGCCCTATCGATGCGATATCCTTCTGATTCCAGGATGTTGGAGATTACCTTGAGGATAATTTCATTATCGTCCGCCAGAAGGATCTTCGGCGGCCTGGACATGCTGAGAGATGATACATGTTCTTCAGGCGGGCTCTCCTCATAAACGACTTCCTCCTGAAAAGCAGGCTGAATGACCTCTTCAACAGGGGGCTCATAGATCTCCGGCGGGGCCACCCGGAAGAGTTCCTCGATAGTGGTCATGCCTTGTAAGGCCTTCGTAATTCCATCCATACTCATTGATTGGAAACCTTCTCCTTCCGCGATCTTTCTAAGACCCTCCACGGTAAGCTTGGTTCCTATAGCCTCCTTCAAGGCCGTTGTCATTACAAGGACTTCAAACAGCCCCAGACGGCCGGAATATCCGGAGTAGCCGCATGCCTCGCAACCGGCCCCTTTCGAAAAGGCAAGATCCTTTTTCCCGCCGATAAGAGGCGAAAGACGTTTCATGATCTGTTGGCTCAACGGATCAGGGACCTTGCATCCGGGACATATCTTCCTGACCAGCCTCTGCCCAACCACGGCAACCAGGGAGGTAGAGATCAAGAAAGGCTCGATTCCCAGATCCATGAGCCTTGTGATGGTGGAGGGGGCGTCATTCGTATGCAATGTAGACAACACAAGGTGTCCGGTTTGCGCGGCCTGGCAGGCGATGGACGCGGTCTCGTGAGTCTCTTATTTCCCCTACCATGACAATATCCGGGTCCTGTCTCAGGATGGATCGAAGCCCGGCTGCGAAGGTTATTCCTGCTGTCGGATTAATCTGAACCTGGTTGATCCCCTGGATATCGAATTCTACGGGGTCTTCCACTGTTATGATGTTAACCATAGGATTATTAAGCCTGTTAAGGCAGGCATAGAGCGTTGAGGATTTTCCGCTTCCGGTTGGGCCGGTCACGAGGATCATTCCCTGTGGCTTGCTTAGACAATCCAGAAAGACCTCCATAGATTTCCCGGAAATACCCAGGTCTTCTATCTTCATCCTCGCTGAATCGGGATTCAGTATGCGTATGGTTACGGCCTCCCCGTAAGTGGCGGGGATCGTGGACACCCTCAAATCAAAGATCTTGCCGCCGTATTTAAGCTGTGTCTTGCCGTCCTGCGGTTTTCGCCGGATGGATATGTCCATATTGGATATAATTTTAATCCTGGATACAAGGGAGGCGTGGATATGCCTGTCCGCCTTCATTATCTCCCGCATGATGCCGTCCACCCGATATCTGATAATAACCGCGTTTTTTTGCGGCTCAATATGGATATCGCTTGCCTTCAGCTTGACCGCGTCGGCAATGACGGCGTTCGCAAACCTCACCACAGGCGGCCGCTCCGTGAGGTCTAACATCTCCTGGATGTCCGTGAGGTCCTTTTCCTCCATCTCCTTTCGCTGGATGATCTCGATCCCTTCATCGATAGCAGGCCCGGAATCCAGGTCCTTTTCAAGATCATTTTGGGGATAGTGTCTTTCAATGGCCCTCAAGATATCTCCTTCGGGAGCTATGGCAATATTGATCCGTTTTTGAGTGACAAAACGCAGATCATCGATTGCGAATAAGTCCAGAGGATTGGCCATTGCCACAAGGAGACCCGTCTCTGTCTCTTTTACGGGAACAACCAGATGATTTTCTGCCAGGTCAGATGGAATAAGGGATATAATCTCCTTCGGGATATCCATTTTGCCTAAACGGATCAGGGGAATCTTGAGCTGGCTTGCCAAGGCCTTGGCAATGGTTAGTTCGTCGGCCACGCCCATATCGATAAGGATCTGGCCTATTTTCTTTTTCTGAACCCTCTGAACCTGTAAGGCCTGTTCCAGAGTCTTATTATCTATAAGTCCGGCCTCAACAAGACATTCCCCCAGCTTCTTTTTGCCCATTTTAGGAGATTGTTTAACATTAATAGTATCGTTCATAGGCGGGCCCCCGATAGTTATAATGAACGTCATGAATAAGTAGCCATATTTGTAAAAGCAGGCTACAGATGTCCGACAGGGATCTCTTTTCGAAGGCGAAAGCCTTCAGTGCCAGGTTATTTAAGTCGTTCACTATAGAATAATTATTTTCGTTCAGGTATCTGAACGACACACGCGATTTCTCCCTTCAGCCTTGGCCCTATAAAGGGCGTCATCCGCCAGCTTTATGATTGAATCGACATTCTCATAGGGCTTCATCACGAGAGAAGCCACTCCAAAGCTGGACGTAACCCTGACATGGACCGGCGGATTCTCAGACAACGTTAATTCAATCTCCTCAATATTCTTACGCATCCTCTCAGCCGTGAGCCAGGATTGTGCCATGTTCGTTTCGGGTAGCCCGATAATAAACTCCTCACCTCCATATCTCCCCACAAAATCATAGGATCGGGAGATTTTTAATATCTGCTGCGCAAACCTTTGAAGTACAAGATCGCCGACCTGATGACCATAGGAGTCATTTACCTTTTTAAAATGATCAATGTCCGTTAGTATAACGGACAACTCCTTTTTATTCCGAATGCTCCTGTTGGTCTCTTCGTCCATCTTCTCCATAAAGGCCCTCCTGTTAAGGACGCCAGTGAGATAATCGGTGTTTGCAAGTTTTATTATCCTTTGTTCCAGATCTGATGATCCTTTCGCCGATCTTCACGCGGTACTTTAATTCTTCCTGGTCAAAAGGCTTGACAATAAAATCATCTGCGCCGGACTCAAGTCCCTTGATAACATCCCTCTTTTCAGCCTTTGTCGTAAGCAGGATAAAATAGGTGTATTGGGCCTTTTCCATCCCGCGGATTTTTTCACACAATTCAACCCCATCCATATTAGGCATCATCCAGTCGGAGATAACAAGGCATGGGGCGTCGGGAGACTGTATAATTTCCCAGGCATCAAGGCCATCGCCAATGGATAAGACTTCATAACCCCATTCCCTCAAAAAAGTTTCAAGGATGCGCCTGGAAATAGGCTCATCCTCTACAATCATTACCTTCATTTTACATCTCCTTTAATGTGCGTCTTAACTCGGCCTCCAGAACAATAAGCTCTTTTTCGAGTTCCTTAAAGGCCTCTTTGGACTCGTCCATCTTACCCTCTTTCCCCAACTTTTCAAGCCGATATGCTGCATCAAAAGAACGCTTAGCGCCGAAATTGCCGATCGAGCCCTTCAGGGAATGGGCGGTCCTCTCCAGGGCATATGCGTCAGCCTTCACTATCCCATCTGTTTATCTTTGCCAGATTGTCAGCTAGGCCTTCGAGGAACATATTGGAGATATCCTTAAAAAGCCCCTTATCTCCATCCACCACCTCCATGGCCCTGGAAATATCAAATATATCGTTCATAATGCCCTCTCCCCTGTAAAAGCCCCGTTGCGAGCCTCTGGTTGACCACATTATCTTCGGCAAGCAGGATACGAAGTCTCATCTTGGCCTCCTGAATGCTGTAACAATTATCGGGTTTTATTTGCCCCTATTTTTCCGTTCCTTGATGTTTTTATTGGTTATCATATAATCTCTCTTTCCCTTTCATTCCATAGCTATTGAAAAAACAGGTATGGGCACCTTAAGCCCCTTAAGCAACCGTGACGATTCCTCTTTCACGCTATATTGTGATCCCAGATCGCGCCTCACCACTTGGGTAACGAGTATTTCTCCTGAACGCGCATCCGTTGCCAGGCGCTGCGCAATATTGACATCCATGCCGATGACCGTGTAATCGAACCTCCTTTGAGAACCCACGTTTCCAAGAAAGATATTCCCGGAACTGATGCCGACGCCAAGACCGATCTCCCTGATCTCACTGTTTTCATCAGCCCATCTCTCTCTGAGTTCCTTGAAGGCCTTATGCATCATGACCGCGGAACCAACCGCCGAATTACCCGGCTCTTTTAGATGGATCGGGGCCCCAAAAAAGGCCAGCAGGGCATCGCCCATAAATTTGTCCAGGGTGCCGTCAAAGTTGAAGATGATCTCGGTAAAGAGATTAAAAAAATCGTTCAGAAAGGACCGGAGTGTTTTCAGGGGGAGAGACTGGACCAGCGGCGTGAAGTTCCTGATATCGGCAAAGAGGACGGTAATATCCCTGATCTCCCCGACCTCCATGAGATTCTGGCCGTGGGAGATGAGGATATTGGCTACCTCCGGAGAGACATACTGTTCAAGAATCGTGCGCATCCTTATTTTTTCCGCCTTTTCCTCCATAATTCGAAGATTTTCCAGGGCCATGACCGCCTGACCGCAGATAACGGAAAGCATCTCTATGTCAGAATTACTGAAAGGCGTGCCTTTTCCTGTCTTGCTGAGGTTCAAGACCCCCAGGCATCGGTCTTTGGCCTTCAAAGGAAATGAGATGGCGGCGATAATATCTTCAGACTTTAAAAAATGGGCGAATCTGGGGTTATCTTCAGGTCCTCCGTTAAGGATAAGGGGCTCTCCTGTTTGAAAGACCCATCCGGCTATCTTTTCACCGGATCTGATTCGAACATTAGGGATTATGTCCTCCTTGATGTCTCTCGACGCGGCAATCTTCAGGCAACCCTCCTCGTCTTCGTAGAGCATGACCGATACCCTATGTGCCCCGGTCTGCCTGGAAATGGTCTCGATCAACTCCTCCAGGATCTCTTTTTTTGACAGGGAGGCCATGAACTTTTCACCGAGACTATATAGCGGAATCAGCGTCTTGAGGCGGGTGTTTTCCTCTCTTAATGCCGCTTTCTGAAATGAGTCATTCACTACCTGAATCAGTTCATGTGCTGTGAAGGGCTTTCTGATGAAGCCGCTGAAACCATGGCCCATGGCCTCGATAGCCATATCCATAGTGCCGTGAGCCGTGATGAGAACGCCGATAAGTTCCCGTTGCTTCTCCCTCAGGGCCAGAAATGTCTCCAGGCCGTCCATCCCCGGCATCAACATGTCCGTTACTATCATATGAAACTGCTCGGAAGATGGCAAGTGTCAGCGCCTCATCGCCGGCCGATGCAACTATCACATCGTATCCTTCACGGGTGAGTATCGTTCGACAAAGATGCACAATCATCTCTTCGTCATCCACAATAAGTATCCTCTTTTTTATTGTCATAGACCGACCTTAACTTGAAAATTGAAGATTGAATATTGAATATTTTCTATCTGTTCGCTCTTGCTGTTTTTCTGGATGAAAAAAAGATGGCTGTCAATTCTTGCGCCTCTTTTTGCAAAGGCACAATCCTCGCCTCGCTGACCTTGTGTCCCGCGCGTTCCAGGATCCTGCGCACGAGCTGCCGTACGTTCAGCTCATCGTCTACCACGAGTATGGATGCCATGCACGCTCCTATGGAAAAAGATACACCGAAGCGGCGGTTTTCCGTAAGTACGCATCGCCCCCGCATTCATCTCTTTTTTCTTTTCCCCGTACCTTTTGCGCATGAAACTTCTTCTCGCGTATCTCAAGCCCCACCGGGGCATGATTCTCCTGGCCATCTTCCTCGCCTTTATCAACCAGGGCTTCTCCCTGCTGGACCCGCAGGTTTTCCGACTCCTGGTGGACAACTACGTGACCAGATTCGGCAGTATCCCGACGGGGGCTTTTCTTCGCGGGGTGGGGCTTCTCATCGCCGCCTTCGTGGAGCAATACTATGTATGCAGCAACGTACACAACATA
>CAVZMS010000017.1:0-9556 GCA_963776085.1 uncultured delta proteobacterium
ACCGCAAAGAGACATGAACAGGCTCTCAAAAACAGGCTCGGGCCGAGAACCGCTTTTAAAAAGCCTATCGGCCCTGTGGAGGAGCGCTATCCCCTTTTCCAGATCGTCCGTTGACCAGTGCGCTGATTGTTTCACAAGCTTTTCAGCAACAAAAGATTGGACACCGAGCTTCTTCACCACATCCTTCGACCTTCCGCCCTTTTCCAGTATCGCCTTTGTCTGCAAAAGGAGGACGATCTGTTTGTTCAGCATCCCGGTAAGCCGCAGCGGTCCGAGCCTTTTATCTTCTTCTTCTAAAAAGCTTTTCAGGGCCAGTAAAGATCCGCCGATGTTTTTTATTGATAGGTGATCTAAAAGATTAAAGATCGTGTAGGTCCTTCCATAGATTGCCATTTCCTTGACCTCTTCTTCGCCGATCTTCCTATCACCGTATCTCAGCTGCAACTTTATCAGTTCGTTATATAGGTCTATCGGCCGGTCCCCGACAATCTCCTGGAGATGGATACAGGCATCCTCACTGATATTTATGCCCAGTTCCCTGGCCCTCTGCCTGATCCAGGGCACAACCTGCCTGCCCTTCATCTCCGTGAAATTGACGGCAAGACCCAGGTCTTTAATCCTTTTATAGAAAATAATTCTAAAATCCGTCTTCGAGGCAATAAAGATCAGGCATGTTGATTTTACCGGGTCTTCCAGATAGGGGAGAAACTTCTCCAGTTGATCGGTTGTGAATTTTTCGGTCCTGCGGACAATGACCAGGCGTCTGCCGGCCAAAAAGGGCATGGTCTCGGCCCTGTTGATTATATCATAGGGATCTGCATTTTCATCTCCGCCGTAGCATATCTCCAGATTGAAATCCCTGCTTGATCCGGGTATAAACTCTTCCCTGATCCTTGAAAGGGTCCTTTCCAGGGTGAATTCGTCCTGGCCATAGAACAGGTAGACAGGTGCGAGATCCCCCTTCTCCAGGGATTTGAGGACATCCATGGCTAGCAGTTCCCTGGCCATTAAAACCTTTCCATTGTCTTAAGGTATATCCTTTTTGCCAGGAGCCTGGAGATCTTAATCAAGGCCTGCTGTTGATTATATCGAGTGACAAGGGGATCGGTCTCTACATTAAACAGGGCTTCTTCCTCCATATCGCCGTCATACCATATAGTCTTTCCGGTAGCCCTTTCAATAAGGCTGATATCCAAACGGATTTTAAGCCTTCGACTGTTGGTTGTCTCATGGGTGACGACGCGGCCGCCTACCTTATATTGCCGTGAATCATAAGTCAACGGCCGGGTCTCGATCTCGGAAATCCGGCCTGTCAGGACCATATCAGCCTGTTCCGTTTCGACAATCGGGACCTTTGAGTGGCTTATGAATTCCTCTCTGATCATTCTGGTGAAATCCGCTTCAAAACCCTTTTCCGACGAACTGCTTGTCACCAGGGGAATTGCGATGCTGTTGATCTCTATGCCGACCGGTTTGCCGTCCGCCCTGAAATGATAACCGCAGCCGGTGCCGATAAAGGAAGCGACGGTCAGCATGACTAAAAATACAGTTCCAGTTTTGAATAAGTCCATATTATCTCAGCAGCATCCTTAGTTAAATGGTTAATTGGTTAAATTGTTAAATAGTTAAATCGTCGAATGGGGGAAAATTGACCAGTATTAAATTTATGATGGCGCTATATTCTTACAATTTAACTAATCAACTATTTAACTATTCACCCTTCCCTCACACAACAATATTGACAAGCTTCTGTTGAACCACGATGACCTTCCTGATCTTCTTGTCCCCCACAAAATGTCTGATCCTCTCGTCTCCAAGGGCGACTGCCTCGATCTCCTTTTGGGTAAATGACGCGGGCACCTCGAGCCTGCTCCTTACCTTGCCGTTCACCTGCAGGACTACTATCCTCTTTTCAACCTCAAGGGCATCTTCACTATAGGAAGGCCAGGCGACATTCAGGAGGCAATCCTCGTGACCGAGCATTCGCCATATCTCTTCCGTGATGTGTGGAACCACGGGGGACAGGAGCAGGACTGTCATCTCCACGGCCTCCCTGATCACCGGCCACGCCTGCTCTCCCTTATCCTGACCGCTGTTCAGGTACCTGTATACATCGTTCACAAGTTCCATAACGGCGCTTATGGCCGTGTTAAAATGGAAACGGTCTTCTATATCGCCCGTCACCTTTTTAATAGTCTCATGGGTCTTGCGATGGATCTCCTTCAGATCCCCCTTAAGGGGGGCATTTCCATTATATACAGGGGCCTTTGATATCTCGCCGATGTTATCGGTTATAAGCCTCCATACCCTGTTCAGGAACCTGTAGGCCCCCTCCACCCCCTGATCGCTCCATTCCAGGTCCCTTTCAGGCGGAGACGCGAACAGGCAGAACATGCGCACCGTATCGGCCCCATATTGTTCCACCAGATCGGACGGGTCCACCACGTTTTTTTTCGATTTGGACATCTTGAGGGTGTTCCCGGTCAATATAGGAGACCGGCAGCGTGAGCAAGCCCCGTCTATAACCTCATTGGGATAGAGGTAGCCGTGTGTAGGACACTCCTGGGTCTCCTTGCAGACCATCCCCTGGGTAAGCAGGTTAATAAAAGGCTCCTTGAAATCGAGATACCCGAGGTCCTTCATGACCCTTGTGTAGAAACGGGAATACAGGAGATGGAGGATGGCGTGTTCAATCCCCCCTATGTATTGATCAACAGGCATCCAGTAATCCAACCGCCTTCTATCCACAGGGCCCTTTACATAATCGGGACAGCAAAACCTATCAAAATACCAGGATGACTCGACAAAGGTATCCATGGTGTCGGTCTCACGTCTGGCGTCTCCCTTACATCCGGGGCATATTGTATTATAAAAGGACGGCTCAAGGGGAAGAGGGGAACCTCCCCCGGCCTTCAGATTCATATCCAGTGGGAGAACCACCGGCAGATCCTTTTCAGGCACAGGCATTGTCCCGCATTTATCACAATATATTATAGGGATGGGGGCACCCCAGTACCTCTGTCTCGAGATGTTCCAGTCCCTTATCCTGAAATTAACGGTCTTATATCCGAGTCCTTCGGATTCCAGGTATTCCGCTATATCGTCCTGGGCCTCCAGGTTGCCCTTGCCGTTAAAAGGTCCTGAGTTCACGAGAAAACCCTCTTCCTCATAGGCCTCCGTCATTGTCTCGACCTTCAGCTCCCTGCCCGGAGGTTCTATAACGACCCTTAGAGGTATGTTATACTTTTTGGCAAACTCGAAATCCCTCTGATCGTGGGTCGGAACCGCCATGATTGCCCCGGTGCCGTAATCAAACAGGACAAAGTTGGCCACATATATAGGTATCTCTTCCCCGGTTACCGGATTCACGCAATGCCTGCCAATAAAAACGCCTTCCTTTACCGTGAAATCCGCTGTCCGTATATAGCTGTCCACCTTCAGGGTGCGATCGATGAAATCCAGCACCTCCCGTTCCTGTGGCAGACCCCTGACCATATCTCTGAGCATTGGGTGTTCGGGCGCAAAGCACATGAACGTGGCGCCGAATAACGTGTCCTGTCTTGTCGTGTAGACCTCGATCACTTGATCGGAACCCACCAGGGGAAATCTGATAATGGCCCCGTGACTTTTGCCGATCCAGTTTTTCTGCATGGTTATAACCCTATCCGGCCACCCGTGGAGATCCGCGCATTTATCGAGTATGTCTTCGGCATAATCCGTGATCTTGAAAAACCAGCTGTCCATCTCTTTAAGGACAACCTCCTGGTTTGTGTGTCTCCAGCAACACCCGTTCTCAACCTGTTCCTTGGCAAGGACAGTCTGACAACTATCGCACCAGTTCACATATGTCCTTTTCTTATAGGCAAGTCCCTTCTCGTACATCTTTATGAAGATGAGCTGTTCCCATCTGTAATAAGAGGGATCGCATGTGGCCAGTTCGCGCCTCCAGTCATAGCTGAATCCCATCCTCTTCAGCTGCGATTTCATGTTGGCGATATTATTCAAAGGTCCACTTGTGAGGGTGGGTCCTGTTCTCTATGGCCGCGTTCTCAGCGGGAAGACCAAAGGCATCCCACCCCATAGGGTGGAGGACATTCTTACCCTGCATCCTCTTGTATCTGGCTATCACGTCGCCGATGGTATAGTTCCTTACATGCCCCATATGGATCTTCCCGGAAGGGTAAGGGAACATCTCCAGCAGGTAATATTTCTCCCTAGCGGGATCTTCTTTAACCTCAAAAAGGCCTTCCCTTTCCCAAAACTCCTGCCACTTTTTTTCCAGTTCCTGTCGGTCTGTACTTCACGTTATCTTGTCATCCTTGTAAAAAGTTATTTAGGTTGTAGGCTGTAGACTGTTAGACAGTCTCCTCTGTCTCTATCCTGTTTCTGTCAATAATAATTGAAAAATCAGGAATCGGATCAAGATATCTCCTTAACCGTTCGACAACGGGATCCAGAATATCCATGAACTTGATCCCAACCGAAAAGATTATCTTTAGATTAAAATTAGGCTCGTCTTTATGGGTTTTAGCATATGTATCCAATAGAATTTTCGCAGATAATTCAAGATGTGATCCGTATTCGGCCTCAAGTCCTTCAGCCACAGGCACATGGATGCCGAATTCGCTTACACCCAGCTTATCAAGCGCAGATCCTAAATTCCCAACCTCTTCTTCTAAAAGCGAAACCGAAAATTCCGATCTCGGTCCCAACCCATGGAATAGGAGCTTCTCCGACTTGATCATGTCCTCGCCCGCAAAAAGGAAGTCCTCGCCCCTCTCCCCTGTCCATCGCCCGCCTTCCAGGATATTCGCCATGGTTCCGGTCATCTTTTCATTCAGGGTGAAAAGGACATCCATCTTCATGCTGGGGCTTTGAAAGACAAGGACTGTTACGGCCTGGCACCAGAGATCTTCCAGGGG
This sequence comes from uncultured delta proteobacterium, assembly GCA_963776085.1. Lineage (GTDB taxonomy): Bacteria > Desulfobacterota > DSM-4660 > Desulfatiglandales > HGW-15 > CAVZMS01. Next base: position 4,923 of record CAVZMS010000017.1, read on the forward strand.
TCTGCTAGTAAATCGTATATCCGGTCTCATGATCTATTATCGAAAGTCCGCATCAAATTGATATAAATTCACAGTCATCGACCAACTAATGTTCCTAGAATAGAAAGGTCGAGTATTCGAGAGTACACGGTTGATTAAGATCATCTATTTCGACATTACCGAACTTGTCATCTTATGGGTAGGCTTGACCGATATTCAGAATATCCAACAAGAAATGAATCTAAATGTTGGAGTTTTTTCTTCACGTCGGAATTCGACAGTTGAGCTGTTCGACTTGCTCAGCTCATGCCTCTTGGACACGATCCGGGGTTCCCTATTCATTATTCTGAATTATGACTCCTGGCTCCTGACTTATGTCATTAATCATCGAACCCTAGAGCCGTTTGACAAGCGGTATTCGGCGGGCTCTTTAAGTCTTTAGACGCTATGCGCCGTGCGACTCACGGCCCTACGCAATGTCGAATGCCCTTGAACCCTTCAACTACTTTGGCTATGCTCCTTTAAAATATTATCCAAAACACCGTTTATAAAGGCCCCCGAATCTTCGGTCCCATATTTCTTGCCCAGTTCAACTGCTTCATCAATGGATACCTTGTGAGGTATATCCTCCATAAAAAGGATCTCATATGCGGCAAGCCTTAAAATACCTATATCCACTTTAGACATCCTTTCCAGGCGCCAGTTCTTCGAAGACCTCCTTATCAGCCTGTCCAGGTATTTTATATTCTCCCGAACACCGCAAACCAGTTGTCTGGAAAAGGCCCTGATGGATTTGGATGGATTAAAATTTTCACATACCAGATCACATATCTCATCCGGATCACCCGGGTTGAATTCCATGTGAAACAGGATCTGGATGGCCAATTCACGGGCCTTTCGTCTATTTCCCATAGGTTAAAATATCTCAAAGAACATTTGTTCGTATCTATAGTTTATACAGAGAGGGGCTAGGGGATCAAAAAAAGGTTTACGGTGTACGGTATAAGGTATAGGGCAAAGGTAAAAAAGGTTTCCTTAAACCGTAAACCTTAAACCCTATACCGTTGTTTCATCCTTTCGGCCATGGAAAGAGATCGCCGAGTCCCCTCTTATTATCAAAAGACGAAACTGTTACAAAGAATCTATTTCAGCTTGCCGAACAGATTTACCATCTCCATGGCGGAAACGGCTGCGTCCCACCCTTTATTCCCTACTTTGGATCCCGCCCTCTCAATGGCCTGCTCCAGGTTATCCGTCGTTAATACCCCGAATGTCACAGGTATATCGCTCTCGAGGGCGACACTGGCTACACCCTTTGATACCTCTGCCGCGATAAAATCAAAATGAGGCGTTGCCCCCCTGATCACGGCGCCAAGACAGATAATGGCATCATATTTATTGCTTTTTGCCAATCTTTTCGCTACGGCAGGTATCTCGAAAGAACCCGGGACCTTTATCAGTGAAACCTTTTCCTCATCAACCCCATGTCTTCTCAGTGCATCCATGGCCCCTTCAACCAGTTTCGAGCTGATAAAATCATTAAACCTGCTGACGATAATAGCGAACCTGAAACCCTCGGCCGATATCTTACCTTCCAAGATCTTGGGCATATTAACACTCCTTTGTTTTATTTATTATCTAATGAAGCTACTCCCTGTCCCCTAACTTCATCATGTGCCCCAGTTTCCGGCACTTGGTCAATAAATATTTCATGTTCTCCGGCCTTGGAAGGGTCTCAATGGGCACCCTGTCCTTTATGACTAGGCCGTAACCCTCCAATCCTTTTATCTTCTGCGGATTATTCGTCATCAATCTCATGTTTCGAACACCAAGGGCCGAAAGAATCTGGGCACCGACTCCATAGTCTCTCAGGTCGGCCTCAAAGCCAAGCTCCTCATTTGCCTCAACCGTATCACGTCCTTGATCCTGAAGGGCATATGCCTTCAGCTTGTTCGCCAGACCTATGCCGCGGCCCTCCTGCTGCATATACAGAATGACTCCTGTGTCTTCCTTCTGAACCATCTCCATGGCCTTTTCCAACTGATTTCCACAATCGCATCTATAGGATCCGAATACATCACCAGTCAGACATTGAGAATGCACCCTCACAAGGACATCCTTTTCAGGAGTTATATCACCCTTCACCAGGGCCAGGTGTTCGTAGTCATCAATATCATTGATAAAGGCTATGGCCTTGAATTCTCCAAACGGCGTGGGCAGAACGGTCTCGGCTATTTTGTGGACAAAGGACTCATTTCTCATCCTGTAAGCGATAATGTCGGCGATTGTAGCAATCTTTAATCTATGTTTTTCGGCGAATTTTATAAGGTCAGGCATGCGGGCCATTGTCCCGTTATCGTTCATAATCTCGCAGATAACCCCTGCCGGTTTCAGACCCGCAAGACGGGCGAGGTCTACAGATCCTTCGGTCTGACCGGTCCTAAAAAGGACACCACCTCTCCTTGCCCTCAGAGGAAAGATATGTCCCGGCTGAATAAGGTCATCAGGCATTGAGTCGTCCGCAACGGCAGTCAGGATGGTATGTGCCCTGTCGGCGGCCGAGATGCCGGTTGTTACCCCTTCTCTCGCCTCTATGGATACTGTAAAGGCGGTCTTAAAGGAGGAGCGGTTATTCTGAACCATCAAGGGGAGATTTAATCTATCGACAATATCAGGGGCGAGAGAGAGGCAAATGAGACCTCGTCCATATTTGGCCATGAAATTGATTGCCTCTGGCGTCACCTTTTCCGCGGCCATGGTCAGGTCGCCCTCATTCTCCCTGTCTTCATCATCCACCAGGATAATCATTCCCCCCTGTCTCAGGTCTACAAGCGCGTCTTCTATTTTTGCTATGCTCATTTTATCTAATCACCAAATCCGAATCTTTCCAGCATCTCCTTGTCAATATGGCCGGATGCTGCATCTCTTTCAGATTTCTTATCCTTCTTAACAAATTTTTCCACATATTTTGCTATAAGATCCGTCTCTATATTAACCCGATCCCCTACCTTTTTTTTGAGAATTGTTGTAGCCATGGCGGTCTCGGGTATAATATTTACCTCAAAGAAATCATCATTACAACGGTTGACGGTCAGGCTGATCCCGTCTACTGCTATGGACCCCTTTTCTATCACGTATCTTGACATGCCTTCATCGATGCCGACCCTTATCAACCAGGATCTTTGGACCTGTTCCTTTTGCAGGATCCTACCCACGCCATCCACATGGCCCAAAACCATGTGCCCGCCGAGACGACCGGCGAGACTCAAGGCCCTCTCAATATTAACCTCATCCCCCTGCCTTAGCCGGCCCATGGCACTTCGGGAGATGGTTTCTTCAGAGGCGTACATACCTAAAATTCCCTCTTTTATGGACGTAATCGTCAGGCATACACCGTCTACGGAGACACTGTCACCTATCCTGCAATCGGCAATATCAAAGGGGGGCATAATTGTTAAATTCATATCCCTGCCGGTTTTTGTTACGGACTTAATCTTTCCAATACCTTCAACCAATCCTGTAAACATGAGTTATTGTCCCTCTTAATGCCTATATAGAAATGTGAAATCCTGTTTCCAAATTACCTAGACCTAGGGTTCAAGAGTTCAAGGGGCCAAGGGGTCAAGGGGTCAAGGATTCGAACTGCAGAATGTTGAACAGGGAATGTCCAATGTTGAAGTTTTTTCTTTACTTCAAAATTCGATATTCTGTATTCGACCTGCCCGCTCATGCCTCTTGGCGATAAAAGCTCTATCCGCTACAAATTATACAGCAGTAATAAATAAGCAGCATCATCGAAATAGAGCTTTGGCAGGCGGGTATTCAATATTCTCTTTTGAGACTCTCTGCGCCGTTCGGCAAGCTCACGGCCCTGAACAACGTCGAAAGGCTATACGCCGTGCGCTCTACCCTTGAACCCTCGAACCCTTGAACCCTCTTTAAAACCTAAGCCTTCACCTAAATGCGAGTTTTCTCTGCCATCTCATGAGAGAGACCATAATCAGCATATCCCGTGACCAGTATATCGTCACCGAATCGTCTTATCCTTATATCCCTCATCGCCAATGATTCATCCATCATTCCAGGCCCTACTCCCCGAGCCATTGGAAAACCATCATCCCCGCCAAAAATCCTGGGGGCCTTAAAGATATAGAACTTGTCAATCAGCCTTTCACGTATCATGGACCCCATAACGGATGATCCGCCTTCCACCATAAGAGAAGTGACAGACCTCTTCCCGAGCTCAATCATAAGGGTGTTCAGATCTACCCTCCCACCTTTTAGCGGGCATTTAATGATAGATATTCCCTCCCTCTCGATCTCTTTCAACAATACTGGATTAACGTCCTCGCCTATTGCCAGCAGGGTCATTGAATCGGAATCGTGATTCAGCACCCTTGCATTTTGCGGTATCCTTAAATGAGTATCAACAATAATGCGAATAGGATCTCTTCCGCGTTTATTTCCGATCCTAGTTGTAAGTGACGGATCATCGGCTATAATAGTCCCCACCCCAACCAGGACTCCATCAACCGTGTCCCTTAATCGATGTACAAACCGGCGTGCTTGCTCGCCGCTTATCCACCTGGAATGACCTGTGGATGTAGCTGACCACCCGTCCATTGTCAGGGCGGATTTCGCTATCACGAAAGGCC
>CAVZMS010000018.1:0-3152 GCA_963776085.1 uncultured delta proteobacterium
TTGATTGGAATCAGGATTTGGAGATCTTATTTACCTGGCGGGTAAGACGGGATAACTTACGGGATGCCTTTTTTTTATGAATAGCCCCGTTTGAAACGCTTTTCTGGATAATAACCCGGGCCTTCCTGAGGAATTCATTTGCCTGGTCTTTAGAGTTGCTGGCTATTGCAGCCCTTACATCCTTGACAATATTTTTTACGCGGGTCTTACGGCCTATATTTCTGATCTTTTCAGCCTCGTTCTGCTTGGCCCTTTTAAGGGCTGATTTATGTTCTGCCAAATTTAATGCTCCTTCTTATATGAATTATTAAGCCATCTCATTTAAATTAAATTGCCGCCCCTGTCAAGATAAAAAGCTTCCGTCCCTGCCTGACCTGAAGCTGAGGCCTTGAGTTGCTGTCAGACATTCAATATTCCCTTGCTTCGCTTGAAGCTGAGGGGTTTTAATCATCCCCGGGCGGGACACAAAATATATTGCATTTTGGTGTGCCGAATGATATATATCAAAGGTATATTCAAGGAGGTGTTATGATGAAACACGTGGCAAAATTATTTAAAAATGGTCGGAGTCAGGCTGTCAGGCTGCCTAAGGAATTCAGATTCGACGGAGAAGAAGTATTTATCTGGAAAGAGGATAATCGTATTGTCTTATCTCCAAGGCCTAAATCATGGCGCGAATTTTTTAAAGAAGTTCCTTTGGTATCAGACGATTTTATGACTGAACGGCAGGATCTCCCACCCCAGGGAAGAGAAGGGGTTTTTTAATGTACATGCTGGATACAAATATCTGTATTTACATCCTGAAGCGAAGACCGACAGCACTTCTCGAAAAGTTTGATAAAATGGGCAGGGATCAAATTTGTCTTTCCATAGTTACTTATGCGGAATTAAAATATGGCGCTGAAAGATCTTCATCAAAGAAAATGAACCATGAGATAATAGATGAGTTTGCAGCCCGATTAAATATGCTCCTTTGGGATGAAGAAGCAGCAAACCACTATGCTGAAATTCGTTATTATCTTGAAAAGAAGGGGACTCCCATAGGGAACATGGATTTAATGATTGCATCACACGCCCTTAGCCGAGGTTATAAATTGGTGACAAATAATCAGAAAGAGTTCAACAGGGTGCCTGGTCTTAAAGTGGAAAATTGGATACTCAATCCAATATAGTACGTATATCGAAGATAGAATCTATCCGTGATTTAGGTAAAGATTGTTAAAAGTGAGCATAGAGAATCAAAATATACTCTCCTTAAAACAAAAAGGGGAAATAGGCCTCCAGGCTGCAATGTAGGCGATACCATATATCGGCTGGGACCTTTATCGCGGGAGAGGAGACTGATGGAATTCAATGATACCATATATCTTATGGATAAGAGGTTAAAGTGAGTCAAGAGCCAGCTTGACCCCATTTGTTAAATGCAAGAGGTAAATATATGATTAGAAAATATATTCAGGCCGGCATGGAGCATGCCAGGTATGAAATCCTCCAAGATGATGGGACATACTACGGGGAAATCCGGGAGTGTCCCGGTGTCTATTCAAACGCCCCAACCCTGGAGGCGTGCAGAAACGAGTTGGAAGAAGTATTGGAGGAATGGATTCTGTTTCGTGTGCATAAGAATCTGGAGATACCTCCAATCGACAATATCGAGATCAAGATAAAGAAGCAGGCGGTTGCCTGATGCCGGCTTTTGGTCCGATTAAAAGGGATGTTCTCATCAGATGCCTCCGCAAGTATGGTTTCGACGGACCCTATTCAGGAGGGAAACATCCCTTCATGGTGAAGGACGATCTGACTCTGACTATTCCAAATCCGCATCAGAAAGATATAGGACGTGAATTGTTGACAAGGATTCTAAGACAAGCCGGAGTCTCTAAGGAAGAATGGGAAAAGCTTTAGCTGAATACCATATTTCCCTCCCCTTAGATTAAGGGGAGGTTGGGAGGGGTTACTCCTCCTGATTTTATTTTTCCTCTTTGGGGAAGTTATACTATTCTCTCCTCCTTTTAGGGGGAGCCAAGGCGGCACAATAATTCCTCCTCCTCTTAGGGGGAGGTGGGAGGGGGTCTCATCCTGTTTTAATTTGTCATTCCGGCTAAGCGAAGCGCGACGAAGGACCTGCCCCGATCCCGGATCATTGTCCGGGACAGGCTTTGATACGAGGGAATCCAGGCCTCTCGTCATTCCCCGGCTTGCCCGCCCTGGTGCGATATGCGGGTAGATAGTAATTGTATTACTGTTTATACCTGCAGAACGTTAAAACAAACGTTCTTAATTACGGTCTGGGCCAGGGACCGGGGAATCCAGGGAATTGGGTACTTAAGGCTTATTGATTTAGACCGGCTATATTTTATCCCGTACCGGATGCGGGAATTGAATGATATAATAGCATTTTGTAAATAAGGAATATAAGGTGAGTCAAGAGCAGACTTACTCCTATTTGTCTAGAAGAAAAATGGAAATTTATACAAAACAAATAATGGGGTGGGTAGCGTGAACACTAAACAGGAACTCAAGCCTTGGGCGGCGCGCCCATTTGAACTTATTCATCATGCCGAGACCCATTATCGAATAGGGAATGATTATGATCGTAGATTGGCGCTCATCAGCTTTGATAATTCCATTGAGGTTTCTATCTCCACTTACCTATCTTTGAATCCCCTACAGCGAGCGGACAGGCAATATGATAAAAAAGATGTAGCAACATGGCTTCACGACTTCTATTCGAAGTTAGATTTCTTCCTGCAGGAAATTACGAAACGCGGTCTCCCCATATATAAAGAGAAGGATATAATTGTCTGGTACCATGATCAACGCAATGATTGCTATCACGGTGTGGGATTCGGCGTACCTGAAAAGAAAACGATTGATGGAATCAGGCAAGTAGCGCTATGGGTATTTTCTGTACTTTTTGAGACAGCTGATATCGAAACAATACTCGAAGATTCAATCTCCACGAGTGATAAAGATAAGCCAGCAATTCCAGAAAGGTTTGTTGTCCCACATGAGCCTACATTACCGGAAATTAGTAATGATCCTAATCAAGCCAAAGCATTAGCTATTGCTACCCTACTGGGGAAGTGGGACGAAAGCAATGAATCAGATCTTGAAATAATAAGGAGGCTTACCAATGGATTTAGCAATTG
>CAVZMS010000019.1:0-4406 GCA_963776085.1 uncultured delta proteobacterium
GGCGTATGTGTTTAACCAAAGACCCGCGAACCTGAGGGGAGCCTCCCCAACAGCCTCGGCAGCAGCCCCGACCGCAGCCTCAACAACGGCCTCGCCGGCGGGCTCAACACTTGGCCCGAATTTCAAGCCGGGGGAGACCATTCCGGCGGACAAAGCGGTAGTCTATATTTACCGTTCCATTGGTTCTGATGGAAAAGTGCCTTTCGGCATAAAAGTAAAGGGCGAAGTTGTAACAACACTGGTGCTGGGTGGATATTACGCTTATTTTACCGAACCCGGCCAGATAGAATTTACGGCTTTTGAAGTTGGATTCATGGCGCCAAAGTCAACATCTTCCATAACTGTCGATGCAAAACCTGGCCAAGCATATTATATTAAAGGCACACACGGAAAGGGACTTGGTGGAAGAGCGAGTCTGATATTAGCCTCTCCGGAAGTAGGAGCGCAAGAAATAGCAAACTGCAAACTAATATCTTCTTACTAGATGGTTTTCCCAATTCGTTTATGTTTTATCTGCACCGGATGTGGCAAAACGGCGCGCCACGCCGGTGAATACCATCTAATGCATATCTATTCTTTCCTCCCACTGCCCATTTTCGTCATTTTCGGGGAGCCATTCGATGCGAAAAGGGTGAACATCACGCGATGACACCCTTTTCTTACTCACGACCTATGGCCGATGAATTTTTAATGTATAAACCTTTTCGCATCGAAATGGCCCTGAGCTTGTCGAAGGGACTGCCCTCTTTTTCCCTTGTAAAATAATTTACATATATCTATTATACTTCCTTAAATCCGCATCAATTTATAATTATTCAACCTCATCTTTACAGCGTAATTATTAACCTGTAACCAACCTATGTATTTCTAACCCCCCGTGTTACTGAAACGGGGTAAAAACAAGAAATACTCAATTTAATATGGATCAAAAAATATCTGCAGGTTCGTAGTTATTTATCAGCAAACTAACCCGCATAATTGTAACAAAAATGCGCATTTTAACAATTGAGAGTTCTATTATAAAAATGCTTATCATATTGATTTAGCTATTGATGTTGACAAATTAACTCAAATTATACATTTTGCAATTAAATTGATATAATTCAAGAATTAGTAGTAATTCCGTTAAAAAGACGCAGCATCATAATATATATGTTAGGCTTAGTTCTTTGGAGGAGTTATCTTATAAAAAAACAATGGGGGGAATATGAAAAACATGGATGCAAACCCGTTCAACAGGAAGAATCTTACCGAAGACGTTTTGAAAGAATGGCAGAACCTGCTCAATGAGACGGCTGATATCCTTTGTGTTCCTGCGGGGCTGATCACACGACTTGACGGTAAGGAAATCGAGATCCTCCTTTCAAGTGAGACTGAGGGCAACCCTTATCCGGCAGCGTACACGTCACACTACCCGGATTCCGGATGGTACTGTGAGCATACTCTAAAAAGCAGGGGGCTTAATCTAATTCCAAATGCACTTCAAGATCCTCAATGGAAAGATAATTCAGCTGCAGTCGAACTGCACATTATCTCCTATGTAGGCATGCCCATTGAACTCCCCGATGGAGGACAGTTCGGGACAGTTTGTTTCCTAGACAACAAGCAGAACGCTTATAATGACCTGCACATCAGACTGGTCAAACAGATCAAGAGGATGATCGAACTGTCCCTTCGCATTGTCTTAGACAAAGAGGAGATAGACCGCCGGGATCGTTTGCTTGATAACTTGAGTAAGATTTATCCGATCTGCAGTTATTGCAAGAAAGTCCGCGAAGAAACAGGCAAGTGGGTCACCGTAGAAAAATATGTCAGTGATATTTCCGGGTCCAAGCCCTCTCATGGGATCTGCCCGGAGTGCTACGAGAGGGAGATCAAACTATTTGCCTAACAAATACAGGATTAGTAACCGAGTTCTCGGAACGAGAGCTCGGTACTAATCCATGGTTCAAGAAGCCGCGGGCCATAGGGGAAAAGGTTGCAAAGGCACATGGGAAAGTTAAAGGATTTGCACTAAGGAAGGGTCAGAATAAATCTCTAAAAGGCCGCATAGACATAAAACAGTAGATCTCCGGTGATAAAAAAAGCACATACAAGACTCTTAAAACCGGCATTTGGACAGACCGGTAGTATAGAGCATGTCCTGGATTAACCGGCCATCTCTTTAAATTTTGAGATTATCCGCCTATAGCGGATGAAGATCAACACCCCCGCAAGCTTTTACGGGGGTGTTTTGTTATATCATCCGGTACTTAAAATATTAACCCGCCGGTCCCCACCTTGAAAGAGGCCGCAGGAAGGCGATAAACCTCAAAGGGTTTCCACAACAGGGACATTTGAGTTTATGTTTTATGATCTCCGGTATTTGAGGAGCGATATCTGAGATGACCTTATGTATCAAGGAGATCAGCTCACGGAGTTTTTCAATGGAGCATGAGCTGTTGGGATTCATAAAGCCGTAGTGTCTTATCTTCATAAATCCTCCTGGCAGTATATGCTGAAGAAACCTTCTGATAAATTCCATGGCGTCAAGAGTTGTGGTTTTCCATGTTTTTCTTTCACGGTCTTTATAGGTAAACCTGATGGCATTGTTATCAATAGATTTAATGCGGTTATTGGAAATGGCCACACGGAAGACGTACCTTGCGAGATACCGCAGGCCGTTTTCTCCCCTGCCTGCTGACTGGCTGTGTACTACCCATTCCTGCTTCCAGATGCCGGGGTCTATTTTGTGAAAAAGCTTTGCCGTTTTCATGGCATCCCTGAATTTGGCTTTAAAGATAATAGCGAATGGCTTTGTGCTAACAAACAGATCCTCTCTTGATGAAAGCCATTGCTCCCCGTCTTTTGAAACGGCCCCTCCCGGAATAACCATGTGGATATGAGGGTGATACTGAAGCATGCTTCCCCAGGTATGCAGGACAGCCAGATAACCAATACGAGGTGAACCCACAAACCGCTTATCTTTGGCTAATTTTGTCAGGGCCTCATGAGCACAGGAAAACATTGCCCTGTAAACGACTTTCTGATGGGACCTGGCAACGTCGTGAAGTTCATGAGGGAGTGTAACAGTAAAAAGGAAATAATGGGTGGGCAGAAGGCTCTCCATTTGCTTATACAACCATTCCTCCGACTTATACTGCTGACAGGTGGGGCAATGCCTGTTCCCGCAGCAGCATGGAACAGGCTGTCTGGTATTACAGTCATTACAGGCATAAATGATGGCCCCGAAGGAACCGCTTCTGCAATCACAGATATCCCTGATGACCTTTTTATGTATCCGGGGTATTCTTTCTCCATAAAGTTCCAGATACTTTCTGCCATAGATCCTGAAAATCTTTTGAATGGCACTCATGACAACACCCCCTGCATCACCTGAGCAACTCTTTCATGGGAGTCTTCCTGGGCTAGGGTGGTAACATGGAGATATATCATTGTGCTCTTTAATGTCTTATGACCCAGGATATCCTGCACATGACGGATCGGGATATTGGCTTCCAGAAGGTGTGTCGCATATGCATGCCTGAATACGTGGGGATGAACATGCTTTTTAAAACCCAGCTTTTTCAATGTGCTTCGTAATGCCCCCTGAACGCCGCTGTCGCTTACGTGGTCTTCCGCAAATTGGGCGTCCTTTCCATTATTATGGCCCAGGGCGGGGAAAATCCATTTGGGATTATGATGGGTCTTATAATACTCCCGTAAAGCGGATAATGTTATCCCGGGCAAAGGGACCATCCGATCCATACCCCCTTTACCAGCATGGATATGAACCAGACCTCTATCTGAGAGAATATCCCTTACCTGAAGCGTGGTTGCTTCCCTGAGACGCAATCCCAGGGAGTATAGGGCAAGATAAAATGTACGACTTTGCCGTGTCGGAAGTGCGTCAATAATCTTTCTGACTTCCTGAAGACTCAGAATGGTTGGAAGCGTCTCCTCACGTTTCCACTTGATCTCACTGAATATTTTCCAGGATCGGACAAGTGTTCTGGTAAAAAAATGCTGGATTCCCGCATAACTGATTCTGAGCGATGCCGCGCTCCAGCCGAAATCCGTTTGACAACAAAGCCAGTATTGACGAAGATCCTCTTCAGTGATATCTTCTAAGGGCTTATTGTAAAAACGCTGTAGACGCAGAACTGAACTGACATATGATTCCGTGCTTCTTTTTGCATAACCTGCTAACTGTAGATCTTCTTTAAAACGCTTGATTAAATTGCTCATGGTATCTTCCTTTCTTCGTTTAATTTACCTTGTCGGGTAGAAGATACCGACCTGCAAGCCGGTAAGAAGATACCATGAGCTGTTTGATCAAACAATAGGATAAAGCCGTTTTTAACCTGCCGCGCAGCGGCTTACTTGAACCAGCGCATTAACCGGACACCAATAAAGCCTGGTGCCGG
>CAVZMS010000020.1:0-15759 GCA_963776085.1 uncultured delta proteobacterium
GGACAGATCCAGAGACCTCGGAGATACATATTGAGGTAGCCCATGGGATATCCTCTACAGCTAAGACAAAAGGACGCTACAAACTGGGGGAGGGAATAACAGGTCGCGTCATAGAGACAGGTCGTCCGATGGCTATTCCCCGTCTTACTGATGAACCACTGTTTCTCGACAGGACAGGGGCAAGGAGTAAGATCGACAAGTCAAAGATCGCCTTTTTCTGTGTGCCGATAAAAGATGGGAGACGTGTAATAGGATCACTTAGTGTCGACAGGCTTTTCGAGGACACAGCCTCACCAAAGGAAGATGTCAGGCTCTTATCCATTATCAGTACTTTGATCGCACAGAAGGTAGCATTATTGGAGGAGATAAACCTGGAGAAGGATCAGCTCAATAGGGAAAATATAAGGCTCAAGAAGGAACTCAGCAAGAAATATAGCTTCAGCAATATCATAGGTAACAGCCATAAGATGCAGGAGGTCTTTCACCTTATCAGCCAGGTGGCCAAGAGCAACGCCAATGTGTTGCTTCTCGGGGAGAGCGGGACAGGAAAGGAGTTGGTGGCCAATGCCATTCACTATAACAGCCTGCGCTCATCAAATCCGCTGGTGAAGATCAACTGCGCGGCATTGCCTGGCAATCTTGTTGAGGCGGAGCTTTTCGGATATGAGAGGGGTGCGTTTACGGGCGCCAACCAGCAAAAGGCCGGCAAGTTTGAGCTGGCCAATAATGGGACCATATTCCTGGACGAGATTGGATCGCTTATCTTGGAAAGTCAGGCGAAGCTTTTAAGAGTCTTGCAGGAAAAAGAGATGGAGAGGTTGGGGGCGACCAAGGTGATAAAGGTAAATGTGCGCCTGATAGCCGCTACAAACATTGACCTTGCCAAAGCGGTAGAGAAGGGATCTTTCAGAGAAGACCTTTTTTATCGTCTTAATGTGTATCCCATATACATGCCGCCACTGAGGGAAAGGGAGGCGGATCTACTCCTTATGGCCGACTATTTTCTTGAAAAATACGCCGAAGAATACGGTAAAGATATAAAGAGGATATCTACCCCGGCAATAGACGCACTGACCAGTTATCACTGGCCGGGCAACGTGAGGGAACTGGAAAACTGTATTGAAAGGGCGGTTCTTTTGTGTGATGATCAGGTTATACACAGCTATCATCTGCCTCTTACCCTCCAAACAGCGGAAGATACAGGGACTCAACAGGCCTCGTCATTGGAGGATGCAGTGGCAAGGTTTGAGAAAGATCTGATTATTGACGCCCTAAAGAGCAGTCGTGGAAAAATGAGACATGGCGGCAAAGGCACTGGAAACCACGGAACGCATCTTCGGATACAAGATTAAAAAATACTACATTAATCCGAAACAATACAGGTGATTCAATTCACTATTCATTCCAATAATAGATCCCACGCCTTGTTAAAACCTATAAGAAGGGAAGGTTCAAAACCGCTTTTCTTGGGTTTTTCACAGGGAGAGCCTGAATAATCTGAGATAAAACTTTCCGCAAATCTTGAACAAGCGGGTGTAAGATAGAAAGGATGTTCGCCGTTGCTGCGCGGCATACCGGCAAAAAGCCCCATTTCATTCGGCAATCCCGCTTCATGGAACGCGTCTCTAAATCCCTGTTGAAGCCTTTTTATTTCACCTGCCGTTACCTGATCTTTGGTCAATATGATCTCGAACCAGCTCATGCTAATACCCTTTCATATTTCCCTTCGGTCCTATCTCTCTTCTCATAATTGTACTGTTACTCAAATATACTCCCTGACTGAATATCATATCTTTTTTCTTTTTTTCTTTCCCTCTTGGCCTTCCTTTTTTCTTTTGCTGATTTTGTCGAGATTTTTTTTGCCTCTTTTTTTGTGTTTCTTGCTTTTCCCATGATTCACCTCCTAACAAAACAGTTGACCGGAAAGGAAATATTATAGATTATAAATTATAGATATCACAAGGGATAAAAAGAATCAATATTTTCTATGACCACTATGTTTTTGCCAACAGGCATATAGAAGTTTGTCAGCCATCTCAAAAGCCTGGGGCTTGCAAATTTAAGGGCAAATTTAAGCTGGTTTGTGCAGTTTTTCGCTGGTCATTACATGGGGCTTGTAGCTCCCCGGTATATTGGGAATATCATGTGATGAGAAAAACGTTCAGATCTCAGAGGTCGCCTTAAGTTTTTTCCTCTAACTTTCCCTTGAGAAGATCTCCCAGTAGGTCGAAAGAGCCGGATGAGAAACCCTTGCCTCCCGCTGTAAGGTGCTTTTTGTAAGCATCCTCTTCTACGGAGCCTTTCTCATTCAAAACCATCGAGAGTGAGATCCGTTTTCGTTCTTCATTTACGCTGTTTATACTGACTTGAATAGTCTGATTCACATCCAGGACTTCACTGGGGTGATTTATCCTTTTATCTTTTCCCAGTTCAGAAATATGAACAAGACCGTCTACTCCGGGTTCAAGGGTCACAAAAGCGCCGAAAGATGTTAGGCGTGATACTTTGCCTAGGTGACTGGAAGCTTCCGGGTACTTTTGTGTGATGTCCTTCCATGGATCAGGCAGCATTTCCTTAAGGCTGAATGAAAATTTATCATTGTCCCAGTCTAATTTACTGATGGAGACGTTTACTTTCTGCCCCACGGAGAGTATGCTACGAATATCCTCCACCCGATCCCATGAGATCTCCGAGATGGGGATCAGCCCTTCAATCCCTCCTACATCGACAAACGCACCGAAATTTTTGATCGAGGTTATTTCACCAGTGACTATCATTCCCTCTTTCAAGGATGCTCTTAGGGCATCCTTCTGTTTCCGGCGCTCTTCTTCAATCATGGCCTTGTTAGAAATAATAAGGTTGCGGCCTTTTTCACCATATTCAATAATCTTAAAGGTCAACTGCCTGCCGATATAATTGTCGCTGTCTGTGATTTGGTGCGATCCCATCTGGGAATAGGGGCAAAAGGCGCGGACATTACCCGCAATTCGGACCTCATATCCACCTTTGATTTCTTTTTCAACAAGACCTTCAATCGGGATCCGGTTATGATATGCCTCTTCCAGGAGATCCTTGTCGGTCTTATCTATCGTGAGCCGCGTGGTAAAGAGCCTTTCATTGTTTCTGGAGGACAGGAAATAGGCGCGTATCCTATCCCCTCTTTTATTGTTATATTGCCCTTATCATCTTTAAACTCATCAATTACAATATGACCTTCTAATTTACCCCCGGAATCGATAAAAACCCATTCTTTTGTTATTTTAATTACGACAGTTTCAATCATTTCGCCGGGATTTAAATGAAAAGATGGAACGACACTCCGGTTTAACAGGGATTCAAAGCTCTCTTCAGGTTCCTTTTCCGTTATAGAATCATGATTTTTTTGGTCCATTTTCTTCCTTATAAATAAACAGATGTCATAATATTTGAACCTTACGATGATCTGCAATATATTTACTGAACTTTGATTATTGGGTCAAGAGGATTCAGTGGAAATATTGGGTGGCAAGATATTGAATGAGTTAGGGTAAAGGTGAATAAAGTCCTTTATCCTTGTGAAAGTTGATGGATAAGTGCCCTCTTGATTTCTTTGACCTGTTCCTCATCCTCAACTTTCTGGCCCTCGAGGTCACGCACATAAAAGACGTCGGCGATCTGATCACCTTTTACACCGGTCTTGGCTATACGAATATCCAGGCGGAGGTCAAAGAGTGTTCGTGTAATAAGATAAAGGAGGCCGATCCTGTCGCTCGCAAAGACCTCTACCACCGTAAAAAAGTCCGATGACTTATTATCTATCACTACATCCGGAGGAAGAGCAGGTCTCCCGCGGCCTGAGATAATGGATGGGATGGCCTTCTGACTCAGACGATAAGATAAGGCAAGCTTGCCGTTAAAGGTATTTTTCAGGTCCGTCTTAATCTTTCCCCAGGTTTCATCTGGGATTGATAGAATCGAGAGGCCTGGTAACAGAGAAGATATCTACGGCTGTCCCGTCGGCCCATGTATATATATTTGATGATAGAATATTTATATTATTTAAAGCCATTACTCCGGTGATATCGGAAAAGAGGCCTGGCCTGTCTTTGGCTAGGAAGCTTACTTCCCAGAAGCCCCCTTGTTTGTTTTCCCTTACATCGAGGATAAAGGCCGTGGATTGGTTATTCTTTATCTCCCCTTTGAGTTTTTCGAACATCTCAAGGTGATGCACAATGTCCTCAACATCAGTATTCAGTTTGTATCGTGTGGACATTACGTCAAAGAGTCGTTCAAATTCGGTCTTGCTAATACGCTCGGCCGTAAGATGACGGATCTTTTTTTTTATCTTAATGATTTTTTCTGATGAGTCGGGAGTGGCAAGTTCTCCCATTTCAAGGATATGGAGGATCTTGAAAAAGATCTCCTGAACAAGATTCGCTATCCATTCGTTCCATGCCCTTGGCCCGGTCGCATTTGAATCGGCCCATGTCAGCAGATAAAGGGCCTTTAGCCGATTAATGGTACCTGTTTTACGCGCGCACTGGATTATAACCTTTTCATCATTCAGGTCTCTGCGTGTAGCTGTTTCCGCAAGGAGAAGGTGATTTTCAACCAGAAATAATATCTCTTCCGTTGATTCCAATGGATAACCAAACCGTTCCAGTATCCTTTTAGTGATTTTTACTCCTCTACGGGCGTGTCCTTTTCCATTTTTACCTATGTCGTGGAACAGCCCCGCCAATATAAGGGATTCACGGTCATTCAGGTCTGAAAATGTATCCATGAGTAACATATCCTTTTCCTTTGATATATTTTTGAGATAATAAACGGTTTGAAGGACATGTCTTCCAACTGGAAATATGTGATAGGCATCGAATTGTACCCTGTCCCTTATCTCACCGAATTCGGGAATGAATGCATCCAGAAACCCGGTCTCACACATCTGATCAAGGGCTATAATCGTATTTTGACCATTGATGATGTCTAGGAATGTCTGAACTACCTTCTTGGAACTCCTGTAATCGATTATCAACAAGATAAAGAGATTCCTTTACCAGTCTCTTAGCGTCCATGGACAGGGAGTAGCCTGAACCGGAGCTTTGTTCAAAGATATCGATAAGTATGGATGGATCTGCGATTATTTCCTTAGCTGAATTAAACCCTAACTCATCATGAAGTGTATGGAGCCCTTTTGAGATATCCCTGGGGCGGAGGCCTTTTTTGGTCGAATGACTTTTTGGGGCATGGTCTAAAATAAAAGAACGATTAAGATTCTTTATGGATTCCATATATGAATGTAGCTTGCCTAGAAATTGCTCCACTGCAGGGATCTTTTTCATATTTTTATAGCCCAGTCTGTGTGCAATCTCTTCCTGGTATTCAAAATTGAGTCTGTCGTTTTTCCTTCCGGAAATCTGGTGGAGATGGTTTCTGACAAAAAGAATGAATTTGATCATCTTTTCAAGTTCATGATGTTCCTTATTGGAGAGCTTTCCAAGATATACTAGTTCCTTTGAATCTTTGATATGAAAGAGGGCCTTAGCGGTCCATAGTATATGGTGGTAATCTCTCAGCCCTCCGATACCTTCTTTGAGATTCGGTTCAAGGAGATGACTTGCGACCCCAAAAGTATTCATACGAATCCTATCAAGGTCTTTGAGCCATTTGCCGAAGGATGCGGATTTTTTATCGATCACTTTTTTCTGGAGATTTTCAATAAGTGTAAGATACAGGAGTGAATCACCGCATAAAAAACGGGCATCCAAGAGGGATGTCAATACTTCAAAATCGTCATGAGCAAGGGTCAGACAGTCCTTTACGGTGCGTACTCCATAGCCAAGTTCAAGCCCAAGATCCCACAGGGGATAAAATATCTCCTCCGTTAGGGCTTTCGCTTCGGCCGATATCTTTTTATTGAAAAAAAGTAGTATATCTATATCGGAATATAGGCACAATTCTTTTCGGCCATAACCACCAACGGCGACGAGGGCAAAAGGTATTTTTTTATTGAACAGATTTTGCCCGGTCTCGCTTTCCTGGATACTTGACCGGAAATATTGGTCAATTATCTCTGAATAAACCTCCTGAAAGTCATCTTTTAATTCCCCGGTTAAGAAGCGGGATACAATGGCCTCCTTAGAATTTTCTCAGTTCATCATGGGCCGTCATGATCCCTGTTTCATGATCTGAATCATGGATCAGATCTTTATCTAATATGGCTATATTATTACATCCTCGACATCGATTCACGGTCAATATTTTTTATTCTCTTTCTCAGAGGTTTATTTCCAGATCTTAAACCGGTTCTCGGCGATTTCCGGTCATGACTTACGAATAGTCTATATAGCATCCTTTCCTTTTTCACCGGTCCTTATACGGATCACCTCCTCAACCGGGAGAATAAAAATCTTGCCATCACCTATCTGCCCTGTTGTGGCCTTTTCCAGGATCACTTTTACGGCGTTAGGGACGAGTTCTGCTTCCATCACAACTTCTATCTTTATCTTTGGAACAAAGTCCACCTGATACTCGGCCCCACGGTATATCTCCTTGTGACCACGCTGACGACCAAAACCTTTGACCTCGCTTACTGTGAGACCTTTAACACCAAGTGAAGATAGGCCTTCTTTAACATCGTCAAGCTTGAATGTCTTTATGATGGCTTCTATTTTTTTCATAATATATACTCCTTTCATTCGTGAAATCCCGATATATCGGAACTGAAATCTCCATCCAGAACTTTTGATTTCCGGATGGATACTATAAGCTATAGGCTATAACCAGTTTCGTTATGCAGACTTAAATCAAGACCTCTTTCCTCCTCTTCATCACTAACCCTTAATCCTATAATCAGGTCAATAAATTTGAGAATAATTAATGTCATGAAAAAAGAAAAGAGCATTGTTGCGATAACCGAAACAAATTGTATCCAGATCTGACCGGGATTGCCGAAGAAAAGGCCGTTTCGCCCGCTTGCATTGATTGTTGTGCTGGCGAAAAGGCCTGTAGCGAGTGCTCCCCATGTTCCTCCAACACCATGAATTCCTACAACATCCAGGGAGTCGTCATATCCGAGCCTGGATTTTAACATTATGCCGCCATAACAGATAATGCCAGCAAGCCCACCAATGATTATAGAGGATACTGGACCCACAAAACCGGAAGCCGGTGTAATGGCCACGAGACCTGCAACAGCACCACTGGCAGCACCGAGAGTAGTAGGTTTTCCTCTGTATATCCTTTCCATGAAAATCCAGGTTAAGGCTGCTGTGGCAGAGGCTACATTGGTAACGACAAAGGCATTGGCAGCCAATCCATTGGCTGCTAGGGCGCTTCCGGCATTAAAACCAAACCACCCGAACCAAAGAAGAGCTGCCCCTGTTATTGTCATGGGGACATTGTGTGGTATATAGGATTTGCTTCCAAAACCTTTTCTTCTCCCAATCATGATCGCGGCGGCAAGGGCAGATACCCCGGAGTTAATATGAACAACCGTTCCACCTGCAAAATCCATGACACCAATCTTGCCTATCCATCCTCCTATAGCCCATACCCAGTGACATAGGGGGTTATAGACAAGCGTAGCCCAAAGAAGGGTAAATATCAGAAAGGCGTTGAATTTCATCCGCTCAGCAAAGGCGCCGGTAATCAGGGCTGGGGTGATAACGGCGAACATACACTGAAATATCATAAAGGCAATATGTGGAACAGTGCTCCCGTAACTAGGGCTGGGATCCATGCCTACGCCTTTAAGGCCGAACCATTCAAGTCCTCCGATCAGACCACCGTGATCCGGACCAAAGGACATGGAATATCCCCAGAGAACCCATTCAAGTGTGATTATTCCCAGAATAATAAAGCTCTGCATAATGGTGCCAAGGACATTCTTATTTCGCACCATGCCGCCGTAAAAAAGGGCAAGCCCAGGTGTCATGAGCATAACAAGTGCTGCTGATAATAAAACAAATGACAGTGTCTCCCGCGTTCATTGTTATTCCTCCATTTTTTTGGTTCAAATTTATATAAAAGCAATGATTATGCCATTTATTTAATTATGTTTATATCGTCGACATATCAGACAGTTGCCGGGTTTTATCTTTTATGGATTCCGAATGTTTACAACAATTTTGTATGAATATTAATGATAATAAACAAAATTGTTTTCTAGCTGATTTATTGATAGAAGAACATGGAAAAGTATGAGCTTGACACTAATGGTTGGCTTGAATATATTAGCCACACTGAAAATACCTTTAACATCCCACACCCTTTAAAGGGTTAGTCATCAATGGGGGTAATTAGCTATGCCCCCAATTTTTTGCAATTTCCTGACCGGGATGCCTTATCTGAATATAATATAAGAACAGGAGAAATGGATGCCCAGACTTAAGGATATTAAGAAAGTTATGATCATCAGCTCAGGCCCTATCATAATCGGTCAAGCCTGTGAGTTCGACTATTCAGGAACCCAGGCCTGCAAGGCCCTCAGGAAGCTCGGATATGAGATAGTACTGGCTAATTCGAATCCGGCCACCATTATGACCGATCCAGGGATGGCTGATGCCACATATATCGAGCCTCTTAATCTTAAGGCGATGACGGAGATTATTGAAAAAGAAAGGCCGGACGCCTTGCTCCCCAACCTCGGAGGCCAATCGGGTCTGAACCTCTCTTCAGAACTTGCCCGCACGGGAGTGCTGGATAAGTATGGCGTAAAGGTCATTGGGGTCGAGGTGGACGCCATTAAAAGGGGTGAAGATCGAGTGGCCTTTAAGGATACCATGACAAGTCTCGGCATTGAGATGCCGAAGAGCGAACCTGCCTTCAGTGTCGAAGAGGCCGAAAGGATCGCCGATAAGCTTGGCTACCCTGTTGTAATACGGCCTGCTTACACCATGGGGGGTACGGGCTCGGGTCTTGTTTATAACGTTGAAGAATTAAGAACCAGTTGCCAGCAGAGGTATTTCAGCCAGCCTAGTGGGCCAGATTCTGGTAGAGGAATCAGTCCTTGGGTGGGAGGAACTAGAGCTTGAAGTGGTTAGGGACGCCAAGAACCAGATGATTACTGTCTGCTTTATTGAGAACGTGGACGCTATGGGTGTGCACACCGGGGATTCCTATTGCACCGCGCCGATGCTCACGATTGATACTGACCTCCAGAAGCGCCTCCAGAAATATTCATACGATATCGTAGAGGCCATAAAGGTTATAGGAGGGACCAATATACAATTCGCCCATGATCCAAAAACCGGCAGGGTAGTAGTAATTGAAATCAATCCCAGGACCTCCAGATCATCGGCCCTTGCCTCAAAGGCCACAGGGTTTCCCATAGCCTTTGTTTCAGCCCTGCTTGCGGGAGGCATGACGCTGGATGAGATACCATACTGGCGTGAGGGTACCCTGGACAAGTACACTCCGTGGGGAGATTATGTGGTGGTAAAATTCTCAAGATGGGCCTTTGAGAAATTCAAGGGTTCGGAGGACAGGCTGGGCACACAGATGCGGGCAGTGGGAGAGGTGATGAGTATAGGAAAGAACTACAAGGAGGCATTTCAAAAGGCGATCAGATCGCTGGAACAGGGGAGATATGGACTGGGCTTTGCTAAGGATTTTCATAAAAGATCACTGGAAGACCTCATTGACCTACTTTCGGAGCCGTCTAGCGAGCGACAGTTCATCATGTATGAGGCCCTCAGAAAAGGTGCTGATATCAATACACTTTACGAAAAGACTTATATCAAGCCATGGTTTATTGAGCAGATGAAGGAGCTGGTGGACCTGGAGGAGGAGATACTTAAACACAGGGGAAAGGATCTGCCTGATGCAGTTTTGGAGAGGGCCAAAAAGGACGGCTTTTCAGATAAATATCTGTCACAGCTTTTGCGTGTTCCGGAAAAGGATATCAGGACAAAACGGATTTCAATGGGTGTTGTGGAAGGCTGGGAGCCTGTGCCCGTCAGCGGGGTTGAAGATGCGGCCTATTATTATTCTACCTATAATGGCCCGGATAGAGTCGAGTCCAGCGATCGGCGCAAGATTATGGTCCTTGGAGGAGGGCCTAACCGGATAGGGCAGGGGATAGAGTTCGATTACTGCTGTGTCCATGCAGCCTTTGCCATCAGGGATGAGGGTTTTGAATCTATCATGGTGAACTGCAATCCGGAGACGGTATCCACGGATTATGATACATCGGACAAGCTTTACTTTGAACCCCTGACGGTTGAGGATGTCCTGAGTATTTATGAGAAAGAGAAGCCGGAGGGTGTGATAGTGCAGTTCGGGGGCCAGACCCCTCTGAATATCGCCTCTGAACTGGCCGAGGCAGGGGTCAAGATAATCGGGACCTCTCCAGATACGATCGATCTTGCCGAGGACCGGGACCGCTTCCGGCAGATGATGCGCAAGACTAGGGATTCCTCAGCCGGAATCCGGCATGGCAAGCACCATGGAAGAGGCCATTGATGTGGCGAACAGGATTGGATATCCGCTTATGGTCAGACCTTCATATGTGTTGGGTGGAAGGGCCATGGAAGTGATCCATGATGAGGAGATGCTTATGTATTATGTGGCCGCCGCAAAGGATGTAACCCCGGAAAGGCCTATCTTAATCGACAAATTCCTTGAAAATGCCATTGAGGCAGAGGCCGACGCTATTGCCGACGGCACGGATGCCTTTGTACCGGCGGTCATGGAACATATAGAACTTGCAGGGATACACTCTGGAGATTCCGCATGCGTGATACCTCCAGTAAGCATTCCTCCCAGGCATATTGAAACTATATATGAATATACCAGGAAGATCGCCATTGAGTTGAATGTCATAGGCCTTATGAATATCCAGTATGCCATTTGCAATGATACGGTTTACATCCTTGAGGCAAATCCCAGGGCATCAAGAACCGTGCCTCTTGTATCAAAGGTATGCAATATTTCCATGGCTCGCATTGCGACCCAGATCATGCTGGGCAAAAAACTTACGGAACTTGATATAAAGCCCAGGCCTATTCCCCATTTCGGTGTCAAAGAAGCGGTTTTCCCATTTAATATGTTTCCTGAGGTGGATCCTGTTCTTGGCCCTGAAATGCGGTCGACCGGTGAAGTGCTGGGGCTTGCCGATTCCTTCGGGCTTGCATATTATAAGTCCCAGGAGGCCACACAACTGGTTCTCCCCTCCGATGGCACCGTCCTGATTACGGTATCGGAAAAGGACAGACCGGCGGTTCTTGAACTGGCCAGACAGTTTGATGACCTTGGATTTAAGATAAAGGCCACAAACGGCACTAATAGGTTTCTTTCAGAACACGGCATTAAGTCCGAGCCCATCCTCAAGATCTATGAAGGACGCCCGAATATCGTTGATGGAATAATGAACGGAGAAATCCACCTTGTCATCAATACACCCAGCGGCAAGGTGGGCAAGCAGGATGATTCTTATATCCGCAAGGCGGCGATCAAGTATAAGATACCATATATTACTACCTTGGCGGCAGGGGTCGCCGCAGCAAGGGGTATCTCGGCATTCCGCAAGGGTCATGGAAAAGTCAAGTCTCTTCAAAGTTACCACGCTGATATTAAATAATAGAAAATTAACCGTGGAGGTGAAACATGGATGGTATAGTAGGGATTTACGGACCGAATGATAAGGATCTGGTGGGTAAGGCCTTCTTTGCTACAGGTGCCTGTCAGCACAGGGGAAAGGCCAGCACCGGTCTGGCTGTCGGAAGCACAAAAGGGATATATGTGCATAAGGGGCTGGGCAGGATCGCTGAAGTTATAGATAACAGGCTGATCAATACCTTTCAGGATCTGGAACCTGTCGCGGCAATAGGGAATATTGGTTATACAAAGAGTGCAATAGCCGAGAAGATAAACTCGGAACCAATAGAGGTCTATCCAACAAAGAATTCAAGATACAAGATCGTGCTGACCATGGATGGCTATCTTATTAAGGAAGATGATCTTAAGGCGGAGCTTGAAAATGATTACAGATTCCAGACAAGCAATAAGACTGAAATTATAGGCGCCCTGCTACATAAATACATCAGCGAGGAAGGCATTAGATTTGAGGCCGGAGAAAAAGTGCTGGACAGGCTGCGCGGCAGGGCGACCTTCGCTTTAACCGCGCTGGTATATGACGGCAATGAGACTTTACTGATTACATTGAATGATTCTGCGGCATTTGAGCCCTTCTGTTATGGAACTGTAAACGGGACATTTATCGCCAGCTCTGAGTCATGTTCCCACAGGAGGCTAGGTGGCATGATTGAAAAAGAGTATGACGGCGCGGAGATGACAATATGCTCATCCTCAGGGATTGAGATAAAAAGATTGAGAGAAGAGCCTGTCACGCCGGACATATTTCAGGGTGTCTATTTCGGTAATGTGGCTTCACTGTTCAGGGGAAAGGAGATATTCCAGATAAGGAGAGATCTGGGTCTTAAACTCGTGGATCATTATAAGAGTTCAAGGGCTGATATCGTAATTCCCAATCCGGAATCAGGCTGGGGAGTTTCCGTAGGTCTTGCGGAAGGTCTTGGCAAGAGCCTGTTTCCTGCCCTTATAAAGCTTCCTCAGGCTGTCAGGACCTTCCAGGAGGGTGAAAGACAGACAAGGTCCAAGGAGGTGGGGCTGAAGTTCGGGGGCATTGATTCCATATTAAAAAATAGAAACATTGCGATGGGAGATGACAGTATTGTAAGAGGTAGCGTGAGTGAAGGCGGTTCTGTATGGGTCATATACAATGCGGGAGCGAAGTATGTCGAGTTCTGGGTATCATACGGCCCCATGTTCTTCCCATCCTTCAAGGAGTGGCATCGCGGTATCGAATGCCTGAATGAACTTGCGGCGCAGAGGGCATTTCAAGACGATAATCCATATGATAAGAACGAGGAACGAGATAAACAAGGCCATGGCAAAGCTGGTGGGCGTTGATGAAATAAGATATAATTCCCTTGAAAGGATCAGAGAGGTGGCCGGGGACGGTTCTTTCCAGGCCCTGGATGCAAGCTATCCTATTGCCGAGGAATTCTGGCCGGATTGGCTGAAGATTGAAGTGGAAAAATATCATCGATATCGTTCATGAATCCTGATTATTAATTATATCATTAAATATGGTGGGTTACATGAATTATAATTTAAAGAAATTTTCTTCCCGAAGAATTTTCATAACCTGCTTTTAGGCGGTCTCTTTATAGGCGATAATATAGTAGAGACATGGTTAAAAAGTAGATCGAATTTAAAATAACGGCAGGTCTATCCGATTCGAATCTGCCATTTATCATATTCAATCTATATTATTGCTTCAATTGTTCTGATATTTGTAACTCCGGCTATCAATTAAAAGATTGTCGGTTCCAGTCGTTAGATCATTTCCTTCCAAGATAATTACATAGCCTTATAATCACATCTCAAAGTCATTTTCAGACTTAGACGGAAAAAATGTTCCTCAAATAAAAAAATATATTGACTCAATAAAATATATTAAGTATAATTAACTAATTGATATTATTAATAAATAATGATAATTATAAAAATTATTAAGTTATACTAATAAACGTAAAACTGTAAGCACGAGTATAGGAGGTAAAATATCATGACACTTAAGATTTCATTGGTCGACAACGATTATGTGGTTCGTGCTAAAACGGATCTCCTAATGAATGGGGAATATGAAAAATTCATCCAATTTTTAAAGGAGATCGATGAAGAATTAATAACCGGAAAAACAGCTCACCTTGAAATTGAAGGTCCCGAAATGGACCTAATCTACTTTTGAAATTTCCAAATTTTAGTATTAATTAGTTGAAATGATGTTATCACAGCACAACCATATTAACACATCATTCAGTGAATTTACTGGATCAAGGTCAGTTGGTGCAACTGCTTGAAAATCGCCTCAGGGAGGGTGGGGAAAACAGTTTTATCCTCGAGACCGAGCTGGATGAACCGAGTGGATGCTGGGGGATTATTTTCCTCTCAAAATACAGATCAGATCTATTTCCCGATATAACAGGTGTGATTGCGCTTAATGATATAAATATCCTTTCAGCGGAGATTTGTACATGTCCAGACGAAAGCGTTGCTGAGATCTTCATGGTAACTGAGGGTATCAAGTTCCAACCATTCGGGTGAAATTTGGAGACGGGTGAGGAGTGACTTGGAAAACACATTCACAGGAAAGCTTGCCCTAACCTATCGTCTGAATCTAAAAGTACTGCATCCAATCCCATCAAACCTAAGTAACCATTCATCTGGTCAAAATGTAGTTGTAGATAATAAAATATCGGATTCCTTTACTCTGATACAGGTATTTACTCAAGACAAGTTGGGCCTGTTATACAAGATAACCCGCACACTTACTGATCTTCGACTCGCGATCAGAACTGCCAGAATTTCGACTGAAAATAATCAGGCAACTGATGAATTCTATGTGCATGATCTAACAGGTAAGAAGGTGGAAGAGAAAGAACAGATAGAAGAAATAAAACGCGCTATATTGCATCAAATAAGTTAGACCTAGCGGACCTATAAATCCCCCACAATCTATTTTCAACCTACTTTAACGCGTATCAAGTAATGAATATATGATTCATTGAATGTCCTTAAAAAAGACCTTTACAGGGATTTCTCCTATTCGTGCTTTCGTGTTTTTATATCAATAATAGGCTTAGATTCTTGACAGTTAAAGCCGTTTGATTTAGTCTAAAATTATTATTCTAAAGATTTAAATTAGGGGTTATTCCTATGACCGGAAAGCTGCGGGTAGCTACTGGTGTTAGCCAACTTGACCTTCTTTTAGGCGGTCTTTTTATAGGCGATAATGTGGTATGGCATGACGATGCGGGGAGCCTTGCATCCGTTTTCTGCTTAAACTTTATCCAGGCCTCGGAGGCCCAGAACAGGCCAATAATTTATATAAGCTTTGATAGATCTCCTCGGAATCTTATTGAAAAACTTGGGCCATTGGCTGATTACGATGGGCTTACGATTCTGGATTGCTTTACCTATGGAAAAGGGGAGGGTTCAGAGGTCTTTCTTAAGTTCTATAAAGATAATGAATCTGCATATCGATGCAGAGTTCTACCTTCTGATGAACCTCGCCGTGTAGATAAGGTCATGGATGCCTTTTACGGTATCCATGGAAAAATGGAAGGAGATGTCCGTTTCGTCTTTGAAAGCCTTACTGGCATGCAGGAGTTATGGGGTGGTGAAGAAAACCTGCTTAAATTTTATACCCATTCCTGCCCCAGATTATACGAGCTTAATACGGTCGCTTATTGGATCATGGAAAAAGGGGCTCATTCTTCACGCCTGAAGGCACAGCTAAATCAGATTGCTCAGGTTGCCATTGACCTATCGGTAAAAAGAGGAAAGACATACTTAACAATTCTTAAGGCAGAAAACAGGGACCAGGAAACAATGAATAAGGCCTATAGCTACTGGGCTAGGGATTTAAATATAACCTTTGATTCGGAAAAACGCACATCAGGCAAGATCGATTTAGGCATGCGTCTTAAGGAACTTCGCACCAAACGAGGACTGTCACAGACGGATCTGGCCAAATTCGTGGGTGTAACACCCAGCACCATATCGCAGGTGGAAAGTAATCTGATCTATCCCTCGTTGCCCGCCCTTATAAAGATGGCTGAAATACTCTCCATAGATGTTAGCTCCTTTTTCCATGACTCCGCTTATGTTGGCAACAGGGTTATCTTCACTAATTCAGAGACATCCAAAATAAAGATTCTCTGATCTTCCGGAAGGCAGTATTGAGGCAAGGCT
>CAVZMS010000021.1:0-11945 GCA_963776085.1 uncultured delta proteobacterium
TATGTTTATGTTAACCCTGGACCGAATTTTCGTATTGCTGGATAAAGATTAAAGGGTTCCCGGTCACTCGCGCTGATCCTAATCCGACATTAATCATTACTGGAACTAACACGTCCATTGCCTTCAGGATCTTATCAGGTCTGCGGAACAGATCCATCACAATTTGTCTTGTTCCCCTGAGCGTATCGCCTATTGTGTCAAAAGGGGCCTTGCTGTATCCCGCGAGAATGTTAACGTATCCCAGAGTGGTCAACTCGGCGTTTAAGCCTCCTATGTATCCGGCCCATTTCATTGCTTCCTCGGCCGCCGCGGCAAGCTTTTTAAACGTTTCCTTCACTGGGGGCAAGCCAAACGGAATGAAATCAAAAGCGACGCCGTACATCTCCTGGATACCGGGGAAATTCGGCAGCATCCGAAACCCGTCTAAGATGCCAAATACACGCGGCAGGTAGTAATTCATGAAAAAACGTGAAGGGTCGGATATCAATATGTCATATTCTTCGGGCTTCATATATTCGCCTTCTAACATCTGGTAGCAGTACTCTTTCTTAACTCCATGACCCGGCCAGGCGTAGAGTTTATAGTCCACCAATTCAAAGAACCTGCCGGGACCAGCCTGTGCCGCCCCAATGTGCATATCCGGATCCATTTCCAGAATAAAGTTTTTAAACGCGGATACGGCTTTCTTATAATCATACATTGCGTCATAGGGCGTAATACCGGCGTGAAGGAACGCGAACATGCTGGGAAGAATTACTATTGGTACTCTATCCGGCTTTTTCTTCCTCTGAATCGCGTCTTTGATTCTGGTTAAATTCGCCTTATACTTTTCTTTAGCTTTCGGGCTCTGAAATTGTATATCCTTTCCCTCGGCGTCTTTCAGCGAAAGCAGCTTTTGAAACTGCGCCTCCTGCTTTTCATCCGCTGACATCTCTTCCCATTTCTTATCCATATGTCTTACCCTCCTATCCAGAAATATTCTTTATGACGTCTGTCAATGTTTTAATAACAATCTCAGTGGCAAGCCTAATACCTATACCCAGTGCCAGACCAGACTTCCTCAAAACATTCTTATTTAATTGCGGGTTCCCATAATACCCGGGTATATCATCCTCCGTGAATAGCCTGAAAAACGTACACTTGCACTCCGTGTTGCATCTTGTCGTCTCTTTTCAGTATCCGGCCTTCTATAGCAACCACTGCTCCATTAGATTCCGAGATTTTTAGAAGGGAGAGAAGGTCTTTGGCCGTCGCCCCATCCGGAATTTCAACCTCGATACCCTGTTGATGGCGGTAATCGGGGAAACGTTCTCTCAAGGTCCCGAATAATTTAACACTCATCTTCATTCTTAGGTGCCCTTTAGAAGTCGAAAGTGCTGTCAAGCTTCTCGTCACTGATGGTAAAGACGGTGTTATGGGGAGGCAGGGGCTCTTCATAGTAAAACCTGGGCAGTCGATCGTCCTTATTAGTGAACCCCGCCTTTCTATTAAATTCCCTCTCTGCTTTCAACACGCGGATACCCAGTGCAGGGACATCATCCGGCGCCAGCTGTGTTCCAAATTTAGCATTTATGGCATTTAAAAGCGCTCCTCCCCCTTCGGGAGTGGTCAGGGCCACATAAGCCATAAAACATATCCCTGTGCAGTCAGCAGCGGCCAGTGGCGATTTGAAGGTTCCGGGATGCTTCAACCTGTCCTTCCGCGTTTAATGGGTTGAGTTTTTGTTCTAAATATTCGCCAATCACGTTGCCGGCCGTGTGATCAGCGCCCATGGGTGAGGTGGCAAACGTAACGCCGTTGCCGAGCATGGCCCTTGGATCATACGCGGCAACGCTCTGGCCTTTCACTACAGGAACACGTTTGTGGTTGAAATGCTTTCCCACCGCTGCGGGACCGTTTCCAAGGATCTTTCCGAATTCGGTTCCCTTGCCGATCTCTTCTACCATCTCAATGGCCGCCGCCCTATCCCCAAACTTCTTGTACCCGGCGTCCATGGCAACGGCAATGGCCACTCCCGTGCTCATGGTATCAACGCCAATGTCAT
Organism: uncultured delta proteobacterium; assembly: GCA_963776085.1. Lineage (GTDB taxonomy): Bacteria > Desulfobacterota > DSM-4660 > Desulfatiglandales > HGW-15 > CAVZMS01. Next base: position 2,045 of record CAVZMS010000021.1, read on the forward strand.
CGCACAGATTATCGAGTCGAGCTATTGTGTCCAGATCATCAATGCCGCACATACCGCCAGTCGCCCAGATGGTCTCATACTCTAATCCGCTGGTTACATACTTCCCCTCTTTATCCACAAATTCATTGGAGCAATGGACAATGCACTGGGAGCAGCCCATATGGGTTGGGTTTCCGCCTCTTTTTTTGATAAGCTCGGCCATGGCTTCCCCACTGATCTTTTCCCACCCCTCAAACACGCCTTTTCTCGCATTATAGCACGGAAAAGCACCCATGGAATTGACGGGGGCAACCAGTCCGGCAGTGCCAAGGGAGGGCATAACATGACCGGACATGGGATTTTCTTTTATAGCCTTTACGACACCCTTGTTTGCTTCCTTAAAGGCCTCCGGATCGGCTATAGGATCAGCGCTCTTCCCCCTCTGATCTATAACCACAGCCTTGAGCCCCTTAGCCCCCATAACCGCACCCAGACCTCCTCGACCTGCGGCGCGAGCAGGGGCGACCATCAATGTCAGAAGACTGTATAGAAGCTGCGGTCAGCCTAGATTCACCGGCCGGCCCGATACAGAGCACCGAGGTTTTCTTTCCGTACTTCTCAAGAATCTTTTCCACGAGCTTGTAAGTTCGCATGCCTTTGTACTCTTTGGCTGAAACAAGGCTTATATCTCCTTTCTCGTCGATCCTCAGATAGCTAAGTTCTCCTTTCGGCGCTTGTCCTTCGATAATGATCGCTGTAATTCCTAAAGAGCCAAGAGCCGCAGCAGCAGTCCCACCCGCATTGCTCTCTTTGATTGTCCCTGTCAGAGGGCTTTTTGCCCCAATGGATATTCGACTGGTGTTTACAAGGGGTGTGCCACTTAAAAGGCCCGGCGCAAAAATGAGTTTATTTTCCGGTCCTAAAGGATCACATTTTGGCGGCACCTCTGCATTGATTATTATTGATGTAAGGCCCCTGCCGCCAAGCCCTGCATAATCCTGTCGGCACATCTTCAGAACGAATGGTCTTTTTGTTCATATTCACTCTTATGAGCTTCATGTTCTGTCTCCTCGTATTATAGGTTGGTCGTTGAGGCGGTACCAGCCCGCCGCCTACTTGACTTGCCAGGGTATCTCTGGTTTCCTGGGGCTGGCCCAGTGAAAATAGCATGGTTGCGACTACGATACTACGACATGCGCAAGACCGGTTTGATCACACGTCTCTTTTCCATATCTTCCACCGCCTTGTTTATCTCGTCGAACGGATAGAAGGTGATCAACCGGTCGAAAGGCAAGCGCCCCTGTTTATACAGCTCAATCAGCTTGGGGATAAACAGGTCCGGAATGGTCATCTGCTCCGAGGATCCCCTTAACCGTCCGGCCGTTCATAAGCAGATCCATATCCAGGCTCACTTCCGTGCCCGGCGGCACAACCCCCAGAACCCCGCAAACCCCGCAGCGGGGCAGTGCGTCCACGGCCTGCCGGAGCACCTTGGGATTACCGGCGCACTCCAGGGTGAACTCCGCGCCCCCGTCGGTAATGTCCCGGATCGCCTTAACCGGATCCACCTCACTGGCATTGACGGTATGGGTGGCGCCCAATTCCTTTGCGAACTTCAGGGGCTCCGGACGCCTGGCCACGGCGATAATGGTGGTGTAACCGCACACGACAGCAGCGAGAATGGCGCTCAACCCCACATTGCCGATGCCGAATATGGCGATGGAAGCCCCGGGCCTGGCCTGAAACGAATTCATGACCGCGCCGGCGCCGGTCATGACGCCGCACCCCAGGGGTGCCAGGATCTCGAGGGGAACGTCTTTCGGCACCTTTACGACGTTCCGTTCGTTGGCCAACGCGAAATCGGCAAAAGACGACTGGTTAAAAAAGCAACCGTGGATGTCCTGATTGCCCTTTCGCAAGGTCGTGGTACCGTCCGGCCGAGCACCGTGGAAATTGTGCTGGAAGAAATTCAGGCAATAGAGAACCTTGCCGGCCTTGCATGTTTTGCATGTCCCGCAGTAGTCCCAGGCCAATACCACATGATCGCCCGGTTTTACCTTGGTCACCCGTGCTCCTACTTTTTCAACAACGCCGGCCCCTTCATGTCCGAAGACACTCGGCGGTGGCGGGATCGGCAGATGCCCGTCCCGGCCTGCCAGATCCGTGTGGCAGATGCCGACGCCGACTATCCGGACCAGCACCTCATCGTCCCTCGGATCACTGAGTTCCACTTGTTCAATACTGAACTTTCCCGCTGGCTTATTAACGATCGCTGCCTTAATTTTCATTTTCCCCTCCTTAGCATGAAATGTTATCACCTAACAAAGATCTCTTGAAATGCGTAACCTCTATTATGCATAATAAAAACAGGAAAATCAAACTCCCCGCGAGAGAAATGGTTTTTATTGAATATGAATATGATAAAAATGAGCGTAGATAGAAAAACTGCTTGAATACTATGATCAAAAAAGATATTTTTAGTCTAATTTTTAACTTTGAACATCTTTTGTCAAGTGAAATATTTTTTTATTATATGTTTAAAGGAAGGTAGTAAATAATGATTGCACAAGAGAAGCTGGAAAAGATTGTTGGCGCCGGCAACCTGAGCATAGAGCAGGACATCTTAGACGAATATTCGAGCGACATGAGTTTCATCAACCCGGTCAGACCTGCTTGCGTGGTAAAGCCGAAGAAAGCGGAAGATATTCAGAAGATCATTAATATTGCCAATGAGACCCAAACGCCGCTGGTACCTGTCAGCTCAGGGGCTCCTCATTTCCGTGGGGATACCATCCCCTGCAACGGCGGGAGCGTTGTCGTCGACCTCAACCATATGAAAAAGGTGATATTTGTCGACCGCCCGCGAAGGGTAGCCATGATCGAGCCTGGCGTAACCTTTGGAGAACTGATACCTTTGGCGAAAAAAGAAGGTCTCAGGCTCAATATGCCTTTACTTCCACGAAGATCCAAGTCTGTTATCGGGAGCATGCTTGAAAGAGAGCCTGTGTTGATGCCGGGATATCAATGGGACATATCAGATCCTCTGGCCTGTACAGGCTTGTACTTTGGAAACGGTAAGGAGTTTAGAACCGGGCAGGCGGCAGGTCCAGGTACAGTAGAGGAGCAGTGGAAGGTCGGCGGGGTACAAAAGGCACCCTACGGGCCTGGTACGGCCTCTCTTCACAGACTTATTCAGGGTGCGCAGGGGACCATGGGCATCGTGACGTGGGCGTCTTTGCGATGTGAATTACTGCCCCGTGTTGAAGAGCCCTTCCTGGTCGGCTCCAGCGAATTGGAGAAGGTTCTCGAACTGTCTCACTGGCTTGTAAGGCTCAGAATGGTTACCGAATGCTTTATTCTAAACAGCGCCAATATTGCGGCTGTCTTTGCTGAGAAAGCCAAGGACTTCCAGGGAATTAAGGATAGCTTGCCCGCGTACATTCTTTTCTACACCCTGGCCGGTTATAATTATTTTCCGGAGGAACGGATTAGCTCTAATATTAAAGACATCTCCAAAATGACCCAGCGATTCGGACTGGATCCGGTAAAGTCAATCGGCGCAGTGTCAGCAAACAGGATGTTGAAAACGGTCCAACAGGCTTCCGGGGAACCCTATTGGAAGCTTCGTTATAAAGGGGCATGCCAGGACATATTCTTTTTGTCCATCTATCAGAAGCTTGAAAGCCAAATTGAGGCTATGAAGTATATGGCTGATAAGGCCGCTTACCCTATTTCAGACCTGGGCATTTATATCCAGCCGATAGTACAGGGCACAGGCTATCACTGTGAGTTTAATATATTTTATGATCCCGAAAACTCAATTGAGGAAAATCGAATCAAGAATTTAACCTCCTCAGCAATTAAAAACTTAATGGATAAGGGCGCATTTTTCTCAAGGCCTTATGGTGATGAAGCAAGGATGATTCTAAACAGAGATTCGGCGACAACCGACGCCTTACATAAGCTCAAAAAAATATTTGATCCTAACAATATAATGAATCCGGGGAAAGTGTGCTTTTAAATACTTTAATAAATAAGCAAACTATTAGTAACGTTCACAAGTGTTGGCATGGGTATTGTGAACTGATGTGAAGATATCATCATCGGTATCCAGGATGTCCCACGGGGATCTCTTTTTTAAGGCGAAAAAGTACAGTGCCCGGTATTTTGCGTAACTCGTAGCAAAGGCGGGCGGAGGGAGAGCCCGCCTCTAAAAAAGAAATCCCCATGGGACATATCTAAACTTTTCAGATCTGATAATGTTGAACGTTACCAATATATTATTGATTGAAGGAGGAAATAAAGATGGGATTGGAACAATATAAAGGCGATATGAATATGTGTTGCCGATGTTCATGCTGTAAATTCATACCCTTGCAACAAGTAAGCGGATATGAAAACACATATGTTTGTCCAAGCATTGCCAGATATGAATACCACAGCTATTCAGGCGGCGGAAGAATGAATATCGGAGCGGCGGCATTGAATTACGGGTTTAATTATACCGATAGACTCCTGGACATCGTCTATAACTGCCAGATGTGCGGTGCCTGCGGTGTTTCATGTAATTATGCCATGGACATGGAAGTTCAGGAGCCTATCAATGAATTCAGGATAAAGTGCGTTGAGGATGGTCAAACCCACCCTGAACTCGATAAGGTAATCAAACTTCTGCGAAAGCAGGGTTCAATGGTTCCTGACATAGGCAAAAGGGGGGACTGGGCCGACGGCCTGGACATCAAGGACGCCACAATGGAAAAAGTGGACGTTCTCTATCACGTGGGATGTCTCACAAGTTATGATGAAAACATGCATAAGCTTGCAAAGGCAACAGCAAAGATATTGCGGATGGCTGGCGTTGATTTCGGCATCGCCGGTGACGCCGAGACCTGCTGCGGCGGCAGGGCCTACCAGATGGGTTACAGGGAAGACTTTCTCAAACAGGCCAAAAAGAATATGGCCTTGATAAAGAAGGCCGGCATTAAGACAGTAGTAACATCATGTGCCGACTGCTATCAAGCTTTCAAGGTGCTTTATGACCAGCACAATCTGAAGGGCAACCTGGAAGTGCTGCATATCTCAGAATATATCGACAAATTGATAAAAGAGGGCAAGCTGAAGCTGAAGAAGAAAGTAGATATATCGGCAACCTATCATGACCCGTGCCGTCTGGGCAGGCTGGGTGAGCCCTGGATACACTGGGAAGGGAAAAAGATACCCGGTGACAGGTTTGTTTTCGATCCCCCCAAGGAATATCGCAGAGGAACCAATGGCGTATATGAACCGCCCCGTGATGTACTTAAAAGCATTCCCGGAATAAGATTCTCGGAGATGACCAGGATCAAGGAATATGCCTGGTGTTGCGGTGCCGGCGGCGGTGTTAATGAGTCAAATCCGGAGTTCGCGGGATGGACCGCCGTAAACAGGATAGATGAAGCAACCTCTACCGGGTCCGAGGCGATTGTTTCCGCGTGTCCCTGGTGTGAGAAGACCTTTAACAAGGCCATTGAGGAAAGCGGCAGCAGCCTAAAGGTCTATGATATTGTTGAACTTGTAGCGAAAGCAATCTGAAAAAGGGAGGTAATGAATCATGGTTCTGGAGAGAGATGTTTATAGAGAGTTCGAAGATGTGGTCGGCACGGAGTATATCTGTGATGACCCGGCAATTATGCCTTCCTATCACGGAGTGCAACACGCGGCTGTAGTGCTTCCGGCGAATACCGCTCAAGTTCAAGCGATAATCAAGCTGTGTAACAAACATAAGCTGCCCTTTTCCGCGGTAAGCACGGCCTGGACAGGAATGTTTCCGCCAGGCATTATCTATATTGAGATGAGAAGGATGAACCGCATCATTGAGATCAACGAGAAAAATATGTATGCCGTGGTCGAGCCCTATGTTATCACGGCACAGCTGCAGGCCGAGTTATTCAAGAGGGGACTGCATTGCAACGTAAAGGGGGCGGGTACTCAATGTTCAGCCCTGCTCAGGGGACACGGACATCTGGATCAAAGCACCGGCGGTGATGATAGAAACCATCTTGCCATTGAATGGGTAACTCCTGAAGGAGAAATAGTCCGTTCAGGCGCCCTGGGATCTGTGAATGAGTGGTTCTGTGGAGACGGGCCCGGCCCTTCCCTGAGGGCCATTCTTACCAGTGCGGTGCCGCCGGGTGTAACGCCGGGAGTCTTTACAAAGGCGGCGGTAAAACTATATCACTACCCGGGACCAGCGAAATTCCCTATACAGGGGAAATCACCAAAATACACCCTTTCTGAGATACCGCCTAATATGATGGCGCGTTATTACAGCTTCCCGTCAGTAGAGAAGATGTGGGAAGCGGAAATCAAACTTGGAGAAAATGAAATATGTTTTGAGTTAATGGGTTTTAATGTTTCAATGGTAGCCGCTAATATAACAACATGCAATGAAGACGAGGAGAAAATCTTCAAGCAAATGGACAAAGAGAAGCTGGGACCCGGTTTCTTTGTAATAATAGCCGGCAACTCCGCGGCAGATTTTGCATTCAAGAAAAAAGCTCTGGAGCAGATTATCAGTGAATCCGGCGGCCAGTCCTTAAAATCAGTGGAAGATCCCGAGACCGAAGGAATCCTGTTATGCCAGTGCATAAGGATATCCGCCTCCATCAGAGAGACATTCCGGCCCGGAGGAATGTTTAAATCAATTCCAATTATGGGCCAGAGAGACCTGACCATAAAGTGGGCCGTAGGAGCCGGAGAAGCAAAGTTGCCCTTGATAGAAAAGGGCTATATAGTAGACGATAGCGGAGGCTTCTTTGGATGGGGCGTTGAACAGGGTCATGTCGGCAAGACGGAGATATTCTGTAAATACGATCCGCTGGATCCTGAAGCAGCAAAGGCCGTGGACGGATGGCATAAAGAGCAAAGTGAAAGGGCTTTCAAGGAACGTTACTTCGCCTTGTTGATGGGCCCGGTTGCCGATGATGTAGCGCCGGCAATGTCCAACTTCAATGTATGGTGGGATAAGATTAAACAGGCATTTGATCCGAATGGTGTAGCGCCCCAGGGTGGTCCGCTTGTATAGTAATTAATTAAACTTCAAACATGAGGTAAAGCATGCGGAAAAAACCTGATAATTGGAATGAATTGACACCGGAAGAAAGAAGAACCATGAGACTGGATGCATGGGTCAGCGCGGAAGGAATCCGGTTTGAAAGTCCTGAAGCCGAGGCGAAGTACAAAGAACTGGTAACGCTTTTCCGGGATGCTGTTGAGATGAAGAAGGCGCCGGCGAGGGTTCCCTTAAGCGTTCTGGCGGGCGGTTACATATTGAAAAGGGCAGGCATTCCTTTTAAGGCGACCCTGTACGATCGATGGCAAGACGTAGCGCAGGCAGTAATAGATTTTCATATAGAACATGATCCTGACACCGGTCAAATAATATTCATGATGTCAGGAAAATCCATGGAACTCCTCGGAGTTACAAACCTTAGGTGGCCTGGTTATAATCTCCCTGATGAAAGTACATATCAGGCATTGGAAAATGAATATATGACTGTTGATGAATATGATCATTTTATTAATGATCCATCCGATTTCGTATCAAGGGTTTTTCTGCCGCGTCAGAATCGTGCCTTGAAGGGACTTCGCAAACTGCCTCAGTTTTCCATACAAGGTATCATGTTCGGAGGGGTCACAATGCCTTTTATGGACCCGGAATTGCAGGAGGCCCTTGATATTTTAAAAAAGTCCGCGGAAATGTTGGAGAAGCCCAATATGATAAACTTTAATATGATGAAACGCATAAGGGAAATGGGTTATCCTTCTCTTGCGCAACTTGGAACGGGCGGGGCGGCAGGAACTGCCCCCTATGATATTTTAGGCGATTCATTAAGGGGCGCTAGTAGGAATTATGCTTGATCTTCATCGCAATCCGGATAAAATTATCGAGGCCTGTGAAAAAATCCTTTCTCTTATCCCGGATCCGGATGTTCCCCTGGGAGATTCCCCCCTTGTTATGATCCCTTTGCACAAGGGCGATGATTATCATATGTCCAATGAGCAGTTTGAAAAATTCTACTGGCCGACCTTTAAAAAATCCCTTTTTAAACTGATTAATGAAGGATTAATTCCTGTTCCGTTCGCGGAAGGCGGTTTCAACAGGAGACTTGAATACATAGCAGAGCTGCCCAGGGCCTCGACGGTATGGTATTTCGATAGAACAGATATGCACCGGGCAAAAGACGTTCTTGGTGATAAATGTTGCATAATGGGCAACATCCCGATCTCATTAATCGCAACCGGCAACCCCGATAATATAACCGACTACTGCAAGGACCTCATTGACTACTGCGGAAGGGACGGCGGTTTTATCCTCAGTCCGGGTTGCCAGATTGATAATAGCAAGGAGGAGAATATCAGGGCGCTTATCAATGTCGTAAAAGAGCATCTGCCTTCATAATGGACGATTCAGGGATTAGTTGAACTCTTTTTTATCTTTGGCGGTAATCCTCAAAACTATTTCGAATTTGGCGCGGAAATTGAGATATATATGGAGAAGAGCAGGAACGCCATATCGTCGATACTACTACGATTATCTATATTCCCAAGGGAGTAGTTCACTGTCCGATTAAAACATTGAAAGTGGATAAACCGGTTCAATGGATGCATGTCTTATTTGAATCCAGGTACTCACTGTCTGAGGGTTATGATATATCGAATCATCCGAAACACAATAGTCGTTTACCCTATTCACCGGAGGATATCGTCAAGCTGAGAAAAGGTATTGCTGAAGGCATAGAGCACTTACCAGCAAAACCTCCCCCTGAATGATACACTGACAAGATGAAAAGGCCAATTTTTTCTTTAGGTTCTTATTGACAAACTTAATTTTTCTTTTTAGTATGCTTTATCAAATTCATTTTTTCTTAATCTTCTGTCTTTTTGAGGGAATCAAACGGGAAAACACCTCATAAAAAATTATCTCAACCCCTGAGAAAGGCAAGGCTAATTACGCTGCTTGGTGGAAAGAATACATAAAAGAAAGTTGAAAGGTGGTGATATATAATATAAAATCAAAATTGCACATACGGTCAGACTTTTTAACAATCTAAACTGAAAACAACGCCAATCTTTAAAAGGAGGAAAAAAAGATGAAAAAAACATTTTTAATTACCGTTTGTTGCGCCATCCTACTCTCGATCTCCCCCATTGCATATAGTGCCGACGGTCTATATGTGAGCGGTAATTTAGGTCTTACAGATGTTCCCAATATGAATTTTACTGATTATGTAGTCATACCACCAGGCCCGCATATAGATCTTGAAACAAAATTAGGATTGGCATATGGGGCGGCCATCGGATATGGTTTTCTTGACAGCTTCAGGATCGAGGAAGAAATTACACGCCAGAGAAATGATATTAAAAAAGAAGGGAGTAAAGATGCAAAAGGTAAAGTCACTAATACTTTGATTCTATGTAATGCCTACTATGACTGGCCAAGTAAGAACGCATTTAAACCATTTTTCAGTGTTGGTATAGGGTTTGCTAGTATTGAAACTAAGGTGCCAAACGGACGTCCATTAGCGATAGATTATCAGCGTGGGGTATTTGCCTACGAGGTAGGCGCAGGAATAGGTTATGCTATAAATGATAAAGTCACCTTCGATTGTAAATATCGCTATCAGGGGAATTCAACTCTGAAATATGGTACCACGAAAATGGACTATTCAAGCCATAACCTTTATATAGGCATAAGATACGCCTTCTGATCTCCCATTTGAAGCTGATTCAAAGGCTTAGGCAAGTGTCAATGTGGCTGCTGCGCTTTGCCCCTTGGAATAGAAAATAGGGTTCACCGAAAACGAGTGCTGCACTTAATCACAAGGGGCCACAGGCTTATCGCCTGTTGCCCCTTGTGATTATTCCGATAAAAAACATTCTC